>JBDTDR010000093.1:0-30471 GCA_039922955.1 Candidatus Tumulicola sp.
CGCCGCACGCGCCCCGGATACAGGACGCCGGCGGCAATCAGCAAACCGGCCGCGCCGGCAATCGCAATCGCGGTCAGCTCGATCGCGCCGTGCGGCGCGATCGTCGCCCAGAAGTCGTAGCCGAAGCCGGCGTTGGCGAACAGGGCGCCGAGGCCGCCGAGCATGAGGCCGTTGTAGCCGATGATGTAGAGCGTCAGGATTCCCAGCGTCATCGATCCGGCGAACGCCACGACCGCGACTTTGATGTTGTTGGTGACGATCATCGTCGACATCGCGGGTGCGAAATTGCGATCGAAAGCAAAGTTTGAATCGTGCAGACTCTTTCGAATTTCGTCGGGAATCAAACTTTTTGGAAGGAGCGCGTAGGCCTCGGACGGATGCGATCGGATCAGTGCGTACGCCACGACGCTGCACGCGATCGTGAGCGCCGTGCAAATGGCGAAATACGCAAACGACCGGCGAAACTCTTGAGGGAACGTCTCGCGATAGAACCGGCCGATGCGCGAACTGCCGCTCTCGGCCGACCCACCGTAAACGTATGCGTGAGCGCGCACAGCCAGCCGGTTGAGGTATTCGATCAGGCTGCGGTCGAACTCGCGAGCGCGCGCGTAGGCGAGGTCGCTCGTGATCGCCCGATAGAGCCGGCCGATCTCTACAACCTCGCTGCCGTCGAGCGCGCGAACTCCACGCCTCCCGGCCCGCACGATCAACGCGTCGAGCCGCTGCCACGTTGCAGATCGCTGGCCGGCGAACGAAGTCTGACGCACTCGGAGAGACTTGGCTCTAAGCGGCGCTCGCCCTCCGGATCGCGACCGGTTCTCGGAATGGCGGCGCGTAGCCGGAGGCGCCCCGCCCTTTAAAGAAGATGTTAGACATGGACCGCGACCTGGACGTTAAAACGCCCGAGAGCGTTGCGCTGACCTACGAGCTGGCGGGCTTGGGGAGCCGGTTTTTGGCGCTCGCGATCGATCTAGTGCTGCAGACCGCGATATTGGCGGCGATTTTCGGCGGGCTGGTCCTAGCTGCGTCGCGCATCGAGCCGGCGGCGAAGCACGTCGTCGCGTCGGGAAGCGAGAAGGTGGTGGAGGGAATTGCCGTCGCGCTCCTGGTCGCAATCGTGTTCATGATTTTCTTCGGATACTTCATCGTGTTCGAAACGTTCTGGAACGGACAGACGCCGGGGAAGAAGGCGATCGGGATACGGGTCGTGCGCGACGGCGGGTATCCGATCGATTTCGGCGCTTCGCTCGTGCGTAATCTCATCCGGGTCGGCGAAATGATCCTCGGCAGTTACGCGGTGTCGGCCATCAGCATGCTGCTTTCAGCGGAGAACAAGCGGCTCGGCGATTTCGCGGCGGGAACGATCGTCGTACGCGACGCGCGCCTGACCCTGCCCGACGTGCTTACGACCCAGGCCGAGCCCGTTTACAGCGCGACGCGCTATCTCTCGGGCGACGAGCGATCGCTGGTAAAGCGTTTTCTCGAGCGGCGGGATGCGCTTATCCCGGAGCGGCGGCGCGAACTGGCCGCCCAACTCGCGCAACGCGTCCGGGAACGCGTTCCTCCGGACATGCAGCGCCTCGAAGACGAGGCCTTGTTGGAGCGGTTGTAAGCGCCGGCCGAGCGTTAACAGGTTATTTGTTGCGAAACCTGCCGATAACGTCGCGCGCAAACGTGAGGGCGTCGCGTTTTGTGGTTTCGAAAATGTTCGCCGCTTGGCTTGCGGTCATGTGGCGTCCGTGTTCCAAGAAAAACGTCACGCTCTCGCCGACGACGATCGTTCCGGCGTACGCGATCGCGCCTTTGATCGCGATTCCGGCAACCGGAATGAAGCCGCTGAGCTCTCGCGCGAGCGTGCGCCAGCCGAAACCGCCGCCCACGACCGGCAACAGTTGCCACATTCGCTGCACGTCCGGGTCGCGTCCGTACGCCGCTTCGATGTGCAGCAGGAGCATCATTTGAATGCCGGTAATTGCAACCATGTCGCCGGCCGAGGCGAACGCCCCGAGTACTATGCCGACGACCGGTATGTGATCGACGACGGCGCTCGCCAAGGAGACTTTCAGGGCGTTGTTCGCCGCATCGCGCGTGAGCTTCGCCGCCACGGCTTCGCGCAGCACCGGCAGACGGCGTCCGACCGCGATCTCTACCCCGCGCGCGCACTCGACCAGGTGTGGGAAGACGCGGCCGCGCAGCGCTTCGCACGAAATGGCGGGCGCCGAGTATTGCGCCGACGTACCGGGCGCGGGCGCGGACGCCGGTCCGCTCGGCGGTGCGCTCGGATCGATCGTAAGCGCGAGCATCGGGACTTTGAGCGGCTTGAGCGACGCGAGATCGGCACCCGCGAGGTCGCCGGGCCGGCCCAGGAAGAGCACCGCGCGTACTTCGCTCGGCTCGGCGATCGGCGCCGTCCCGGGGAAAATCGTTTCGAGACAGGCGGCGGCATCCAGCGGCACCGCGTCGGCATGACCCGAGAGCAGGAGCGCGCGCGTTTCGGCGATCAGCGCGGGGTCGCCGCATAGGAGAAATCGAAACGGCTTGCGCACGTGCACCTGCACGGAGCGCACGTCGATCCCACGCCGGACCAGTTTAAGCAGGTCGCCCGCGCCCAAAGCCGATGCCATGAATCGATCCCTTCGGTTTCCGGCTACAAGCCGAGTTCCGAAAGCGTCGCCGCCTCGGTGCCATCGGCCCGGCGAAGTTCTTTCATCGGGTCGTCGGTAAAGTCGAGATAGACGAGCCCGACGAAGATCTCGAGCGGCCAGGCGTGCATGCCGTGCGCGTTGGCGACGTCGACGATCGTCGCTTTCGAACTCTTGGCCTCTGCGATGATCGCTTCCGGCGTGCTCTTGATGTCGGCGGCGAGAATCGTTGCGACGGTTACGTCGCCGGGGGTCAAGCCGGCGCGCAGCATCGTGCGATAGTCGACGCCGCCCGTGCCGAAACGCTGCTGCAAGGCGGTCTGGAGGGTTGAATATCGCTGCGGCGACGTCCCTAGGCCGAGCAGCGTTATACGCGCGGAGATCTGGCGCGAGCGCGCCATGTTGTAGAGCTGCGAGCCCTGCGAGGCAGCCGTCGCGGCGCTGTTAAACTCGGCGACATCCTTGCGCATGAGCGGTTCGATCGAGGCGTAAGACGCTTCGCTGAGGTCTCCGTTAAAGCTAAGCTGGACGTGATCGAGGCTCTTGAGGAATTCGTCCAAATCCCCGATCGACTGATCGAGCATGGTGAGCGACGCGCGCGCGGCGTCGACCGAACGGAGCATGTCGCCGTCGGCGAGCGACAGGTCGTTCATCATCTGCGGATACGACGGCAGAATCGCCAGCGAATCGGCTGGAATCGGCATCGAAGAGAACGGCGCGAGCATCTCCGCGTAGATGTTGGAACCTTCTTTGAGCAACCCGCTCTCTTTGCTCTTCTCCAGCGATCCGACGCCGCCGATCGGACTGCCGGCGTCCTGGAGCGCGCTGTCGATCGAACGCGACATCAGCGTGAGGTTCTTCACGACGGCTTCGACGCGCGATCCGCGACGGATGTTGATCCGGCTGAAATCCGGAATTTCGTACTGCAGCGACCCGATGCGGGTATTGATGGCCTTGAGTTGGTCTTTACCCTCGGCAGCGCGGGCTTGAATCTGGGTAGCGGCCTGGATCTGCGAGGCCTGGGCCGCTTGGACCGCGTCGCGCAGCTTCGGCAGATTCGGATGCGTCAGCGTGACCCGCTGCACTTCCAGTTGCCGTAGCGCCGCGATGCGCTGATTCGCGGTCGCGCGCGTTTGCGGCGAACCGAGCTGCGCGGCTTCGGCCAGGGTTTGCCGGCTCTTGCTGGTTAGGCCGAGCGCGAGTTCCGACTGGCCGAGTTCCAGCAGCGCTTCGGGATCTTGCGGCTCCTTCTTGAGCACTTGAGCTAAGCGAATCGATGCAAACTCGTAGCGCCCCCGTTCCTCGTCGCTCGACGCCTGCACGAGCTGCTGGGCGGTCGTAACGTTCGTCGGATCCAGCTCGGGATAGCCCATCAAGTGGGCAACGCGGCTCTTTGGATTGGGATGGTCTTCGAGGTATTTCGTGAGCAGGTCGCTGTGCGCGTCTTGGAGGACGGCGAGGTGCGCCATCATCGTGACCATCGATTCTGGATCGTATCCGGCACGCGACATCAGCTGCAGGCCGTAGCGGTCGGCTTGAAGCTCGTCTTCGCGCGAAATCTTGGCCATCAACCCGGCCTCGGCGATGCTGCCGAAGTTGTAGATCAGCGGCGAAAAGAGCGAAGCGAGGCCGAACAGGATCTGAAGGATCTCGGCTTTCGATTGCGTGGTGATGACGTGGCGCCGCTCGATGTGGCCGGTTTCGTGACCGATGACGCTGGACAGCTCGTCGTCGGACTGCACGAAGTCGACCAGGCCCTCGTTGATGTATAGGAAGCCACCCATCGTCGCGAACGAGTTGATGCTGTCGTCCTTGACAATCTTAACCGAGTACGGCACGTCTTTGCGCGCCACCTGATTCCAAAGATTTTCGGCGATACCCGCGACGTAGGCGTTGAGCAGCGGATCGGTCTCGATAACGCTGCCGGCGACGATTTGCTGGTCCTCCGCCTGACCCAGCTGGATCTCCGCGGCGGTAGACATGGCGAAGATCGGTGCCGGGGTGGAGGCACACAGTAACGAGACGATGACGAGGAGGGGAACGATTCGGCGCATCATAAGGTCGGCTTTCTTACTACAAGTTACTCCGAAGAGCCGTGCGTTGTTACGGGCGGAACGGCCCCCGAGTTACAGATAAGCGGCTTAACGCTGTGTACGAGATGTGGATAATATCAAGAACTTGCGAGTCCGGTGTGGATGACGGCGGGGATAGAGCGGCACACTTGTGAACGGGGCGAGTCAATCGCATCCCCAGCGGTATTCGGAGAAAGACGTGACACTCTTACGCGGGAGGAGAAAGGGCCTCGAGGTCGCTCTTGCCGGGCGAGAGCTCGGCCAAGCGTTCGATGAACTGGAAGCTCGTCTTGGCGAGCGGCCGGGCTTCTATCGCGGTACCTCCGCGGTGGCCACCTTCGGTACGACCCACGCATCGGTCCCCGACTTGAGCCGGCTGCGAGGGATTCTCGCAAGCGCCGGGATCGAGCTGCGCGCGGTGTCCGGCAGCGTGGAAGTCGGGGAGGCCGCCCGCGCCTGCGAGCTGGCATTCGAAACGCCGGCGGGACCTTCGGACGAGCACGAACTCGAGCGGCGTCGGGCTTTGCGCCCTCGTCGCGGGGTCAAGCTTTCGGACGCCGCGCGCTCGCTAGTGGCCGATTTCGCGGGGGCCCGGGCGGACATTGCCGATCGCCGGCGGCGCGGCGAAGCCAGCGTGCCGCGCACCGACCCCTCGATCGAGCCGGCGCCGCCGGACGCCGCCCTAGCCGGCGAATTCGCGCCGGCGCTCCACCTGGTCGAAGCACCGCCGAGCACGCTCTATCACGCCGGGACCCTACGCGGCGGTCAAGCCCTGCACTACGACGGGAACGTCGTGCTCGTCGGCGACGTCAATCCCGGCGCCGAACTGATCGCGACCGGTGACGTTTTGGTCTTTGGGCGGCTGGCCGGGGTGGCCCACGCCGGCGCCCAGGGCGACGAGCGCGCCCGCGTGTATGCGCTCGACCTGGACGCAACCCAGCTGCGCATCGCCACGTTCATCGCGGCGGACGGCGAGAACCGCCCGGCGCGAACGAACGCCGCGCGCCCCGAAGCGGCGCTGGTTCGCGACGGCGCGATCGTCGTCGTTGCTTTCGATCAACTCGGCGCGCTCGAACGGGGAGCCTCTTTATCGTGAGCGGACGGCGAATCGTCATCACTTCCGGCAAGGGCGGCGTCGGCAAAACGACCACGACGGCGAATCTCGGGGCGGCGTTGGCCAAACGGGGGAAGCGCGTGATTCTCATCGACGCCGACATCGGATTGCGCAATCTCGATCTCGTTTTGGGCCTCGAGAAGCGCATCGTGTTCGATCTCGTCGAGGTGGCCGAAGGCCGCTGCCAGCTTCGTCAAGCGTTGATTAAGGACAAACGCTTCGATTCGCTCTCGATTCTGCCGGCCGCCCAGACGCGCGAAAAGGACGCCATCACCGAGGAACAGTTTTCGGCGATCGTCGCGCGCGCCGCCGAGCAAAGCGACTACGTGCTGATCGACTGTCCGGCGGGCATCGAAGCCGGATTCCGCAACGCCATCGCCGGCGCCGCCGAGGCGATCGTCGTCACGACCCCGGAGGTCAGCGCGATTCGCGACGCGGACCGCGTCGTCGGGAAACTCAACGACCGCGGCAAACCGATTCGGCTGATCGTCAACCGACTGCGTTCGGAGATGGTGCGTAGCGGCGACATGCTTTCGGTCGACGACGTGTGCGAGATCCTCGCGATCGAACTCGTAGGCGTAGTGCCCGACGACGAGGAGATCATCGACACGACCAATCGCGGAGAGCCGGTCGTGCTCGACGAAACCAGCCGGCTGCGCGCGATTTACGACAAGATCGCTCGGCGTCTCGAGGGCGAGATCGTGCCGTTCACGAGTTTCGAGAATCAAGGCTTCTTCGGGCGTCTCATCGACGCCATGAAAGCGGGGTAATCGGTCATGCACGAGCTCAAAGCGACGCGCGACGAGAAGGCTCCCGGCGCGGCGGCTGCGGCGGCGAAGCTCGGCCGCGCGATCGTGATCACGTCGGGTAAAGGCGGCGTCGGCAAAACGACGACGACGGCGAACCTCGGAACGGCGCTCGCGCAGCGCGGCGCGCGGGTGGTGCTGGTCGATGCCGACATCGGTCTACGCAATCTCGATATCGTGCTCGGACTCGAGAGCCGCGTGAAGCATCACCTGCTCGACGTCCTCGACGAAACGGTTTCGCTCGACGACGCGCTCGTCCCCGACAAGCATAGCGAGACGCTCTCCCTGCTGCCCGCAGCGCAGGCGCGCGAGAAGGAAGAAGTCGATACGGAAAAGATGCGCGCGCTGATTCAAAGCCTACGCGAACGCTTCGACTACGTGTTGATCGACTGTCCGGCCGGCATCGAGCTGGGCTTTAAGAACGCCGTTGCCGGAGCCGACGAAGCGATCGTCGTCTGCACGCCGGAGGTCTCTGCGGTGCGCGACGTCGATCGCGTCGTGGGGCTCCTCGGCAATCGTTTCAAGCCGCAGCTCATCATCAACCGGTTGCGTCCGCAGCTCGTCAAAAAAGGTAAAATGCTTTCGGTGGATGACGTCAACGCCATTTTGCGATTGCCGCTGTTAGGGGTGATCGCCGACGAGCCCGAAATTATCGTGACGACCAATCGCGGCGAACCGCTGGCGCTTCGCAAGGACGCACCGACCGGCGCCGCTTACCACGCCATCGCCGCACGCGTCGCCGGCGAAGACGTACCGGCGCCGATGCCCCACCTGAAGGAAACGTTCTTGGAACGGCTCGGTTCGATATTCGGAGGCAAACGCCCGTGATCGAGTTCTTCAAAAAGCTCTTCGGTCAAACCGGTTCGAGCGGATCGACGGCCAAAGAGCGCTTGCGCTTGGTGCTGATGACCGATCATCTCGAACTCGCTCCGGACATGATCGAGGCGATGAAACGGGATCTTGTGGACGTGATCTCGCGCTACGTCGAAGTCGACCGCGACAAGATCGAAGTGAGCTTCGAGCAGCAAGACAAAGCGCTCGCAATGCTCGCGAACATCCCGATCCTTTCGGTAAACCGTACCAACGGTCAGCCGCTTCCCGGCATCGTCACCGAACCGGCCGAGCCCCCTTCGGCGCTCGCGCCGGCGGGACCGGAAACCGTCAAACGCCGTCGCCGCCGCCGCAAGAAATCGAAGAGCCAGGGGGTCGTCGCGGCCCCCGAGACGGCATCCGCGCTCTAGGAATACCGGCGTGGCGGCGATGACGCTGGGCAGCAGCGGGGCGAAGCGCTTCGTTCGCAATTTCAACTGGCCGCTCGCGGTCGCGAGCGTTGCCGCGACGGCAATCGGGATCGTCTGCATCGGCTCGGCGGGTCTGCACGACGCCCTGCTTGCCGGCGAAGCGCGGCGTCAGCTGCTGTACGCCGGCCTTGGAATCCCGCTCATGGTCGGCGTGTCGTTCGTCGATTACCGCAACTGGCAACGGTGGGCGCCGGGATTGTACGTGGTCAACTTGCTGCTGCTCCTCTTCATCCTGCGCGGCGGTCACAGCGCGCTGGGCGCGCAGCGCTGGATCTCGCTCGGGCCGCTCGGGACGTTTCAACCCTCGGAGCCGGCCAAACTCGTGCTCGCAATCGCGCTCGCGAGCGTACTCTGCCGCGGCAGTTACGACAGCCTATTGGACCTCTGGAAGCCGCTGCTCGCCGTCGGCGTTCCCGCACTGCTGATTCTCAAGCAACCCGACCTCGGCACGGCTTTGGTACTGCTCGCAATCCTGACCGTTCAGCTCTTCGTTGGATTGCCCAAACTGGGGGATTTCGCAATCTACGCGCTGGGTGTATTGCTGGTGGCTGCGGTTGCGATTGGGACCAACGTCGTGCTCAAACCGTTTCAGAAAGCGCGGCTCTTCGTCTTTCTCAACCCCAAGCTCGATCCGCTCGGAGCCGGCTATAACTTAAACCAGTCGAAGATCGCGGTCGGAAGCGGCGAGTGGCTCGGCCGCGGTCTTTACCACGGAACCCAAACGCAGCTCAGTTTCGTTCCCGAGAATTCGACCGACTTCATTTTCACGGTGTTGGCGGAGGAGTGGGGTTTCGCCGGTGCAGCCGTCCTGTTGCTGCTCTACGTGCTGCTGCTTTACGGAGGCATTCGCAGCGTGCTGGCCGCGCGCGATCGCTTTGGCTTTCTGCTCGCTGCGGGGCTCGCCGGTATGTTCTTCTTCCACATTCTGGTGAACGTCGGAATGACGATCGGGATCATGCCGATCACCGGAATTCCGCTGCCGTTCGTGTCGTTCGGCGGCTCGGCGATTTTAACGGGATTTGCCGCCATCGGCATCTTGCTCAACATCTATTCCCAGCGCGACCGCGACGTTCTCGGGAATGCCTGATGCCGCACCCGCTTACATCATCGGCTGGGCGTCGGCGCTGCCGTTGCGGTCCAGACGGTATACTTGGCTTTCGGGTAACTCGGCGACGAGTTGATACCCGCGCCCGCGCAGGCGCTCGGCGTGTACCGGCGTGTAATAGAGGATCCATTCGGAACCGGCCTCGCGTCGCTCGGCCAGCCGATCCAGCACCGCCTCAAGCGCGTCGCCGTCGAACGGATTATACAGAAAAATAACCAAGGCGCCGCGCGGGAACTGACGCCGGCGCGCATCGGCGCGAACCAGCCGCACGTTGCGGCAACGCGTCGCCAGGTCGTAGGCCTTGGCGACGTTCTCTTTGGCGATCTCGGCAAGCCCGGGAGAAATCTCGATGCCGACCACCTGCTTGAACGGATATTCGCTCGCCAGCATCAGGGCTCGTCCCATCCCGGCGCCCACGTCGACGAAGACCGACGAGCGGACGACCGGGTCGGGAACCTGCGCCATGAGGGCGCGAAACGCCGGAACCGGCACGGCCTCGTAATGGGTTGCGTGCGCACCGGCGTCGCCGGTCGAATCCGGGTCGAGATCGCTCAGGAACAAAATGGCGTGCGTCGTAACGCCATGATCCCGATCGAATCGTCTTCCCGACGCACGGTCGGATTTAGCCACGATGGGGTGTTCGACGCCGACTACCGGAAGTGCGCTTTTTGATCGGGCCGGCCGGCTCCCTCGCCCGCGCCGTTACTTGGCGACGTCGTAGGAGTTCGGCGTGCAGAGCCGGCCGGCGTATTTGTCGTCGGTCACGACCAGCGGCGACGCACCCGGGTTACCGGCCGAAAACGGCGGCGTATAGATCGTCACGCCGGCCGGGAGCCGGACGGCCGTGCCATCGGCGACGGCCTGGTCAATTCGTGCGGTGTCGTCATTGGTGAGTGCTTGCCGCAGCGGCGCGCAATCAAGGGCAATCACGACGTCCCGGTTGGTGACCAGGACGGTGGTGGATGCTTCGACGAGCGTGTCGTCCGACAGTTTGCCTCGATACCCGCCGCCGCCCAGGTGCGAGGGTGAAGGTCCCCGGCTGCAGCCGGCCACCGGCAAGCCGAAGACGGCGAGCAACAGGAACAGGGTCAAACACCGGTTGGTCGTCATGGTGGGAAGGTCCGGTTCCGGGAGGACGGGAAAGGGCCCTCTGACCGGACTGGAGGCCTTGCCGAGGTGCGAGACCCCGCCGGAAGACGTTTTTTTCGATTTTTACGGCTGCCCGTCGCGACGCCGAGCGTCGCCCGCAATCGTCAGCGATCCCGGGGAGTAAGAGACCCCGCCGGGTCGTGCCGCGGAGGACGAAAGTCCGGCGCGCCGGCAACAGCCGGGAAGACAACTGAGGACAAATTTGTCGAGCGAGATATTGATCTCGAGCGACCCGTGGGAAAACCGGGTCGCCATTCTCGAGGACGGCGATCTGGCCGAACTCTACATCGAGCGCGAAGAGAAGGTCATCGGCTCGATCTTCAAAGGCAAAGTGCAAAACGTGCTCCCCGGAATGGGGGCGGCGTTCGTGGACATCGGCCTCGGCCGGAACGCCTTTCTGTACGTCGACGACATCAACAAGCAGCCGCTCAACATCGGCGACGTCGAAATCACGCAGGGCCACAGCGGCTTTACGATCGGGGAGAAGGTCAAGCGAAACGACGACATTCTCGTCCAAATCGTCAAGGAACCGCGCGGCCTCAAAGGCGCGCGGATCTCGACGAACATCTCGTTGCCGGGACGCTATCTGATTCTGATGCCGACCGGCAAGTATTCGGGCGTCTCGCGAAAGATCGAATCGGCGCAGGAGCGCAACCGCCTCAAGGCGGTCATGAAGCGGATTCGGCCCGAAGGCATGGCGACCGTCGTGCGTACGGCGGCGGCGAGCGTGAGCGAAGCCGAACTCATCGCCGATCTCGGCGTGCTGATTCGCATGTGGCACGGCATCTTGGAAATGTATAAACGCGCCGCCTCGCCGTCGCTGTTGCACAAAGACATGAACCTCATTTACAAGGCGGCCCGCGATTTCATCACGGCCGACGTGGACCGCGTCTTAATCGACGACGAAGAAGAATACCGCAAGGTTCGCGACTTTCTGCAGTTGCTCGGTCCGCAATATCTCGATCGCGTCGAGTATTACGACGCGGGCCGCTCCCTGTTCGAGGACTTCCGAATCAACGACGAGCTGCAGAAGCTCATGAAACCCAAGATCACGTTGCCTTCGGGCGGTTCGATCGTGATCGAATCCACCGAGGCGCTGACCGTCATCGACGTGAACTCCGGAAAGTTCACCGGCGGCCGGAACCTAGAAGACACGATTCTTAAAACCAACGTCGAAGCGGCGCACGAGCTGGCGCGCCAAGTGCGCTTGCGCGACATCGGCGGCATCATCGTCGTCGACTTCATCGATATGATATCCGAGGCGTCGCGCAGCAAGGTCATTAAAACGCTCGAGGACGGCTTGCGCCGCGATCGCACGCGCGCCACCATTCAGTCCTTTTCCAACCTCGGTCTGCTCGAGTTTACGCGCAAGCGCGTCGGAAAAGACCTGGGCGCACAGCTCCGTGGGACGTGTCCCACGTGCGCCGGCATGGGAAGCGTGATGTCGTCGCAATCGGTCGCGATCGAAACGTTTCGCCACATTCGCAGCGAAACCGGCGATGGGTTCAAAGGCGACGTCGTCGCGTACGTCGCGCCGACGGTGGCGATGCAGATGGACTTCTGGTACGAACAAGAGTGCAAAGACCTATCGCACGGATTTGCGCATCCGATACGCGTGCGGGTCGATCCGATGCTGCATCCGGAAAAATCGCGAATCGATCTCGCGCCTTTGCTCGCAGACGCGAAGGCGCGCGCAATCCGCGTCGGCGACGAACACGACGTCGAGTTGCTGCCGGGGCGGCTTCCCAACGTAGCGTCCACGGCGGCGGTCATCGAAAACCGCATCGTCGAGGTAGAGAACTCGGCGAACAACGCCGGGAACACGGCCCGGATTCGGATTCTCGACGTCGACGACGATGACGATTACGTGCTTGCCGAACTGGTCACCGCCGGGGTTGCGGCGGCCAAGAAGAAACGCCGCCGCGGTCGCGGGGGCAAAGCCGAACTCACCGCTACGGAACAAGCCAAGCAGCTCCGCGAACTCGCGGAGGAGGCGGCGCGTCAGGCACAGTCGCGGCCGCCGATCGGCATAAGCACCGTCACCGAAGAGGAAGAGGCGCAAGACAAAACCCTGATCGCGGAACGGCGCGGCGAGAAGCAGGCCGATGCGATCATCATCGCCGAGGGCGAGGTGCAGCACGCCGACGCCGAGGCCGACGGCCGTCACAAGCGCCGCCGCCGCCGCCGGGGCCGAGGCGGCCGCGGTCGCGGCGGGAGCGGTGAAGCGGCTCCTCTCCAGCCGGCATCGCCGAGTGTCGCGGTTCGGGTCCCCGATGAGACTGCCGTGGAAAACGACGAGCCGGTCCCGGCCGCGGCGGCTGCCGCCGAGGCGGGGTCGCTCGGTGAGGGTGTGCGCCGGCAACGCCGCCGCCGCCACCGGCGTCGCGGCCGCGGCGGAGCCCCGAATGGCGTTCCATCCGAGGGTGCGGCGGCGATTCCGGATCGGCATATCTTCCGGGTCGGCTCCGACGGCGCAGCCGAACCCACCGGCACGACCGCGCCGCGGGAACCGTCGCGCGCGATTGCGACCGTCCGCGGAGCCGCACCGCCGGCACTGGAAGCACCGCCTCCAAGCCTATCCTTGGCCGACGCGCCACCGAAAAAAACCAAGCCGGCTCGCGGGCGCCGGCCCGCGACCACGACCGGACGCCGCGCACCGGCGGCCGAACTTGAGAGCGCCCCGATCGCAGCCCTACCGTCGCCGCCGGAAACCAAGCCCAAGCGGACGCGCAAGACGCCCGAGACCGCGGCCGCGAAGGCGCCCGCTAAGCCGAAGAAAGAGTCCGCGGTGCGCAAGAAGGCGCCCGTCGCGCGCAAGAAGACCCCCGCCGCGCGAAAGAAGAAAACGGCGACGGGGGCCGGCAAGAAAAAGCTGTGAGCGCGCGGTGCGAGACGTTGCCTAGACGCCGTTCTCCGCATTGAGCTTCGCGATCTTTTGGTTGAGGTATTGAATCGCGCGCTCGAGTTGGCCATCCTTGGCAGGGGTGCCGTACTGCGGGCGTTTGTTTTCGGTGACGACCACGTCCGGCGTGATGCCGAGATGGTTGATATCTCGGTTGCGCGGCGTGAGGTATCGCGCCGTCGTGATCTTGACGGCGGAGCCGTCGGGCAGCGGATAGATCGTCTGCACGACCCCCTTGCCGAACGTCTTGGTTCCCATGATCGTACCGACGCCGCTGTCCTGAATTGCTCCCGACGTGATTTCCGACGCCGAGGCGGTGTAGCCGTTCACGAGCACGACTAGGGGTAGCGGATCGATGGCGGTGTCGTCGGCCTCCATCGTGGTGATATTCGATGCACGCGATTCGACCGAGACGATCGGGCCGCTCGAAATGAACTTAGAGCTGACCGCTACGGCCGCCTGAAGATAGCCGCCGCCGTTGTCGCGCAGGTCGAGCACCATTGCCCGTGCGCCCTGCTGCTGCAGGCGGGTAAGCGCGTTATTGAGCTCGGCTCCGGTGTCGCGCCCGAAGACGGTCAGCTCGACGTAACCGATTTTTCCGGGCAGCATTTTTTCGTACACGCTGAGCTGATGGATCTTGGCGCGGGTGATAGCGATCGGCGAGGGCACCGTCGCCCCGTCGCGGCTCACCGTGAGAGAAACGCTGGTGCCTTCCTTGCCGCGCAGCTTCGTGCTGGCTTGCTGCACCGTCAATCCTTTGGTCGACTTTCCGTCGATCGCGGTGATAAGGTCGTCCTGCTCGACGCCGGCTTTGTCGGCGGGTCCATCCGGAATGACGTTCTCGACGAGGATGTACTTGCTCGTGTCGTCGATTTGAATGACGATCCCGGTTCCCCCGAAATCACCGCCGTCGAGATCCTGATTGAGGGCAGCAAACTCTTTGGGCGTGAGGAAGACGGTATAGCGGTCTTGGACCGACCGCATCATCCCGTCCAGCGCGATGTAGCTCAGCGCGTGAACGTTGAACTTGGCGCGCGACTCACCGGAGGCGACTTCGATTTCGTGGTCGATGGCGCGGACGTTTGCGCCGCTCGCCTCGTTCGACTTTAGAACCGGCAGCGAAGCGCTGGCGATCCCAGCCGTTCGCAGCGCGAAGAGCAGTTGCGACCTCACCGCGTTGAGCACGGCCTGCGGGTCGACCTTTTTGTAGTAGTCGGTCGTTAGGTGCTGATACCCGGTCGCGATTTCGCCCGCATCGGCGGCCGAGATGCGAGCCGGCACGACGGTCGGGGCGACCGTGGTCGAGGCGGCGGGAAGTGCGATCAGGGTTGCGGCGAAGAAGCCGCCGACCAACAGGGTAAAAAAGCGTTTCATGTTATCCAAATCAGTGGAGGGTGGCGCGTAGGTTGGCCTTGGCAGCAGCGAGCTGCTTGTCGGCCGGGGTATCGATGAGCGACGGATCCGGAGCCTGGTTCACCACGATGTCGGGGTTGATGCCGCGGTGCTGGATGTCGCGCCCGAGCGGAGTAACGTACTTGGCGGTCGTGATCTTGAGCGCGCCTTGATCGGGCATCGGGTAGATGCTCTGCACCACCCCTTTCCCAAACGTACGCGTGCCGATCAACGTTGCCAGACGGTAGTCTTGCAGCGCGCCGGCGGTGATCTCCGAGGCGCTGGCGGTGTACTTGTTCACCAAAACGACGATCGGGCCGAGCCCGCCGATCGCGGTCCCCAGCGCCTCTTCGCTGGTGCGCTGCCCGTCGCGCCGAATCGTCGAAACGATCGTACCTTGCGGAACGAGGAGGCTCGAAATCTGCACCGCGGTCTCCAAAAGGCCGCCGCCGTTGTCGCGCAAGTCGAGGATGTAGCCTTTGGCGCCCTTGGCCTGCCCGTCGAGCAGCGCCTTGCGTACCTCGTCGCCGGAGGTCTTGCCGAAGTCCGCCAGTCGAATGTAGTCGTAGCCGCCTTCCATCTTTGCACGCACCGACGGAACGTGTATGATCTCCCGCACGATCGTGTACGAGCGTTCGCGCGGCGCCGCTTTGGATGCGGCGTTAAATGGATGCGTCGTCATCCGCACCGGCGTGCCGGGTTCGCCGCGGATCATCCCCTCGACGCGATCGAGGGTCAAACCGCGAATCGGAACGCCTTCGACCGTGTCGACCACTTCGCCCGGTTTCATTCCGGACCGCGACGCCGGCATCGACTCGATCGGCTGTACGACGACCCGGCCGTCCTTGAGCTGATAGATGTAGACGCCGATACCGCCGAAGTTTCCCCCGCTGAGGGACTCGTTCAGACCCTGGATCTCGCGCGGTGAGAGGTAAACCGTGTACGGGTCCTTCACCGAAGCCATGATGCCGCGCAGCGCGACCTCCGAGAGATCGCTACGGCCGTTTGCTCCAAGCTTGCCTGCGTAGCGCTGCTGGACGAACGCCAGCTGGTTGGCCACGAGACCGGCGTCTTGCGCGACGTCGCCGCTGGCGGTTTTGGTCGGAAGCGCGGCGTTGGAAATCTTCTTGGCGCGCAAATAGCCGTGCAACGCCGCGTTCTCGCCGGCGAGTGGGGTCTGTGGGTCGACGGGTTTGTAATACGTGCCCTCGAGCTTGCGCAGCGCCAGCGCTGCCAGCGCCGGGCCGTCAGCCGTGCCGTCCAAAATACCGCTGACGTCGCCGGTGGTGGCCACGTCAATGCCGGTCTGTCCCGCGATCGCCCCGGAATGCTGTCGAATAAACAACACCCCCGCCGCGGTGACGATGACGAGGGTAAGCGCGGCAAGCAGCGCGCGAGCTCGAACGGTCATTTGTCCTCTACACTACCCGGGTTACCCTCGGGGGGTTGTTCCAAGAAACGGTACTCGATAAGTCTTAATGAAGCCGGGGGGCTGGGTCTACCGGTTTTCCATCAATTCTCACTTCAAAGTGAAGATGGGGACCGGTGGATGCGCCGGTCGAGCCGACCGCACCGATCGCTTGGCCGCGCTTGACGCTCTGCCCGTTCGACACGTAGATCGCGCTGAGATGCCCGTACCCGGTCGAATAGCCGCCCCCGTGGTCGATCAGAATGTAGTTGCCGTAGCCGCCGTACCATTGCGCCATAATAACGGTTCCGCCGGCGGCCGCCGTTACGGTCGTCCCGCTGGGAGCCGCGATGTCGAGCCCCTGATGGAACTCCGGGGAGCCTCCGAAAGGGTTTGAGCGCCAGCCGAAAGGCGAGGTGATGGTTCCGGTAACCGGCCAGGAAAACGACCCTGGGCCGCCTGGGGTTTCCTGACCTCCTCCTCCCGCGATGCCGGAGGCCCGGCGCTGCGCCGCCAGCTCGCGCTGGCGTTCTTGGATCAGGGACTCCAGCTGCGATTCTTCAGCGGCTGAGAGGTCTTCCATCTGCGCCACTTGAGAGGCGACGTCGTGCCTTTGCGCGGCCGTGAGATCCACCAGGTTGCGCCGCTCGGAAGCCAAGGTGTCGAGCTGATTGCGCGCCTGCTCCTGGGCAGCTTGTTCTTGTTGCAGCTGCAGCCGCGTGCTTTCGAGGTCGGCCTCGACGGCGGCAACGCGGCGCTCGGCCTTCTTGCGGGCGCGAACCGCGCGCTCGTTGGCGCCGATCAGCAACCGCAAGTCCTCCCAGCGTTCGACGAAGTCGCTAAACGAGCGGGCCGAGATCAAGACGTTGATATAGCTGAGATCGCCGTTCTCGTAGATGTCGACTAACCGCCGTCGCAGCATCGTATCGTGGAGTTTCAGGGACCTCCGGGCGGCGTCGAGCGCGACGGTGTTCCAATCGATGCGCCGTTGCGTCGACGCTGCCTGGGCGTCGAGTCCGCCGATGCGAACGTTGACGTTGGTAATTGCGGCGTTGGTTTCGCCCAACTGCTGCTGCAAGTCGTTGTACCGAATCGTGACCGTATGCAGCTGCGAGCGCTTGGCGCGCAAGGCGGCTTGAATGCGTGCGCCCTTCGCCCGCGCGGCTTCGATGCGTTGCTGCGTGGTCTGCGGGCTTCCGGCCGCCGGAACGAACGTCAGCGCAAAGGCGATGGCTGCTGCGGCGAGTCTGGTTGGGGACATCAGCGTCGCTTGTCCTTTACGTATACCGAGCCTGCGACCGACTTGGCGTATCGTTTTAGTTCGGCCGCGATTTCGCCGACTTGAGCGTAGTTCGCGAGCTGACGCGTCTGGTTGGACACGATCGCGATCGAGAGCGACATGACTGGAAAGCGATTGAGCACGCCGCGCCGATCGCGCGTTTCGACGTACCCTTGGAGTAGGTCCCGGGGCGAGTAGAGGCCGCGGATGCCGCGATCGAACTCCGCCAGGATCTCCCGCGCGATTTCCTCCGCACGATCGGGCAGAGTGGCAATGATGAAATCGTCGCCGCCGATATGCCCGACGAAGTCGTCGGGCGTTCCGCGTCGCCGGACCGCGTCGACCGAGGCGCGCGCCACCAACTGGATCGCTTCGTCGCCGTGTGCGAACCCGTAGACGTCGTTAAACGCCTTAAAGTCGTCGAGATCGAGGTAGAGAACCGCAAACGTTTCGGCGTCGGCGATCCGGCGACGCAGGTCCCCCTCGATGGCCAGGTTGCCCGGGAGGCGCGTAAGCGGCGAAAGCGACGTATCGACCTCGACGCGCCGAATTTTGGCACGTACGCGCGCGAGCAGTTCGCGCGACCCGAACGGCTTGGTCATGTAGTCGTCGACGCCGGCCTCAAAACCGCGCAGCTTGTCTTCGGTCTCACCCTTGGCGGTCAGGATGATGATCGGAACGTTGGCGATCGACGGATTAGCATGACTGCGCACTCGGCGCGCGACTTCGTAGCCGTCCATGTGCGGCATCATGAGGTCGAGGAGCAAGAGATCCGGCGCGTTTTGTTCGATCTTCGCGAGCGCTTCGCGCCCGTCGGAGACCGTCGCAACTTCATACCCAGCCAGCTCGAGGTTCGTCGAGATGATCTTTTGGAGGTTCGGGTTGTCGTCGGCCACCAGCACCCGATGGCCGAGAGCGTACGGGATATTCTTCACGCCGGCCGGCTACGTCCGCAGGTGGCGGCCTACCGAGATCCACGACGCCACGACGCCGACGGCGCCGCCGACTAGCACGAGTTCGGCGACGAGTACGCCGGGATTGAGCGCCGTCACGTTGAGCTGGATCCAGGGCAGGGCTTCGAGTAATTTCGGCCAGAGCGTCGCACGTGCGATGGCGAGGATGGCCACGGCCAGCAGCGAGCCGGCCAAGCCGTCCAGTAAGCCCTCGCAGATGAACGGAATTCGAATGTACAGGTTGGTGGCGCCGACCAGCTGCATGATCGCAATCTCGCGCCGGCGCGCGAATACCGTAAGGCGGATGGTGTTTGAAATGATGATGCCGGCAACCGCGAGGAAGACGATGATGACGCCGATGCCGACGCGGCGCAGAACCACACCGAGCTGGAGTAGACGTTGAACGATCGTCTGCCCGTACACGACGTTCTGGACGCCCCTCAATCGGCGCACGCTTGCGGCGACCGCCGGCACCTCCTCGGGAACGCGGACCTTTATCCTGAACTTGTCCGGCAGCGGATTCTCGGTGAGCAGTGCGGTGTCGATGACGCCCTTGGTGCGATCGCGCAGTTCGGTCAAGCCTTGCTTCTTCGAGACGAAGTCCGCCGAGGCCACCCGCGGATCCGCCGCCAGCAGGTGGCGGATCGAGGTAACCTGCGCGGCCGTGGCGTCGTTTGCCAGATAGGCCGAAATCTCTATTTGATCGAGCAGGTGCGCCCCCATTCCGGCGAGCGCGGCGCGCACGAAGAGGAACAAACCGAGCAGAACGATCGTGATGGCGACCGTGCCGATTGCCGTTGCCTGCATGCTGGCGTTGCGCGTAAAGTTGCGCAACACCTCACCCAGAAAGAATCTGACCTTGCCCCAGTCCAAGATAATAATATCCCCGTTCTTCGTCAGTTACGATTCGGCCGTCTTCTAGCCGCACGACGCGGCGGCGCATGCGGTCGACCACGGCTTGGTTGTGCGTCGCGACGACGACGGTCGTCCCTTTGAGATTGATGCGGAGCAGCAGCTCCATGACTTCGGACGTGTTCGACGGATCGAGATTTCCGGTGGGCTCATCGCATAGGAGAATTTTTGGGTTGTTTACGAGTGCGCGCGCGATAGCGCTGCGCTGCTGTTCGCCGCCGGAAAGCTCGCCTGGGTACATTCGGCTCTTATGCGAGAGACCGACTAGGTCGAGCACGCGCGGGACTTGGCGCATGACGTCGCGCGTATGCGCGCCGGTAACCTGCATCGCAAACGCGACGTTCTCCCACACGGTTTTGTCGGTAAGCAGTTTGAAGTCTTGGAAGACGACGCCGAGATGACGCCGCAATGCCGGAACGCGCCGGCGTCTTAGGCGGTCGACGCGAATGCCGTCGACCGTGATTTCGCCGGTGGACGGCCGCGCCTCGCGGTACAGCAGGCGCAGCAAGCTGGATTTTCCAGTACCCGAATGCCCGACTAAAAAAACGAACTCGCCTTTTGCGATTTCGAAATTCACCTTGTCGAGAGCGTGTACGCCGTTCGGGTACACCAGTGAGACGTTGCGCAGGGATATCATCGCTGCGAAAGGAGTTTTCCTGGCGATGGGACCTATACCTTCGCCATGAACTTCGACTTGACGGACGAGCAAAAGGCGATCCAAAGCCTGGCGCGCGACTTCGCGCAGAACGAGGTGAAACCGCGCGCCGAGAAGATGGACCACGACGAGGCCTTCCCGTACGAGCTGGTTGCAAAGATGGCCGACCTCGGCTTCATGGGGCTGCCCTTTCCCGAGGAGTACGGCGGGGCGGGCGGCGATACGGTAAGCTACGCGCTGGCCGTGATGGAGATCGCGCGTGCGGACGCCTCGACGGCGATCACCATGGCCGCGCACGTCTCGCTTGGCGCGACGCCGTTCTACCTCTTCGGCACGCAGGCGCAGAAGGAACGCTACCTCATTCCGCTCGCGCAAGGCAAGCAGCTCTGGGGATTCGGGCTAACCGAGCCCAACGCCGGGAGCGACGCCGGCAACGTCTCGACCAAGGCCGCGCTGCGGGACGGAACCTGGGTCATTAACGGGACTAAGGCGTTCATCACCAACTCGGGGACCGACCTCAGCGGCGGGACGACCATTACCGCCGTCACGGGGACGCGCCCCGACGGCAAGCCGGAGATTTCGAACCTGATCGTCCCGCAGGACACGCCCGGATTCGTGCGCAGCAAGAAGTACAAGAAAATGGGCTGGCGGGCTTCGGATACGCGCGAACTGTCGTTCGCCGACGCGACCGTGCCGCAAGAGAACTTGCTCGGGCCCCGAGGCGAGGGCTATCGGCAGTTTCTGACGATTCTCGACGGCGGTCGGATCTCGGTGGCGGCGCTCTCGATCGGCCTGGCGATGGGAGCCTACGACGAGGCCCTGGCGTACGCGAAGGAGCGCCACGCATTCGGACGGCCGATCAGCAAGTTTCAGGCGATCTCGTTCAAACTGGTAGACATGCTCACCGAGATCGAGCACGCCCGCCTCATGATGCTGCGCGCCGCCTGGGAGAAAGATCAGGGCCGCGACTACGTGCGGTCGGCCAGTTTCGCCAAACTCTTCGCCGGCGAACTCTCGCACCGCGTCGTCAACGAAGCCTTGCAGATTCACGGCGGTTACGGATTCATGGACGAGTATCCGATCTCGCGCATGTACCGGGATCAGAAAATCAACGAGATCGGCGAAGGCACGAACGAAGTACAGCGGGTCGTGCTCGCGCGGCTGATGGGGTTGTGAGTTTGCTAAGGTGACGTCCGAGCAGATTTTCGCCGCTGCCTCGGTCGTCGCCCCGGCCGCCGAACGATCCGAGCTTTCGACGCGCTGCTGCGTCGTCGGCGGCGGACCTTGCGGCGTAATGCTGG
This sequence comes from Candidatus Tumulicola sp., assembly GCA_039922955.1. Lineage (GTDB taxonomy): Bacteria > Vulcanimicrobiota > Vulcanimicrobiia > Vulcanimicrobiales > Vulcanimicrobiaceae > Tumulicola. The sequence continues at coordinate 20,992 of JBDTDR010000093.1, forward strand.
GCGTACTGCTCGCGCGCGCCGGCATCGACGTCATCGTCTTGGAGAAATATCCGGATTTTTTTCGCGACTTTCGCGGGGACACGATTCACCCGTCTACCCTTGCGCTACTGTACGAGCTGGGGTGGCTGGATGCGTGCTTGGCCCTGCCGCACAGCGAGCTGCGCGAGATTGGCGCGAACATCGCGGGCGAGTTCCTGAAAGTCGCCGATTTCTCGAAGCTGCCGACGCACTCCAGATTCATCGCTTTCATGCCGCAGTGGGATCTTCTGAACTTTCTGGTCGAACGCGGGCGGCGCTACCCCACCTTTCACCTCATGATGGAGACCGAGGTAACCGCGCTCGTCGAAAGCGCCGGGCTCGTAACCGGCGTACGTGCAAAGACTAAAGCCGGCGAGGTCGCGATCCGTGCCGACCTCGTCGTCGGGGCCGACGGACGTCATTCAACCGTTCGCGCCTTAGCCGGATTCGAGGTCGAAAATCTCGGCGCACCGATGGACGTGTTGTGGATGCGCATACCCAAGCTCCGCAGCGACCCGGCTCAAGCGCTTGGAACGATCCGCGACGGGCGCATCCTCATCATGATCGATCGCACCACGTACTGGCAGTGCGCGTACGTCATACCCAAAGGCACGCTCGAGAACCTCAAGGCGGCCGGACTGGATGCCTTTCACCGCGGGATCGTCGATACGGTTCCGGCGCTCCGCGACCGGGTCGCAACAATCGACGATTGGTCGAAGGTCGCGCTGCTCGAAGTACGCGTCGACCGGTTGAAACGCTGGCATCGCGCCGGCGTCCTGTGCATCGGCGACGCGGCCCACGCCATGTCGCCGATCGGCGGCGTCGGAATCAACTTAGCGATCCAGGACGGCGTTGCGGCGGCAAACATTCTCGCCGGGGCGCTGCTTGAGGGCACGGGTACCGAGGGTCTCCTCGCTGCGGTTCAAGAGCGCCGCACGTTCCCCACCAAAGTCACCCAAGCGTTTCAAGTTTTCGCGCAAAACCGCGCGATCGATCCGGTGCTGCAAGGCGTCGAAGTGACCCGCGTTCCGTTGGCGGCCCGGCTGCTCGACGAAGTTCCGTCGTTACGCCGGCTGGCGGCGCGCCTGATCGGCATGGGCGCTCGGCCCGAGCACATCCGCACGCCCGACGCGTTCGCGTAACGCGGATCGCCGCGCCGCGTTATCGTGGAACGGCCGCTTTTTTGAAGTAGTCGTACGTTGCGCGCAGACCGTCGACCAGCGTGGCCGACGGGGCCCAATCCAGATCGTGACGCGCGCGGGCGGCATCGAACTGGGCGTCGCGCGGATCGCCCGGACGACGCGGAGCGTGGGTAACCGGCGCTTCGAAGCCGCTGATGTCGGCGAGGGTGCGGTAGATGGCGTTGACGCTGGTCTTCACGCCCGTGCCGATCACGTAACAGTTCCCCGAACCGCGCTCGAGCGCTGACATGTTCGCGCGGGCAACGTCACCGGCGTAAACGTAGTCGCGCGTCTGTTCGCCGTCCCAATCGATTCGGACGCCTTCGCGGCGCAAAAACTTGGCGATGAATATCGCGATTACGCCGGCTTCACCGTTGGGGTCTTGGCGCGGGCCATACACGTTACCGTAGCGTAGCGCGGTAAAATCCAGGCCTTTTTCGTTTTGGTAAAAGCGCAGGTAATGCTCGGCGACCATCTTGGTAATGCCGTAAGGAGAAGCGGGCCGTTGGGGGGTATCGTCGGTTATCGGGAACGTCTGCGGATTGCCGAACGTAGCGCCGCTCGAAGCGAACACGACTTTGCGAACGCCGGACTTTACGGAGTTTTCCAGGATGTTGAGCAAGCCGACGACGTTAACCTGCGCATCGTAGATCGGGTCGCGCGCCGAAATAGCGACGGAATGCTGCGCGGCGTGGTGGTTGACGATGTCCGGTTTGAACTCGGTAAAGATGCGGCTGACGTTCTCGTCGCGGATATCCATATGAACGAAATTCGCGCGCTCCGGAACGTTCGCGCGGCGTCCCCCGCCGTGCTCCCAGAGCGAATCGAGCACGAGAACGTCGTGCCCGTGCGCCATATAGGCGTCGACCACGTGCGATCCGATGAATCCGGCGCCGCCGGTAACGATGATGCGCACCGATTGATCCTTTCCGCTTTCGATCTCGTAGCCTAGCCGAGGCCGCGCCTCGTCGCAAGGGGATGCCGATGCCGCCCTTTGCGCTGGTCTTGTGTTCCGTCGCCGCCGTGCTGGGCACCCTTGCGGCGACGGGGAGGCTTCCGCCCGACGGGCGCATGGCGGCAGGAGCCGGTCTTTTGGCATTTTGCGCGCTTGCGTTCTCCGCCTATGGCGAGCCCCGGCAGTTTCGCGCGCTTTTGCTCGCTGCCCTGGCCGCCTCGGCCGTCAATGCGGGTGCGCACGCGAGCGCGGAACGAAGCGTCGTCGAACGCCGCACTGCGCGATACGTCGGGACGATCGTACTACGGTCCGCCTCCTCGCTCGTCATCGATCTCGACGAGGGTTCGCGCGTTCTCGCGCACGTGCGCGACATAGGGCCGCCCGTCGGCTCGCGCGTTCTCGTGCGAGGGCGTCTCACGCCGTTCGACGACGCGCGAAATCCCGGCGAGCCGAGCGAACGGGCGATGCAGCGCGAACGCGGCATCGACGCTGCGCTCGAGGCCGCAGCGGTGCTTTCGAAGGCAGCGCCGGGTTCGCGGTGGGATGCGCGCACGTTCCTGCCGCGCGCGCACGAATGGGCGCACGGACAGCTGAGCGACCGGCTCGGCGAGCCTTTCGCGTCGGTAGTCGCCGGCGAACTGTGGGGCGAGCGTTCGACGCTTCCTCCCGACTTACGCGCGGAATTTCAGGAAACCGGAACCGTGCACGTCCTCGTTACGGCCGGTTTGCACTTGGGTGCGGTGGCCGCGGTCTGTCTCGCTATCCTCGCTTTTTTCGCTTTGCCGCGGGGGCTGACGTGCGCGGCCGCGATCGCCTGCATCTGGATGTTCGTCGCGTGGAGCGGCGCGCAGGTGCCGGCCGTCCGAGCGGCCACGATGGCCACGGCGGCACTGGCGGCGAGAGCCTGCGGGCGGGCCACGCTGTCGTGGAACGCGCTGGCAATGGCGGCGCTCGCCGTTACGTTTGCGCGACCCGAAAGCGTCGCGACGGCCTCGTTCGCGCTCTCGTTTTCCTGTGTCGGTGCGATCTTCGCATGCGCGGGGCCGATCGAGCGTTGGATCGAAGCCCGCATGTCGCTGCCCGCGCGGGCCCGCGAGGCGCTCGTGCTTTCATTGGCGACACAATTGGGCACGTGGCCGCTTACCGCCGCCGTCTTTTTGCAGTTCGCGCCGTACGCCGTGCTTGCCAATCTCGCCATCGTCCCGTGCGTTGCCGCGACCATGGCGCTGGGCGCCGCGCAGCTCGCGCTTGCGTGGTGCGCGCCGCTCGCACAAGCTACCGCTAATCTCAACTCCTGGCTGCTTGCCTGGATGCTAGGCGTCGTTCAAACGTTGGCAGCGTTGCCGGGGTCGACCGTCCCGATGACGCCCGCGCCCGGGTGGAGCATCTTCCTCTACGATGCGTCGCTCGTGGCCGCCCCGTTTCTCCTGCGCCGAGGCGCGCGCACGGCCGCCGCGGCCGGGTTGCTGGTGGCGGCGGGGTTGGTCATCGCTCCTCCGCGGACGCTCGACGATCGCCTGCGCATTACCATGCTCGACGTCGGACAAGCCGACGCCATCGTCGTCCAGACGCCGCGCGGTCACGCGTTCCTCGTGGATGCGGGCGGCCGGCTCGAACGTGGAGCGCAGGGCAGCGATTCCTCGGCCGAACTCGTCGGCGAACGCATCGTCGTACCGTTTCTCCTGCGCAACGGCATCCATTCGCTCGACGGTGTAGCCATCTCCCATCCGCACGGCGATCACGCCGGCGGCGTCGCGCCCGTCTTGCGGCGTTTGCGAGTTGAGGAGTTGGCGGATAGCGGTCAGCGTTACGGGGGGCACGCGTACGCCGACGCGCTCGCGACCGCCCGCGCGGAGGGCGTGCCCGTCGTGTATCCACGCGCCGGGGCGGAGTGGCGCAGCGACGATGGCGTCGTGTTGCACTTTGTGGGGCCGTCGCTGCCCCTTATTGCCAACTCGCGCAACGACATCAACGAAAATTCCGTCGCCTTCGTTCTGCGTTATCGATCCTTCTGCATGCTGTTCACGGGCGATGCCGGTGCGGCCGCCGAACGTCGCTTTTTGACTCAAGGCGCCGACTTGCGATGCGACGTGCTCAAAGTCGGCCACCACGGATCCGCCTACAGTTCTTCCCCGCAATTCATCGCGGCGGTTCGTCCGAAATACGCGCTCATCTCCGTCGGCCGGCACAATTTGTTCGGTCACCCCGCGCCTTCAACGCTGGAAACGCTGCGACGTTTCGGCGTAAGGGTTTATCGAACCGATCGCGACGGAGCCGTAACGATTACGAGCGACGGAGCGCTCTTTTCGATCGCGTCGATGCTGCGCCTCGCGGGAGGCTCCGACGTCCTCGACGAAGACGCGGCCAAGAAAGAACGATAGGTGAAAGCGATGTCATCGACGCACTCCGGTACGACGAACGTCAAGGAAGGCGTTATCGGCGTTATCAAGGTTAGAATCGACGCAGCCGACGCACCCGAACTGGTGGCCCAGGCCGTTGACGTTCTGGCCGAAGAGTCGAGGGATTTGGCCGGCTTTCAGGCCGCTCAGATTCTCGTAAGCGTCGACAATAAAACCATGGTCGTACTCACCGAATGGATCGACCATCACGCCTGGAGCCAATCGCGTTACGACGCCCGCGTCGGCAAAATGATGGAACAGTGCCTCCTTAAATCGACGGCCATCGAATTCGAGTTGTATACCCGTCGCCGAGATTTCCCACGGCGCGCCGCGACTTAGCACCCTGCTAAAGGTCGAGTTCGGTGAGGCCCGGATGGTCGGGCGGCCGGGGGCCGCTCCGGTCCCAATGGAACTTGCGTTCCGAACTTTTGATCGGCAAGTCGTTGATGCTGGCGTGACGCCGAAACATCAGGCCGCGCTCGTCGAACTCCCGGTTCTCGTTTCCGTACGAGCGAAACCAGTTGAGCGAATCGTCGTGCCACTCGTACGCGAAACGGACGGCGATGCGGTTCCATTCGAAGGTCCACACTTCCTTAACGAGCCGATAGTCGAGCTCCCGCGCCCATTTCCGTCGTAGGAACGCCACGATCGCTGCGCGCCCGCGCACGAATTCCGCTCGGTTGCGCCAGTGGCTATCCTCCGAGTAGGCGAGCGCCACGCGCTCGGGATCGCAAATGTTCCAGCCGTCTTCCGCGCCGCGAACCTTCGCGGCCGCAGTTTCGCGCGAGAACGGCGGCGCCGGGCCGCGAACGTCGGACGTCTCATTCACGGGCGGTAGCGGCCTTTTCAAGCAACGCATTCATTTCGCCGTAGTCGACGGCGTCGTCGGCAAAAAGGACGCCGCTGTCGCCGCCGAGCAGGAACGACGCCGCAATGCGGCGCGCGGTGCCGTACGCCGATTTGGCGATCGAAGCGCCCGCGCTAACGCGACGCACGCCCAACGCGTGCAACTCGCGAAACGGGGGAAGACCCGGAACGGCCGTGAGATTGAGTGGGAGCGCCGTCGCGTTCGCGATCCGTCGAATTGCGCTGGGATCGCTCAAGTCCGGCACGAAAATCCCGTCGGCGCCGGCTCGCGCATAGAGTTGGGCGCGCGAGACCGTTTCGCGCTCGGCATCCTCACCACAGGCAAGTTCGCGCAAGTAGACATCCGTTCGGGCGTTGATGAAAACGTCAGCGCCATTGTCCCTAACGCGGCGTTTGATGGCGGCGATCTTCGCGGCAAGAAGGTCGGGAGCCCCGGTTGCGTCCTCGATATTGATGCCCGCAACCCCAAGGGCGAGCAGCTCCGAAACGACGTCCGCGACTCCGTCCGGTTCGTTGGCGTATCCGCCCTCGATATCGACGGTAAGAGGGATATCCCCCACCACCCGACCGATCGAACCGACCGCAAACATTAAGCTCGTGCGCGGCAACGCGCCGCCGTCGGCGAATCCGCAGGCCCACGCAAGGCCGGCGCTGGTGGTCGCGACCGCCGCGGCCCCGACGGCCGCAAAGAGCGCGGCGGAACCTGCGTCCCACACGTTGGGAAGCAGCAAGACGCGCTCCCCGGCGTGCAAACGGCGGAACGAGGTAACGGCATTTGCTTGACTACGAACGATGGCTCCCATCGTTTGCGTCACTGCGCCGGCGGCTTCGCGAAAACCTCGGCCGGGATGGTGCGCGGGAAAATCAGGTTTGTGAGGCGGTACCGCCAGGCCCCGTGATGGGTGGCGATTCCGAAGAGCCGTTCGGTACCGTCGAGCAGGCCGTCGGTTTGAAGCCAGAAGCCGCCGGCGTCGGCATAGTGCTGCTCGACGAATCCGTGGAAGCCAAATGCGTCCGGGATGCTGAACCGGATCGTGCAGAAGCGCATCGAGCGAAGATCGACGACCACGTAGCTGAGCTGGTGTTGGGGACGCGTTCGCGCGAAGTCAACCGCAGCGCGTGGCCCGGATCGCCGTTCGAACACGTCGCTGCGCCCGCGTCGGCGACGCGATATATCGACGTACCCATCACGCGAACGACGGCGATGGTGCGGAGGTCCGGCGTTTTCGTCGGCGCGGGCGTCGCCATCGTGGAGACCGGCCGCTCGATATCCTGATAGTCCAACATTCCGTCGCGCAGCGCGCGAAATGTGCCGTACCATGTCGGATCGAAAAACGATCGTTGCGTCACGTAGCGAGTGCCGCTTTCGTCGCGGATTTCGCTCGCATAGTCGTCGGTTCGGTGACGCAGATGCCAAGTGCTCGGAGCCGATCCGCGATGGATGCCGAGCCAGACCAGATGATCGATCACCAGCAAGCTAACGGCAAACCCGTCGCTCTCACCTTGCATCGCGTACTCAAGATACTGCGGCTGCGGCAACTCGCGCATGGCCTCAACCGCCGAGGAATAAAACGCCTGGGCCGACGGCACGTCCGCCACGGCGATCCGCGGCAGAGCGGCCGCCGTCAAACCGATCGCGAGCGCTAGGAGTAGCCTGCTAGGAGCTTGTCTGACTTGACAAACTCCTAGTGATGCGTCGGCGTCGAACGGGGCGCGGGCGCGATCGGAACGATCTTTGCCGAAACGATGCGATCGAGTTTCGGGAAGGCTTTGTCCAGATACGGCTTCCCTTGTGTGACGATCGAAGTTTGATCGGGCGATTCGCCGTAACCGGCGTAGATGCTGCGAACGACGCTCATGCCCGAAACGACCTTCCCGAAGGGCGAAAACCCCATGCGGTCGAGCCGCGCGTTCTCGCCCAGATTGATGAAGAGCTGGGTGGTGCGGCTATTTGGTCCGGCCGACGCAAAGGTCAGGTATCCCGGGCGATTGCTTTGGGCGACGGCGTCGTCTTTGATGCTCGCGGCGCTCCAGGCCGCGTTGACGGCTGGATTCGCGCTCAGCCCGAACTGTACGATGAATCCCGGCACGACTCGAAAAAACGCCGCCTCGGTGAAAAATCCGTGCTTCACGAGGTTGTAGAAACGATCGGCGCCGAGCGGCGCCCACGACCGCGTTACGGCCACCACGAAGTGCCCCTTGGTCGTATCGAACGCGACGTCGTATCGGCTGGGCGCCTTGGCCGAGAGCGTTGTGGGATGCAGGAGGGCTGGGTCGCTCGCCGGGCTCGCCGAATGGAGAGCGAGAACCAGGGGCAAAGCGGCTATGAGGAGATTCACGGGCTCCTGATTCGCGCAACGGCCCGGCGCGGGCCTGTCGGATCGCCCGTGCAACCACCTCCGGAATTCCGGGGTTGCGAGTTGCGTATGATGCTGTACGCGCCCGCGCCCGTCGCCAATCTCGATATCGTGAGCCGGAAGTCGAAAGACCGTCTCGTTCAGGAACCGTCCGAGCCCGTTTACGGCGGTTACGCCAACGGTCGCGGCGAGATTTTTCTCTTTGGCGAAAACCTCGTCTACCGTGTGAACTTCAAGAATCAAACCGTGCAGCAGCGCCCCAAGCTCAATTCCGGGGCGCAGGCCCGCTACGACGCGACCGAGGCCGGCGCCACGTTCGAGTATTGCAACGTGAGCTTTCGCCGCCTGAGCGGCGCTGAAATCGTCGAAATCTGCGCTTCGGGCGCCTTCCGGATCACGCCGAAACTCCTCGCCTAAAGCCCCGGCTCGGCCGGCCGGCACGTTCGGCAGCCCACCTGAGTCAACGTGAGACGCTCTTGAGACGGGCGGTCTGTTATGGTGCATGCGGGAGGATACACCACCATGACGACGACCGGCACCCAGCCCGCAGCACCGGCTTTCGACGAATCGAAATTCAACGGCTTTCTAGGCAAGATGATCGGCGACGTCGGCGCCGCGATCACGGGCGCGCTCGTGATCGTGGGCGACCGCCTGGGGTTTTACCGTGTCCTGGCCGCTAAGGGCCCGATGACGTCGGTCGACCTGGCGGCCCAAACGGGAACCCACGAGCGCTACGTCCGCGAGTGGCTCGCCAATCAGGCCGCGAGCGGATATCTCACGTACGATCCCGCCACGAAAGCATTTACCCTGCCGCCCGAGCACGCGCCGATGCTCGCCGACGAGAACAGCCCGGTTCTCATGTGCGGGCTCTACGCGATCGCCCAAGTGCTGTACGGGGACGAAGAGAAAATCAGGAAGGCCTTTCAAAGCGGTAAGGGCGTCGGCTGGCACGAGCACGATGGGCGGCTCTTCCCCGCGACGGAGCGCTTCTTCCGGCCCGGCTATAACGCCAATATCGCTGCGAACTGGATTCCCGCACTTGGTGGCGTCGAGCGAAAACTCCGCCAGGGTGCGCGCGTCGCCGACGTTGGATGCGGTCACGGATCGTCGACGATTCTCATGGCGCAAGCCTACCCGAAGTCTACGTTCGTGGGGTTCGATTACCACCAAGAATCGATCGATGCCGCACGCGCGAGCGCCAAGAAATCCGGCGTCGAAGTCCGCGTCACGCTCGAAGTTGAGAGCGCAAAGTCGTTTCCCGGCACGTACGATTTTATCGCATGTTTCGACTGCATCCACGACATGGGCGACCCGGTAGGCGCGGCAATGCACATCCGATCGGCGCTCGCCAAAGGCGGATCCTTCATGATGGTCGAGCCGTTCGCGAACGACGCGCTCGAGAACAACCTCAACCCGATCGGACGAATCTTCTACGGAGCGTCGACCTTCTTGTGCACGCCGGCGTCGCTTGCGCAGGACGTCGGCCTCGGCTTGGGCGCGCAAGCCGGCGAGGCCCGTTTGCGGGCCGTCTTTGGCGAAGCGGGGTACTCCGAATTCCGTCGCGCGACGGAAACGCCGTTCAATATCGTGTACGAAGCTCGCGGTTAAACGGGGCGGGACCGGGCGTTTGGATTCCCGCCGACTACGCTCTCGGCGGTGGAATGCCGGCTTGAATCGCGCGAAAGACGGCGACCGTTTCGGGC
>JBDTDR010000094.1:0-4546 GCA_039922955.1 Candidatus Tumulicola sp.
CGGCACGATCGTCGTTTGTACCCTGCTGCTCGCCGTCGGCGCGGCAGCAACCCTCGCTCGCGCGTCGGCCGGACCGCCCGAACAAACCGGAGTTTTCGCGCTGCTCGGCGGCTCGCCGGCGATCGTATCGGAGTTCTGGGCGGTGCACGGCGCGAACCCGCGCAGCGCGACGCTGCACGTCCGGCAGTTCCAAATCGGCGCCAAGAGTCCGCTGATGAACTACGACGTCGAGATGCAGAAGACCATCCATATGGTCGTCATCCGCGACGATTTCGAGTCGTTCGCGCATCTTCACCCTGCGTTCAATACGACCAGCGGCACGTTCCTCGAGCCGTTCACCAAGCAGCCCAACCATCGCTACTACGTGTATGCCGACACGACGCCGCACGGCTTAGGCCAACAGGTGTTCCGCTTCACGATGGACAGCGACGGCCCGGCGGTCGCGGTGAAACCGTCGCTTGCGCCGTCACCGCCGACGGCCACGGCCGGGCCGTACACCGTCACCTTGGCAAAGACGACGCTGGCGGCTAACGAGCCGGAGGAAGTCGATCTCACGGTTGACAAAGGCAGCGGCCCCGCGCACGACCTCGGCTCCTACCTCGGCGCGCCGGCGCATTGCGTCTTGATCAACGCGTCGACCCTCGCGTACGTGCACGTACATCCGACGGTCCGTAACGATACGACGCAAAAGGGAGCTATCCATATGAACATGAGCGGCGTCGGCCCGCTCATGAAGCTGCACGTTCCCGCGTTGCCTGCGGGCGTCTACAAGGTGTGGATACAGTTCCGCGGCGGCAGCTACACCGTCTACACGGTGCCGTTCACGATGGCCGCGCGGTAGCAACGCGACGCACGTATTTCGCTCCGATCGCGACGAAAAACAGCATCGTTGCCAGCAAAACGATGGTCGCGCCGCTCGACGCGCGCACGTAATACGATAGATAGAGCCCGCCGACCGTGCTGGCCGCGCCGAACAGCGCGGCCAGCGCCATCATCGGCGAAAATCGCGACGTGAGCTGATAGGCCGCCGCGGCCGGAGTCACCAACAGCGCGGCTACCAGCACGATGCCCACCGCTTGGAGCGCCACAACGATCGTCAGCGCCAACATCACGAGCAGCGCGTACTCGTAGACGGGCGACGCGATGCCGCTCGCTTGCGCCACCACCGGATCGAACGACGTGTACAGCAATCCGCGAAACATCACGACGACCGTTACCGCGACCACGGTGCCGAGCGCCAAGATCAGCCACAAATCTTGCGGCTGAACCGCCAAAATGTCGCCGAAGAGAAAGCTCTGCAGATCGACGGCATAGTTGCGCTGCTGGCTCATGAGGTACACGCCCAATGCAAACATTCCGGTAAACAGCACGCCGATCGTCGTGTCGAGCGAGATTCGGCCGCGTCGCGAAACGAAACCGATACCGACGGCCGTGACGACTGCCACGATCGCCGCGCCGATGTAGAAGTTCGCACCCTTGAGGTACGCGATGACGATCCCCGCGAACGAGGCGTGCGCGATGCCGTCACCGATGAACGAGAGCTTGCGGAGCACCACATACGTGCCCATCGTCGAACAGAGCAGCCCGACGGTCAGCGCCGCAACGAACGCGCGTTGCATGAACGCGTAGTGGAAGGGTTGGACGAACGCATCGAGGCTCAACGATGAATCTCCGGATGGGTTGCGTGGGCCTCGTGCGCTTGGTGATCGGTGCGAAGATGCCCGTGGGTATGGGTGTGCTCGCGAATGCCGGCATAGGCTCCTGAAGCCACGACCGCTTGCGGATTGCCGATCGCCAACACCCGGCGGTCGAGCACCAGGAGTCGATCGAACCATTCGCTGACGCGATCGAGGTCGTGAGTCGTCATGACGACCGGCATGCCGTCGGCAACCAGCGTGCGCACGATCTCGCGCAACGCTTCTTCGGTCGAAGCGTCGACGCCGGTGGTCGGTTCGTCGAGCAGCAGTAGCCGCGGCTCCTGCGCGATCGCGCGCGCCACGAAGACGCGCTGCTGCTGGCCGCCGGAAAGATGCGCGATGTGGCGGCCGGCCAGCGGTGCCATTTTCACCGCTTCGAGCGCGTGCCGCACGACCTCGCGATCGTGCGCGCCAAAACGCTGCCAGAAGGACAGGCGTGAAAAACGCCCCATCGCGACCACGTCCCACACCGTTGCCGGAAACGTCCAATCGACCGCTTCGACTTGGGGAACGTAGGCGATCGATCCGGGCGGCAGTTGGCGTGGCTGCGCGCCGAGCACGCACAGTTCGCCGCCGGAGGGCAACAGCAGCCCCGCCAGCGTTTTGAGCAGGGTCGACTTCCCCGAGCCGTTCGGGCCCACGATTCCAAGCGCTTCGCCGAAGTGCACGGTCATGGTGGCGCCGACCAACGCGGTGAAATCGTCGTAGCGGACGACCAGCTCGCGCGTCGCGACCGCTTCACCGGCCGCGCACGTCAAGGGAGCACTCATTTGAGGCCGTTTACGATGATCTCGGTGTCGTATTCGAGCATCGCGATGTAGTTTGCCACGCGCGGATTGGTGCCGAGCGAATCGTCGTACAAGTTCTCTACGACCTTGATGCCGGCACCTTGCGCGATCGCGGCGAGCAGCTTCGGGCTGTATTCCGGTTCGCTGAAGACGGCGTGCACGCCGCGTTGCTTTGCGAGATCGATGAGCCGCGCGATCTGCTGCGGATTGGGTTCTTGGCCGGGATTTCGCTCGACGAAGCCCAGCGTCGTGATGCCGAAGCGATCGTTGTAGTACTGCCAGGCATTGTGAAAGACGATCATATAGCGATGCGACGGCGGAATGGTGTTGATGCGGGCTTGGATTCGGGCGGTGAGCGCATCGAGCTGCGCGTTGTACCGCGCGGCATTGGCTTTAAAGGCATCGGCATCTTTGGGGTCGACCGCCATAAGACCGTCGCGAATTTTCAGCACGTAGTGTTTGGCGAGCTGCGGATCCATCCACACATGCGGGTTTTGGTTCTTCACGGGAAGGCCGTCGGCGCAGACGACCGCGTGCAGATTCGGCGAAGCGGCATTGCGCAGCAGCCGGTCGAGCCACGTTTCGAGACCGGCACCGTTCTCGACCAGCAGCTGCGCCTGCGACACGGTCGCGACGTCTTGCGGCGTCGGCTGGAACGTTTCGGGCGAGGCGCCGACCGGCACGATGCTCGCGACGTGCACGCGATCGCCGCCGACACCCTGCACGAACGAGTTCAACGTCGAGATCGTCGTAACGACTTCGATCTTGCCCGTATCTGCCGCGCCGCTCGGTGCCTGGCGCCCGGCGCAGCCGGCGAGACCCAACGCGAGCGCCAGGCTCGCAGCGAGAACCAAACGCGCTAGCGACACGCGCGGCATTTCCCGAAGAACTCCATCGAGTGCCCGTCGAGCTCGAATCCGCTGCGCGCGCGCAGCGAGCCGGCGAACTGTTCCATGGCCGCGCAATCGACGTCTTCGACCCGGCCGCAGGTTCGGCAGATGGCGTGATGATGATGGCGTTCGGGTTCGCACAGCATGTACGCCGCCTCGCCCTCCCCATCCACGCGCGCGGTTACGTCACCCCTTTTTTGCAGGTGCTCGAGCGTTCGGTAGATCGTGGAGAGCGACACCTTCGCCGCGGTCGCCTCGACGACGCGATGGATCTCGGCCGCGGAAAGAAAGCGGCGGTCGCGGCGCAAGATGTCCGCAATAAGTTCGCGCGGACGCGTGACGTACTCGGCTCGAATGCCCATCCTCGAACTATTTGAGAACGGTTTGCAAAATCATTCTTGGGGAGGCGACGGATATGGCGACGGCGTGGCGGTGGGTGGCGGCGGCACCGGGGTCGGGCAAATTGCGACCGCTTGCTTGGCCTGATCGTCGACCTGATCCCGCCAGTAGGCCGACGTCTCCGCGTACGCGGGAAGCGTGAGGCCGAGGGCCGCAGCCCGCACTTGGACCTTCGGGGTGATCTCGGCCACCGATTTCGGCACCGTCCCGCCGGCGTCGTTGACCGTCGCGGCGAGCGCCAGCCAGGCTTGCGCAATCATCGCGGCCGGCAGCGCCTTGGCGGCCGGCGGGCACGATGCATTGAGCTTCGCGGCGATGTCGGACTGCAGGGCCAGGCTCCAGGCCGTGGTCGCGTTGAGCTGCGCAAACAGGGGGGCCTTGTCGGAGTCGGTCGCGCAGATGCTGTCGAGGACGTTGTGCTCCTCGCTCAGCGCGGCGAGGATGTCGGCGATATCGCCCAGCCGTGCGTTGAGATCGGTCGGATTGCTCCTGGGCGGATGCGCCTCGTAGGTGCGGATCTGGGTCTGGTAGTCGCTTATCATCCGAGAATTGCAGCGGTTAGCAGCGGCGACGACCGTTGCCGACCCCGCTCCAGGGCCGCCGGAGGCCACCGGCGGCGTCATGCCGACAAGCACTGCAATCGAGGCGACCACGAGCGTAGCGCCGAGGCTCTGTACTTTCACGCTTGAAAGGTGCCCACCCCATCACGTATAATCCTCCGGCGCCGACCTTTGGGGATGTAGCTCAGCTGGTAGAGCACTTGCTTCGCATG
>JBDTDR010000095.1:0-4044 GCA_039922955.1 Candidatus Tumulicola sp.
CCCCCATCATGAAGACGGCGCTCTCCACGGGCGTCGTCATGTGCGCCTTTTCCGAGCCGGCCGGCATATTTTTTTGGTACCACGTGTAGACCTTGTCGAACGAGTCGGACGTCGTCATGACCGTTCCGGCGGCCGTCCCGGATCCCATGCTGCTGGTGCCCGAGGCTTGCGTGGTGGCACCCGGGTAGGTGGGAACGTCGCCAGCCGCCTTCGCGGTGGCTTCTGTACTCGTGTCGGCGGCAGCCGACGTGACCGTGGCGCTCGACTGATCGGATGAGTTCGATGCCGACTTGCCCGAACACGCCGTGACGGCCAGCGCGGCCGCGACGATCGCGAGCGAGGTGGTGAGAAAACGCATGTGCATTCCTTTCCTCGAAGCGCAGGGGTTCGGTCCACCTTGAGCGAGTGAGTAACCGCCTGGTAGAAGCCCTGACTATACCAGCAACTCGCGCGCGCGCCAAGCCCCCGGGGGCCGGCCAGGGAGGCGGGCGCACGGAGGGTGGGAAAAAGCACGCTCCTGGCCGCCCTCGACCCTTATCGGAGGATCCTTGTGAATCAGCTTCGAGCCATTGCCGTTGCCGCGATCGTCGCGGCAGCCGGGTGCAGCTCTTCGATCAATTCGCCCACCCCGCTGCCGACGGGTTCCAACAATCCTCCACCGGCAATTCAGCACGTCATCATTCTGTTCCAAGAAAATCGCAGTTTCAACAACCTCTTCATGGGCTTTCCCGGCGCCGAGACCAGCACCACCGGGGCGTGCGCGCCGTTTACGCCGCCCGGCTCCTCGAAAACGTACTGTGCCGGCGGGAAGCCCGTCACGCTCAAGCCGATCACGCTGGAAACGTGCAAGTGCATCGGCGGGGTTGATATCGAGCACGGACACCGCGCTTTCGAAGCCGAGTTCGACGGCGGGAAAATGGACGGTTTCGATGCGATCCACTTCGGAACCACCGGATTCGGACCCTGGGCCGGACTCTATCCGTACGCCTACGTCGTGCGTCGCGAAGTGCAGCCCTATTGGGATCTGGCCAGCCGATACACCATCGCCGACCACATGTTTTCGACGGCCACCACCGACAGCTTCGTCGCGCACCAAGAGATCATCGCCGGCACGACACGGCTCAACTCGCGCGAGTCGCTAACCGACACGCCGTCTTCGATTCCGTGGGGATGCGATAACACGATTCCGAGCACGACGACCACGGTGATCCTGACCAACGGGAAGGTGCTCCCCGGCGGCCCGTTTCCGTGCTTTACGCAATACAAAACCATGGCCGACGTTCTCGATGCGGCCGGCGTATCGTGGAAGTATTACGTCGCTTCGTTTCAGGGATCCCAGGCCGACTTCTCGGGCGAAGTCTGGAACGGCTTCGACGCGATAAAGAAAGTCCGCGACGGGCCGGACTGGAAAAACGTCAGCATGCCCAACACGAACGTTTTACAAGACATCAAGAACGGCGCGCTCCCGTCGGTTTCGTGGGTCATTCCGCGACTGCCCGATTCGGATCATCCCGCGAGCGGGGACAACAAGGGCCCCTCGTGGGTGACGTCGATCGTCAACGCGGTCGGCAAGAGCGCGTATTGGAAGAGCACGGCCATCATCGTGCTGTGGGACGACTGGGGCGGGTACTACGACGGCGTTCCGCCGGCGCAGCTCGACTATACCAGCCTCGGCATGCGCGTTCCGATGCTGGTCATTTCACCGTTTGCCAAGCCGCATAACGTGTCGAAAACGCAATACGAGTTCGGCAGCGTTTTGAAGTTCATCGAAGAAAATTTTGGGACGCCATCGCTGGGCGCGACCGACGTCCGCGCCAATTCGATCGGCGACGCCTTCAATTTCACCCAGGCACCGATTCGCTTTCAGGCGATTAGCGCGCCGTATCCCGAATCGTATTTTCTCGGCCACCGAACGTTACCATCCGCGCGAGAGGTCCTCGATAAAACCGGGGCCGCCCCCGACTAGGAGTTCCCGACTCGCAGAAGATGGCGATGAAGCACCGGTATGGAGAACTCACCTGGCCTGAAGTGAAATCGGCAGCCGCTTCCGGCCGCGTTGCGGTCGTTCCGATCGCCACGATTGAAGATCACGGGCCGCATCTCCCGATCGACACCGACCTGCGCCTATGCAACGCTGTGTGCGAGGCAGCCGTGTCGCGCGCACCCGAGCGCGCGATTTTAGTTCCGGCGATCAACCACGGGTACAGTCCGCACCATATGGATTTCCCCGGGGCGATCAGCATCGGGGCGCACACGCTCATCGATTACGGCGTGGACGTGTGCCGCAGCCTCGCGCACCACGGGTTCCGCCAGATCCTCATCGTCAACGGCCACGGGAGCAACACGCCGTTCGTGGACATCGTCGCGCGCCTGGCCGTCGTCGAGACCGGCGTGCTGGCCGCGGCCGTGAACTACTGGGCGGCGCCGGGAGTTCGTGCGGTCGCGCAAGCGCTGCGTGAGTCCGACCGGGTGGGCGGCATGAATCACGCCTGCGAGTTCGAGACCTCGCTGTACCTGGCGATCGCGCCGGAACTGGTCGACATGAGCAAGGCGGTGCGCGAACTCTCGCACCGGCCGACCGACAACTACTGGACCGACCTGATCGCCGGCGACGGGCCGCTCGTGATGATGGAGCCGTGGAGCGCGCTCACGTCCAGCGGCGTCATGGGCGACCCGACGAAGGCTACGGCCGACAAAGGCCGCGCGCTGCTCGAGGCGGCCGCCGCCGGCATCGTCACCTTGATTGACGAAATGCGCGCGCGCCCACCCGCCGTGCGCCGAGACCACCACTAATGCCCGGCGGCGCGGCCCGCACCGCGGCTACGGCCGCCCTGCTGACGCTGCTCGCCGCCCCCGGCTGCACCCGCATCGCGGACGCGACGCACGCCGCCGGCGTCCGCAACGCGTGGACGGTTCCGGGCGTGCTGCGCATGGCCGGACGCCAGGACCCCGACAACCTCAACGTTCTGCTCGGCACGCAAACCGTGGACACCGATCTCTCGATGTTCTGGGCCGGGTATCTCTTCAACTGGAACGATCGCAACGCGCTCGAACCGGAACTCGCGACGCGCGTGCCGACGCTTCGCAACGGCGACATCAGCCGCGACGGCCTGACGATCGCCTATCATCTTCGCCACGGCGTCACCTGGCAGGACGGTGCGCCGTTCACCGCGGCCGACGTCGTCTACACCTGGCACGTGATGCTCGATCCGCGCAACGCCGTCGTCAGCCGCTTCGGGTACGACGCCGTCGCGCGCCTGGACGCGCCCGACCCGTACACCATCGTCGTCCGCCTCAGGCACCGTTTCGCACCCTTTGTCGCCAGCTTTTTTACGATGGCGAATCACTCCGACTGCATCCTGCCCGCGCATCTGCTCGCAAAGTATCCCGACATCAACCACGTTGCCTACAACGAACTCCCGGTCGGAACCGGCCCGTTTCGCGTCGTCAAGTACGAGCGGGGCTCGCTCATCGAATTCGTTGCGAACGCGCGCTACTGGCGCGGGCGGCCGAAGCTCGATCGCATCGAGTACCATCTGGTTCCCAGCGATAACACGATCCTGTCGATGATCCAATCGCATCAGATCGACTTCTTCTACCGCGCGCCCGAAACGATGGTCGAGAGTTTGCGCAACATTCCCGGCACGCGCGTCAATCTGTCGCCGTTCACGCGGTTTGCCGACCTGGGGTTCAACGCCGGGGTTCCGGCGCTGAGCGACGTGCGCGTGCGACAGGCCTTGGCCTACGCTACCGATCGCCAAGCGCTGATCGACAAAATAACGCACGGGGTCACGATTCCGGGCGATACGGATCAGCCGCCGTTTTCGTGGGCGTTCGATTCGCGCGCAAAACGCTACGGGTACGACCTCGCCGCGGCCGGCCGGCTCCTCGACGCCGCGGGCTGGCGCCGCGCATCGGACGGCATGCGCGCCAAGGATAGCCATCCGCTCGCACTGACGCTGGTGAGTTTCACCGGCTCGGACACGGCGACCGCGGCCGAAGCGCTCATCCAAGCCCAGTGGCGGCAGGCCGGGGTTGACCTCA
>JBDTDR010000096.1:0-3044 GCA_039922955.1 Candidatus Tumulicola sp.
AAGGCACTTGAGGACCGCGTCTTCTCAGCTAGCGGTTGGGCAGAACTGCTCGAGCGATCATGGTCGGATCGTGTCGCGGAGAACGTTCGATCGCTTTGCGAATGGATCGACTCCGAGAGTGGTTGGAGCGCGCCGAAAATCGCCATCGCCCAGGAGTCATACCTAGTGTTGTGACCCGTAGATTGCATGACACTTTTCGATCTTGCGCATGATCGTCCGTGCCGACTTCGTCCAAATGAACGGCTTGGCCCGCGCGTTGTGATCCGAGACAAAAGCGGTTATTGCGCGCTCGAGCTCTTTGACCGATCGGAAGGTTCCACGGCGGATGCGCTTGGTCGTGATCTCAGCGAAGAATCGCTCAACGCCGTTGAGCCACGACGAACTGGTCGGGATAAAATGAACGTGATAGCGCGAATGGCTTGCGAACCACGCTTTGACCGCTGGATGCTTGTGGGTTGCGTAGTTGTCGAGGATCATGTGGACGTCAAGCTTCGTCGATACATTTTTTTCGATGTGCTCGAGGAATTGAAGAAACTCGGTATGACGGTGGCGCGGCATGCACTTTTCGATGACGTTGCCGCTCAAGGTATTCAGTGCTGCGAAGAGCGTCGTCGTGCCGTTGCGGATATAGTCGTGCGTTTGCCGCGCCGGTACCCCCGGACGCAACGGCAGAATCGGTGCAGTCCGATCCAACGCCTGCACACCGCTCTTTTCGTCGACACTAAGTACAATTGCGTTCGTTGGCGGATTCATATACAGCCCAACAATGTCGCGCAGTTTCTCCGCGAAATGCGGATCCTTGCTGAACTTGAAGCCCTCGACGCGATGCGGCTGCAGGTTATGCGCGTGCAGGATGCGTTGAACGGTGCTTCGGCCAACGCCGTATTTTTGCGCCAACTCGCGCGAGCTCCAATGCGTCGCGGTCTTCGGAGGCGCCGTCATGACCGTTTTGGCAATTTGCTCTGCGGTCTTGGCGCTGATCACTCTTGGGCGGCCCGGGCGCGGCGCGTCAGCAAGTACGCTTTCCAAGCCGTGCTCTTCGAAGCGGCGCCGCACTTCGATCACATTCTGGCGAGCGATACCGACACGGCGCCCAATTTCCGTGTTCGAGAGCCCATTTGCCGCCGCGAGAATAACCCGGGCTCGAAGAACCGTTCGTTGCGAGGTTGTCGGACGGCGCGTCAACTCCACCAAAGCCAGTCGCACTTTCGGACGCACGCGAAGGCGCTCAGCAGCATGATTCGGCACAACATTAGTCTACCACAGATCAACCATAAATGTCATGTCTTTAATGGGTCGGGACACTAGTAGGGCTTCAATCCGATATTACGCCGATTGATTTCGGCGATGGTGTGTCGATTATTCTCGCGCCGGAAAACGACGCCGCGGTCTCGTCGCTTTCGATGGTTTTGCTCGATATCGCCTTCGGGCAGATGCAGACCGCCGGAGGTTTGGGCGATGACATTAGGGTCACGTTCTATCGGCACGGGTTTCGCCAAGAGTTCACGACAGCCAAGGGCTTTGATGGCGGCCACGACACCGCGGTGCTCGACGCGCACTTGCGTATGATCGATGACAACCTTAGGAATTGCCTGCGGTCGCTCGAGACGGCATTCCGATGCGGGTCATGCCATGGCCCCTCCAAATCCGGGAAACCGGTTGGCGCGCGCGCCGCAGCGGCTACATGACGCTTCCGGCGCCGCAGACGATTGCGCGTATCACCAAGCCTGTGTCGGTCATCACGTCCAGCCTGCTGCCGACGATTCGCTAGGCCTGGTCCCACGTCAGATATCCCGACTTTCGAAAGCCAACGCTGCTGTGCGTGTGGTGCTCGACCGTTTAGCGGGCCTTGGAACGCGTCAGCCCGATGACCAACTCGTCAACGCGCTGATAGCCTGCAAGGCCTTCTTCACGCTCGGTCACGGGGGGCGTTCCGAACTGGGCTTTCGGACGAGCCTGAACGCGGCAGCGCTCTCTCCCCACCTCGGGCTGGATCCCGCATTCACGCAGCCACTGGTTATGGAAACGCTAACACGCGCGTACGATCTCCGCAGCCGCGTCGTTCACGGCGATGAAATCCGTGAAAAACACAGACGGCTCAGCGGCGCCGTCTTCGAAATCTCAGACTTTGCGTTTTGGGCCGCCGAGGAGATCGTCCGCCGCGCGATTGCATGGTCGATGGAAGTAAAGCCTCCCGTTGAGGCGTTGACGACCGATTGGGAGCACTACTACCTCGGCGTGTAACACAGCGAAATGGGGTTTTCGAGCACCGCTTTCGCCAATGATCGCTCAGATGACGCGGTTTATCCCAGCCCCCCTCGGTCCCTCGCCGTAAGTCTGCGCGACCCAGATCCGGTATGGAGGGTACGTTAATGCGTGATTTCATTCTCACGGTACTTTTTGCTGTCGCCCTCGCGGTTGCGCCGACTTCGTTAGGGATCTCGGCGGCGATCGCAGCTACGCAGCATTCGCAGCCGCGTCTTTACGAGACCGAAGCTGCTACGCGAGCGCATTGCCCGCGAGACGTTGTCGTTTGGCTGAACATCCCGACGAGCGTTTATCACGAAGCGAGGGCCGGCCTCGGCGCGTATATCACGCTCTACAACGGGTCTCGTCCGCATTCAAGTCTTGGAGGCAGAACGCCGGATGCCGCGTATTTCACGCGTTACCCGAACCTCAGGCCGCGTAGCATGCGGCGAGCTCTTGTCCACACTATCCATTTTCCACAGCGATTGCTGCTGCTACGATAAAGAAAACAAGAACTGAATCTAAAAATCGCTTGCAAGGATCCATTTAAAGAAAACGGATTTCTATCCAGCTACACGGGGCCACCGCACAGAGTCAGCACGGTTCATTCCTTCCTGATACGTGCTGTGCACCTATTACTCGACATCAAGATCTCAACTATTAGCGACGAATGGCTTGAACATGACTATCTGCCAATGCTGCGCGAGGCAATTACCTTCATAGAAGTCCGTGCCTTGAGTCCAAGCGACATTGCTGAAATGCTAAATCTACACGCCAGCGACCTTGGCTGGGACTTT
>JBDTDR010000097.1:0-23339 GCA_039922955.1 Candidatus Tumulicola sp.
GTCGAGTGGGATGCGGCAGCGCATGCGGTCAAGGCAAAAAGTAAAAGCAGCGCCGCGATACGACGGGCGGATAGTACAGTCATGGCGCGGCGTTCGACAAGCGGGGCGCGGGGCCCGCTACGCCGCGGCCGACGAGCGTCTACTTAGCAAATGGCGTGCACGCGAACGGGATAGTCGAAACCCTTGAGCTGGATTTCCCCAAGGTCTTGAAATTCCAGACGTTTTCCGATGCAGAGTTCGGCAATGACGTTGGAAACGAGACTCTGATTGGCTTGGGCGTGCGCGCAAAGGCGCGCGGCTAGCTGAACCGTCGAACCGAACAAATCGCGATTGCTCTCGACGGGTTCGCCGGCGGCGGCGCCGATCCGCACGGTCACGCGGCCTTCTTCACTCTCGCGCGCGTGCTGGTCGAGCGATCGCTGAATCTGCATCGCGCAGCGCACTGCTCCGGCTGCCGACACGAAGGCGGACATAATGCCATCTCCGGTATGCTTAATCTCGCGGCCGCCGTTCGCACCCAGAGCGTCTCGAACGATCGTGTCGTGAATCTTGAGCAGGACGATGCCGGCCTCATCGCCGAGACGCTGCGTGAGCGCGGTGGAGTCGACCATATCGGTGAACAACACCGTTCGGATGCCGGGATCGCGCTCGTCGGCGGCACCACCCGGCAAGAGCGCCGCGCCCGCCCGATCGACTTCGCAATCCCCGAGAAAGCCTTCGGCGACTTCGGGATCCACCTCGACAATTTTTTGGGCGACCAGTCCGTGGGCATTGCGATGCACGGTTGCGGCGGCATCCGGATTCGGCGCGGTGCAGAGGCAAAAAACTTTGCCTTGGGCTTCGTTTAACCAGTACTTGTGATACGTCACGCCGTATTTTTCTTGCGCTTCCAGATCGGCCTGATGCGCCTGCGCAACCGCTTCGGGAGTCGCTCCAGGAATCTCGTGGATGTCCATGTACATCGGCATGCCGCGATACCTACGGTCGAACCGGGTTCGCGCGGTGCCGCGCGACGGCCATCGCCGGCGGTTGCCGCAGCGTTTGGTAGACCACGCAATAGCGCTCCGTCAAGCGAATTAGCGCATCTAACTGCTCGTCGGATGCGTCTGCATCGAGGTCGAAGTGAAGCCGAATATCGGCAAAGCCGACTGGGGCATCTTTCGCAACCCCCAACGTACCTCGAAAATCAAGATCGCCCTCGGCTCGGACGACACCGTCGCGGATGTCGATGCCCATCGCCGTGGCGACCGCGTTGAGCGTTACGCCGGCGCATGCGACCAGGGCTTGGAGCAACATGTCGCCCGAGCACGCGCTCAACCCGTCGCCACCGGTCGCGGCGTGCAGGCCGGCCGCAACCAGGGCTTTGCCGGTTTGCACGCTGCACGTTAATCCGTCGCCCAAACGCCCGCGGGCTTCGAGCGTAAAAGCGGCCTCGTCCGGCTTTTCCTTGTAGCGCTCTTTTATGGGTGCCTGGAGCGCACGAAGTTCGGTGGCGTTCATACGACTATCCACAAGATGGGCGAGGGGTTCGGCGGCCTGCAGGCCTTCCCTAGCAACGCCGTGTCAATGGGCCAAAGGACCTATGACCTCACCGAAAGTTGCGGGCGTGGATGGCGTTGGCGATGCCTTGGCCGTCGAACGCTTTTACGTGGTGGGCTATGAGGTCGGTGCAGCCGGCCTCCTTCTGCAGTTTGCCTTCGATGACGAGCATGGAGGCGCTGCGGATGGTGCGGCGGTAGCGTTCGTAGACGTCGGGACGAACGATGACGTTGACTAAGCCGGTTTCGTCCTCGAGGGTTAGGAAGACGAAGCCTTTGGCGGTGCCGGGGCGCTGACGGGTGATGACTAAGCCGCCGACGCGGCAGAGGAGATGGTTCGACATATCGGCCAGGCGCGCGGCGGGGATGACGCGCTGCGCGTCGAGTTGCGTGCGGAAGTGCGCCATGGCTTGGCCTTTGGGCGTGACGCCGGTGGACCAGAGATCGAAGGCGGTTTCTTGTTTGGGTGCGATCGGTTTGAATTGCGCTTCCGGCTCGGCGACGTCCATGAGTTTGCCGAGTTCGCCGCGGGCTTCGCGTTCGTCGATCGCGCGTAGCGCCCACATGGCTTCGCGGCGCGTTTTATACCACGGCGCGAAGGCGCCGGCGATGGCGAGGTTTTCTAGTGCTTCCTTTTCCAGTTGGGTGCGTTGCGCGAAGTCAAGCATGTCGCGGAATACGCCGGCGCTCAGCGCGGCCTCAAGGCGTTGGCGTTGGGTTTCGCCCAGGCCGCGGATGAGGTGGAAGCCGAGCCGCAACGCTCCGCTCGTGTCGACGTGCGATAAGTATTCGCTGGCGTTGACTTCGATAGGTTTGATGATGACATCGTGGCGGCGGGCGTCGTTGACGAGCACTTCGGTCGAATAGAAGCCCATTGGCTGGACGTTGAGAATGGCGGCGGCGAAGATTGCGGGGAAGCGGCACTTGACGTAGGCCGAGGCGTAGGCGAGCAGCGCGAAGCTGGCGGCGTGCGATTCGGGGAAGCCGTAGTCGGCGAAGCCTTCGAGCATGTGAAAGAGTTGCTCGGCGGCAACGCGGTCGATGCCGTTGCTCACCATGCCGGCGACCAGGCGCGGATAGATTTCGAGCATGCGGTCGCGCGAGCGTTTGTGACCCATCGCACGGCGGAGCTGGTCGGCTTCGCCGGGGGAAAAGCCGGCGGCTTCGATCGCGAGGCGCATGCCTTGTTCTTGGAAGAGCGGCACGCCCATCGTGCGTTCGAGGACCGCTTTCAACTTTGGATGCGGGTAGGTTACCGGTTCGAGGCCAGCGCGGCGGCGTAGGAACGGGTGGATCATTTGGCCTTGAATCGGGCCGGGGCGGATGATCGCGACTTGCATGACGATGTCGTAGAAGCACGTCGGTTTCATGCGCGGGAGCATCGACTGCTGGGCGCGCGATTCGATTTGGAAGACGCCGATGGTGTCGGCACGCTGCATCATTTCGTACGTCGGCGGATCGTCGGAAGGGATGGTGTGCAGCGCGAGTTCTTTGCCGTCGAAGCAGCGTTTATGCAGGCTGAAGGCTTCGCGCAGCAGCGAGAGCATGCCCAGACCGAGCAGGTCGATTTTGATCAAGCCGAGGTCTTGGAGATCGTCTTTGTCCCACTGGATGATCGTACGGTCGCGCATCGTCGCCCATTCGACCGGCGCAACGCGCACCAGCGGATCGCGGGTGAGCACCATGCCGCCGGAATGAATTCCCATGTGGCGCGGAAAGCCGTCGAGGCGGCGGCAGATTTCGTAGAGTCGTTCACCACCCAGGGGGGCGACGGCGGATTCGAGGGATTCGGTGGCGTTGAGTTCGCGGGCGAGGGTGTCGACTTGCGCGAGGCTCAGGCCCAAGGCTTTGCCGACGTCGCGTAGGGCGGAGCGGGTGCGGTAGCTGATGACTTCGGCGGCCATGGCGGCGTTGGAACGCCCGTACTTGTCGTAGATGTATTGGATGATCTGCTCGCGGTCTTGGTGCGCGAAGTCGATGTCGATGTCGGGGATTTCGCGGCGCTCTTCGGACATGAAGCGTTCGAACAAGAGCTTCATGCCGATCGGGTCGACGGCGGTGATGCCGAGCGCGTAGCAGACCGCCGAGTTGGCGGCGGAACCGCGGCCTTGGCAGAGGACGCCGAGTTCGGCGGCTTTTTGCACGAT
Organism: Candidatus Tumulicola sp.; assembly: GCA_039922955.1. Taxonomy (GTDB): domain Bacteria; phylum Vulcanimicrobiota; class Vulcanimicrobiia; order Vulcanimicrobiales; family Vulcanimicrobiaceae; genus Tumulicola. The sequence goes on from JBDTDR010000097.1 coordinate 3,686, forward strand.
GTCCCAAACGATCAGAAAGTAGCCGGCGAGATCCATCTTGGCGATGATGCCGAGTTCGTACTCGAGTTGGCGTTCGACGTCGTTGGCCAGCGGCGTGCCGTAGCGGCCGGCGGCACCGCGGTAGGTGAGTTCGCGCAGGTAGGATTGGCGCGTTTTGCCTTCTTCTACCGGGAAGAGCGGGAACTGGCCGGTGATGCGCTCGAGCCTAAAGCGGCAGCGGTTGGCGATGTCGACGCTGCGTTGCACGGCTTGCGGATAGGGTTTGAAGAGGCGGCGCATGGCGGCGGGAGATTTGAGATAGTACTCGGCGTTGGCGCGAAGCAGATGGTCGGCCCGAGCGCGTTCGAGGTTGGTCGCATGCTTGACGCAGCAGAGCACGTCGGCGACGTGCGCGTCGTTTTTGTGCGCGTAGACGACCGCGTTGGTGGCGACGCAGGGGACGTGCAGTTCGCGCGCGAGGGTGGCGAGGCACTGATTGCGCTGCGCTTCTTCTTGCGTTAAATGGTGTTGGAGTTCGACGTGAAAGCGGTCGCCGAAGATGGCACGCAGACGACTGATTTCACCGGCGGCGGCGTGCTGGCCGGCGGTGACGAGGGCGCGTTCGACGCGGCCGGTCGTGCCGCCGCCGGAGAGGGCGATGAGACCGTCAGCGCGGCTGTTGCCGCGGCTCTCTGCGTCGGCGGCGAAGTCGTCGAGGCGGAGACGGGCGTCGCCTTTGCTGCCGCGCAGTTGGGCGAGCGAGATGAGTTCGCACAGGTTGGCGTAGCCGCGTTCGTTTTCGACGAGGAGCACGATGCGCGCGCCGTCTTCGAAGGTCAGCTCGCTGCCGACGATCGCGGCGATGCCGCGCGCTTTGGCATGGGCGGCGAAGCGGGGCGTGCCGTAAAGGCCGTCGCGGTCGGTCAGCGCGATCGCGGCCAGGCCGAGATCGACGGCCCGGTCAACGAGTTCTTCGGGGTGCGACCCGCCTTCCAGAAAGGTGAAGTTCGACCAGCTATGGAGCTCGGCGTACATGGGACAGACCCAGCTTTGGCGAGGGATGGAGGCTGAGTCTAGCGAACATATGTTCGTATGTCAAGTCTGCCTGCTGGAGTTATACTAACGGTATGAAAACAGCCGTTTCGATTCCCGACGCGGTGTTCGAGCGAGTCGAACGACTGGCTGCGCGCACGAAGCGCTCGCGAAGCCGGATCTTCAGCGACGCACTCGACGAATATTTAGCCCGCCACGCAAGCGACGAGATCACCGAGGGATTCAACGCCGTCATCGGTGAGAACGGTGAAACAGGCGATGCGTTCGTCGGGGCTGCAGCACGACACGTCCTCGAGTGCAACGATTGGTAGTCGCACAAGGTGAGATATGGTGGACCGATCTTGCTGACCCCGAAGGACCGCAGCCGGGTTTTCGCAGACCGGTGATCGTCGTGCAAGGCGACGCATTGAATCGCAGCCGCATCGCGACCGTCGTTTGCGTCGCGCTGACGAGTCGTCTCAAGTGGGGCGCAGCGCCCGGCAACGTACGACTCGGAGCGGCACTCACGGGCCTTCCCAAAGATTCGGTGGCCAATGTTTCGGCGATCGTGACGCTCGACAAGTCCGCCCTCACCGACTGCGTTGGGAGCCTGTCGCCGGCGAAGTTGCAGCTCGTACTATCGGGAATCGACATCGTGCTCGGGCGCGTTTAGCCGCCCGTTTTTTTAGCGCCTTACTGACGGGCGAGGAGCATCTTCATCTCGGCGTCCTTGTCTTGGATCAAATCACCGCTGAGGTCGGTCGTTACGCCGTACAACGTTCCCGTGAATGGGAATGGCCCGGTATAGCGATCGGTGACCGGCGAACCCGTATCGGAACCAGTCTGAAAGCCCCCTGCCAGGCTGAAGTTGAGCGGGACGGTGACCGGAAAGTCCGCTTGACCGACGAGCTTGCCGTCAATGTAGAGTTGCGCCCGCCCGGGAGTACCCTTTCCGTTCGCGATGTCAGGCTTACCGGTCGGCTCAAACTCGTAACGAAGCTGATGCCGCCCTTCCGGCACGACGGCGTTCGACTCGACGTGAAACGTTTCGAGCGACAGGTAATTGTAGTCGAACTGGAGTTTGCCGTCTTTGACGTACAACGTGAAGCCGCCGTCAACGCCTCCGGCCGAAAGGAGCACGCCTTCCGCGCCACCCGTGGGCACGTCGACGTCGGCAGTGTATGAGTGCGGCCGATTCAGCGTTCTGGGGCTGGAATTCGGCGGCACGGTCTGGGTGCCCGGATAGTACGTGTAACTCGTGCGGTCGCCGGCAATCGTCGGGCGCTGGTCGGCAAAACGTAACGTACCGCGGCTGTCGATCGGCAGCACGTCGTATTTGCCCGCTTCCACGTACCACGTCGCGATCATCTCGATCAGCTTATCGCGGTGATCTTTCGAAACGTCGTGGTTCTCGGCGAAGTCCTCGTCAATGTGGTAGAGTTCCCACGCCGTTGCGTCGAGCTCGGTCAGCTTATCGTGCGTGATCGGAGCGCCGAAGGGTAAGCCCGATTCTACAAATGAAGTTCCGGGCCACGGGCACACGGCGCGCCAGCCGTCGTGATGGACGGCGCGATGCCCGAACATCTCAAAGTACTGCGTGCGATGCTTGCTCGTCGCCGCAGCCGAATCGAACGCGCGGGCAAAACTCACGCCTGAGGCGGTGCGAAAATCCGGCCGGCCGGCGGAATCGGATTCGCCGCGGTACTCGATTGGCCGCCGCATCCGACTACCCAAGCGCACACGATCGCAATGGCGAGAAAGCGTCTGGCCACGAAAACCCCTCAAAGAGAAACGACCGTCGGGTGGTTGTCCTCGGCCAGGGCAGTATCCCTTTGCGATTCCGGCACGGGACGCCGAGCACGGGGTTTCAATCGTAGGCGCCGCGGAGATACCAGCGGGTTCCTTGGCGATAAATGCGATAGAGTTCGCCGTCTTGGAGTAAGACGTCGTACTCGTCGCGCATGATGGCGTTCGGCGCACCTTCTTCACCCAACTCGATGCGCCAGGGACCGGCGCACTCCAGCACGGCTTGCGGCGGATTTCCGACGGAGGCGGGTTCGCCGCGACTCACGCGTACGGTAATTTCGGCGACGGCGAGCAGACGCAGTTGCGGCACGAGCGTTTCGCCCAGCGGGGGCGAAGCTTCGACGGGCGCTCGTTCGACTGCGCTCGCTCCGCCGAGGATGACACGGGAGTAGGTGAAGCGGGCTTCGAGGGCGTGGGCTTGGTGCGTGTGCGCTTGTTGCACCGATTCGCCGAGGATGGCTTCGAGACGGGCGATCGTGACGGCGATGGTTTGCTGGTCGAGATCGTCGGCGGCAAAGAGTGGGGCGGCTTCGCCGCCTTCTTCGAGTCCGGCAGCGCGCACGCGCAAGCCCACGATGGCGGCAGGAAACGTGACGCCTTCGAGTTTGGCGCGCAGGATGTCGAGCATCGCTTTTTCTTGGGCGGTCGGCAACGCTAACGGCACGTCGAAGTGCTGCGTCTGCGCGTCTTCGAGTTCGATGTCGAGCGCGAGGGCGCCGGCGCGCTTCCCGCAGCGTTCGAGATCGGCAACGATGCGCGCGAGCAGCATGCGCAACGCAAAGATGACCTGCGCCTCGTCGTCGGCGCGGCCTTCGCCGTACATGGCCGCTTCGATGGCGACGGCGTGTCCGCGCGGAACGAACGGCGTGGCGTCGACGCCACGGGATAACGCGTGCCAGCGGGCAGCTTGCGGGCCGAAGCGGCGCACGAACGGGCCGTGCGGCAGGCGCGCGAGATCGCCGAGTTTGTCGATGCCTAAGAGGTGAAGGCGTTGGGCGACGTTCGGGTCGAGATCGAGCAACGAGAGCGGCAAGGGGGCAAGCAGCGCGCGCTCGCGGCCGGGAGAGCAGACGTTGCCGTCGGCTTTATTCGCGGCGGCGCGGGCGACGATTTTGTTGGCGGCGATGCCTAAGCGTAGCGGTAATTCGAACGGTTTGAGAGCGGCGCGCGTTTGCGTTATCCAATCGGGCGGGATTCCGGCGATGCCGCGCATGTCTAAGAACGCGAGCCCGGGGCGAACGTCGTCGAGGAGCGGCGAGACCGCATCGAGGGCGTCGAGCACTTCTTCCCAAACCGCTCGTCCGTAGGCGGCGTCGTACACGGCCACGCGCGCGCGTGCGGCGGCGACGGCCTGCGTGACCGTTTGTCCGACGCGCGCTCCGGCATTGCCGGCGCGTTCGTCAACGGCGATTACGTGGCCGCGGTCGGGACGGTCGGCGACGATCAGCGGGCTCGTGGCGCCGTCATCGTTGGCAGCGGTCGCGGCGTAATATCGTTGGATGACGGCGAGCGGGTAAGCCGGGATGTTAACGCACAGCAGCATCGGCAACCCTCGGAGCGTTGATGGCACGCACGCGAGCGCACGCGCCGGCGGCGGCGAGTTTGTGTTTGCGTACGTGCGCGCGCACGTCGTAACCGGCGAACGTGCACCAGAGGCCGCGGGTGCCGTGAATGATGAGGCGTTCGAGAGTACAATCGAGGCGCAGAGCGGCGGCTGCGGCGAGTTGGGAGGTTGCGTGGGTGACGATGGCGATCAGCAGCACGCCTGCGCGATGGGCGAGGTTTGCTAAGCGCATCCAAACGGCGGCGCGGAGATTCGGTGCGGTCATGAGGACGAGGCGGCAGGTCCGCGAGCGCACCAAGATGTCCACGGATCGAGCGATGCTTAGCGGGGTGCGGGCGGGGGCGATCAGCACGCGTTCGAGGCAGGCTCCGGCGCGAGCCAAGTCCGGCGGGTAGAGGCCGCCGTCGTCTACGATGGCGGCCAAGGACCGACTCGTTACTTGCGCGACGAGGCGGGCGGCGATGCTCCAGCGGCCGGCGTTTCCTTCGAGCGTTACCAGGGCGCCGCGAGGGAACCCGCCGCCCAAAATGCGGTCGAGGGCGGGGACGGCGATCGGGATCAGGGCTTCGAGCGCGAGGCGCGGAGGGGCGGCGGCCGCGCTCGCGTTCAGCCCGGCTTTAAGGGCGGCGAAAGCCTTCCGCTGGGATGAAGACGGCTCCAAAAGAGGTGCGAGCGGCGCCATGGGAGCACCAGCGTAGCGAACATATGTTCGTATGTCAAGGAGCCCGTATCCCGGCTTGCCTTAACCGCCGACGGAGACCGGCGCGTGTCCAAAGAGCGGAGGGATGAAGTGCCCCGCTAGGTAGGACAAGACGAAGATGCCGCATCCGTACGCGGCAATCTCGACGCCTTTAATCAACGGATTTCGCCCGCTCAGGGTGCCGGCGTAGGCGCCGACTGCGAACAGCCCGGCGACCGCACACGCCAGCGAGGCGATCGTCGAGACGTGCATGGATAGCGGCAGCAGAAATGCGGCGATCGGAATGAGGGAACCGGCGGCATAGGAAGCGCCCATGGAGAAAGGCCCGCGCAGTCCGGGTTCTTCGGCGACGCGCGGGTCGATGCCGAACTCGTCGCGCACCATTTCGTATAAATAGATCTCCGGATGCTGCGTCAGACGCCGCACGATCATCTGAGCTTCGTCGGCACTGAAACCTTTGAGTTTATAGTAGGCCACCTGTTCGGAGAACTCGGCTTGCGGATCGGCGGCCATTTCGCGCTTTTCCATCTCGATCGTCGCCGCCACCACCTCGCGCTCGGCCTTGCGCCCCAAATACTCCCCGACTCCCATCGAAAGCGCGCCCGCAAGCAGCGCGAGAAAGCCGCTGATCACGACCGCGGACCGCTCGCCTTCGGCCACGCCCACGCCGGTGATGATGCCCAGCGTCGTCAGAATGCCGTCTTGTGCGCCGAAGACCACCTCGCGAATGCTACGCTGCTTCTCGAGCGTTCGCCGCTGCTGGGTGTCGGGAATGCGCGGTTGGACCTCTTGCCAGCCCGGAACGTCTACAACGACGTTCTCGACCGAGGGCTGCAAGGGATCCGTGGAGTCCGGCATAGTACGTCCTTGAAGTTATGGTACGGGCTATCCTGTTAGCCAAGAGGCCGGCGCTTCTGGCCGTGCTGGCATTGGTTTGCGTGGTCGCAGCTCTGCGCACGCCGCCCGCGGGCGCGGCGGTTTACTCCGAAGACGACCTGCGCAACGACCGGCAGGCGATGTATTTCGACGCCCACAACCACATCACCGGAGTTCTGCCGTTCTACGCGTACGCAAACCTCCCGGCATTCATCGCGCGCACGTCGGACTCGTCGGCCGTCGGTTTCGACGACCGGCTGGCACTATATCGCTACCTTTCCGATGTTTGGTATCCCGCCCACGCAACGGTGCTCGGCGATCGGCTTTTTTCGCCGCCGGACGGTCAACGATTCTCGCTCGGTGCACGCGCCGCACTGGTCGTGTATCGCGATCGCGTGGCCGGCAGCCTCGTCGACCTCGACGGGGCGCTCGAACGCGTTCTTACCGCAACGCCGTGGTCGGAGTTCGACAGCGCCTACGCCTTCCGCGGCGGTCCCGCCGGCGACTATCTGAAGTCGAGATTCTACGGCGGCGAAGGCGCGCGCCTGAGCGCCGACCTGTGTAAGGCGACCGTCTTGGATCTTGCCGCTACGCATATCGAGATATCCGAGCAGTCGCTGCCGTTTATCGGCGGCTGGGGCTTTAGGGACGGGCACTCCGAGCGTCTGGACACGATCGAATGCATCGTGAATTCTGCCCAGGACGCGAGCGTCGGCGCGGCGTTGCGAACGATGAACGCGCCGATGCCGATCGTCAAGTTCGTCCTCATGACCCACACCTCGCAGCTCGCGACACTGTCGAGCGGTACGCAGTATAGCGAATGGTCGAAGACCGGACGGTGCGAGCCCGTTACGCTTCCCGCAGGGCTGCGCACGTCCCCGTCCACCATCTACAACGCGCTTCTGGCCGAAGACGACGGCGGACGCCCGATCGTCGCCGCCCCGCGACGCGCGGCGTTTTTTGACGCCGTCGTCGGCATCGATACTGCCGGGCCCGAAACGACCTGTTTTACGCCCGACGGGATGAACTACTACTTGCAACTGGTCGAGGCAGTCTACGAAGCCGCCAAAGCGCGCCGTCAAGCCGGCTGGCATGGAAAGCTGCTCGTGCACACGCACGTCGGGGAAGGCAGCGTCATCGACTACGCGCCGGTCCCCCCCGCCCAGCCGTGGACCTTTGGAAAGGCTTTCGCGACGTTGCCTTCCACCCTGACCAACAGCGCCCAAGCGCAGCTCAACATTACCGCGTTGCTCGCCGCCGTCTCGCAGTTCGAGCAAACGCATCCCGATGCGCCCAACTACGTCGTCTTTCGCTTGGCGCACGATACCTGGGCAAACGAGGCTCAGGCCGCGGCAATGCACGACGAAGGGATCGAAGCCGACGTCAACTTGGAGAGCAACGTCGCGACCGGCGCCTATCCGATATCGCGCATGCCGATCGGTTCGGCCGCCATCATGCGCGACGACGTCGATCCCCTGCTCGGCAACGAGCCGGCGAACTTCGCGCTCAACAATTTGCTCGGCGTGCTCGTCAAGGATCCCAACGACGAGTTGCAGGTTGGCACCGTTCTCGGCAACGCTTCGCTGAGATATCTGCTCGAAAAGCGCGTCCGCTGCCTCTTGGGGACCGACGCGGACGGCGTCGAGCACTCCGACATCGTCAAAGAATACGAGTATGCGTCGGCGCTGATCGCCTATTGGAATCGCAACGATCCAGCGTTTCGCGCGCTCGCGCCCAGCCCCACCGAGCGGACGCTCTTCGAAAACGTGCGTTGGCACATGACGAACATGTCAACCGACGCGGCTTTACCCTACGACGGGGCGCCCTAACCCCGCTGGGTTAGCCCGATACTAGCGAGAGGTTGCCGGTATCGATCGTATACGTCCCGGCGGAAACCATGTTGTTCGGATACGCGCACATGACGCTGTTGTTGGGGCCGTAAACCACGACGAGGCTCGGCGGACCGCACTGCGTCTGCGTGAGCTGATAGTTCGACAGAAGCGTCGCGCCCGGGCTCTCCGGCTGCACTTGATACGACGTCACCCTTTGGTTGTTTGAGTTGACGATCGCGCCGAACACGGCGGCCGACGTTACGCCGACCGCGAACGGTCCCCAAAATCCGCCCCCGTAGTATCCCGCGGCGGGCGCCCAAACGACGCCTCGGTTCCAACCCCAGGCCGGCCCACGGTAAATCGGGTTGGCGACTACCGTCCGGTTTACGTTGACGTTGTTGGTACGGTTGATCGTGTTGTTATTGATGTTGGTGCGGTTTCCGTTGTTGACGTTCGTACGGTTTCCGTTGTTGACGTTCGTGCCGTTCCCGTTGTTGACGTTCGGACGGTTCCCGTTGTTGACGTTCGGACGGTTCCCGTTGTTGCCGTTGTTTGGACGCTGAGCCGGCTGAGCTGGGCGCTGAGCCGGCTGGGCGGGACGTCGCGTGTCCTGGTTCAGATTGAAACCGCCGCCACCGCCGGAAGGACGCTGCGCGGGTGCCGGGCGAGACGCGGACGCCCGTCCACCGCCACCGCCACCGCCGCCGCGGCCTCCGCCGCCGCCGCCGCGGCCTTGCGCCGCCGACGCGAGCGGCGCTTGCAGTGTGAAGGCTAGCGCGAGCGCCAGAGCGACGTACCTCATTTTGCCTCCTTATCGATCGTGCCGTTGACGTTGACGTACGTGCCGTGCCGCGTCTTGAGCGACATCAGAATGCTGTGCGCCGGCAACCGCGTCGAGGACCTATCGAGATTGTGCGAATCGTCGGTGAGGTTCGCGTAGACCGTGCCGCTCGCAAGCTTGATCGGGCTCACGCTCCCGCTTTGCACCAGCGATACGCCGGTCGGCAAGCACACCAGGATGTCGCCTTGATACGCGCAGGCGGCCCGGTAAATCAGCATCGTGCCTTTGCCGTCGGCCGACGTGACCGTCAGCGTTTTCTGGACGATTTGTATTGTCACACTGTGGTAGACGGTGACAGCTCCATCGGCTTGCTGAATTCGGGCGGTTCCCTCCGCGCGAGCGGCGGTCGTAGTCAAGACCGGGACGGCTAGGACGGCGAGCCACGCCGACATCGCGACCGCAGCCGGGCGCAGCCGCCGGAAATGCGAAAAATGAACGGTCATGCTGGTACTCCAAGATTCAAGGAACGGTAACTCCTGGAGCTGGCGCGTTCGCCGATTCGGCCGAGCCTCCCGCTCCTGATCGGACGGCTCCGGGAAAAGGCTCGCCGGTCGAGAAAAGGTCGGCGCAATGTTAACGGGCTGCCTCGACGTCGTCGGAGTAGGCAACGCCATCGTCGACGTCATCGCGCCGGCCGACGACGATTTTCTCGTAAAGCACGGCATGTCGAAGGGTTCGATGACCCTGATCGACGAGCCGCGTGCCGAAGCTATCTACGCGGCAATGGGCGCGGCGGTCATCACGTCGGGTGGATCGGCCGGCAACACGGTCGCCGGCGTGGCCGCCCTCGGCGGGAAAACCGGTTTTATCGGAAAGGTGCGCGACGATGGCCTAGGCGCCGAGTACCGCCACGATATCACCGCTGCGGGAGCGGTTTTCCCGACTCCTCCGGCGACCGACGGCCCCGCGACCGCGCGCTGTCTCATCCTCGTAACGCCGGACTCTCAGCGCACGATGAACACCTTCCTCGGTGCGTGCGCGAACCTCGGTCCCGACGACATCGATATCGGCCTCGTCCGTTCGGCTCGAATAACCTATTTGGAAGGGTATCTCTACGACGCTCCGTCGGCTCAAAACGCGTTCCACAAAGCGGCCGAGATCGCGCACGCCGCGGATCGGAAGGTCGCCTTAACGCTGTCGGATCCTTTTTGCGTGAACCGCCACCGGAGTGCGTTCTTGCGACTCGTCAATCACCACGTCGACGTGCTCTTTGCCAACGCGGCGGAGATTGCCGCGTTGTTCGAAACCGAAAACGTCGAAGCGGCAGTCGCGCGGCTGCGAACCTTGACCGAGCTGGCCGTCGTTACCCGGGGACCCGCCGGGTCGGTTATCGTCACGAAAGATGACGCGATCGAAATTTCGGCCGCACCGGTCGCCAACGTCGTCGACACGACGGGTGCCGGCGATCTCTACGCCGCCGGTTTTCTTTTCGGTTTGACGCAAGGAGCGCTGCCTAACGAATGCGGCCGTCTGGGCAGCCTGGCGGCCGCCGAAATCATCAGCCACTTCGGCGCACGGCCGCAGTCGGATTTACGAGCGCTCGTCGCCGAGTCCACGTCAAAGAGCTAGGAGTTTCGGGGGGACTAGCCACGCTAGTTCGCCGGTTAATGACGACGGGTCGGTGAAGCTCACGCAGGCCAGGCTGCCTTTTTTGAAATCGATTCTGGCCCCGCCGACGACGCGGCCGATCGTCAGGCTCATGCCCGGTTCGTGCCCCACTAGCAACATGGCGCCGGCGCCGGGATGCGCTCGGAGAACTTCTCCGAGCCGACTCGGTTCGAAACCCAGGCCGAGCCGTGAGTCTTCGACGAGCCGGTCCTGCAGCTTCAACTTCTCCGCAACGATGGCGGCGGTTTGTTTCGCGCGCTCGAGCGGGCTGGTGACGATGACGTCGAGATTCAGATCGAGTTCGGCGATCGTTTTCGCCTCGCGCCCCATCCGCGCGCGGCCCTCGCCGGTTAACGGCCGATCGAAATCCTTGCCCGGCCATTGCTCGGGATCGACGGCGATGCCGTGCCGCAAAAAATAACACCTCATCGGCTCCAGCTACGGAACCGCCCGGTTTCCACCTGCGCCCGAACGGATCATTTCACGACGCTGATGGGCGTCGTCCACCAAATCATGTAGCGCCACTGCGGCGTGCTGTGCGAGGCGAAGTACTCTTCGACGTAACCGTGCAGATAGCGCGCGATTTGATAGTTGAAATCGATGTTCCCCGACTGGACGAGATTGCCGAGTCCGTCGTTGGTCCACTCTTTGCGGAGCGTGAGGAAACCACGGTCGAGCACCGGCTGGTACAACTCCAGCGTCACCGCGTTGCTTCCGGCGGATCCCAGCGGCGCGAGGCCACCGTTTGCCAGGCCGGTATATCCCGGATTGCCGTCGAGCCCCATCTGGTAGCTCGCCAGCACGCCCGGCACGCCGCGGTAGGGATCGCGCTGGACGTAGCCGGCCACCGACCAGTACTGGTCTAAACCGCCTTCGGCCAACGGCCACGAGCCGCGCGAACCGAAAATCCCGGCTTCGACGGGACGTTGCGGATCGGCATAGGCGACTTTATATTGGAACGTCTTATCGGTATTGATGAATCCGCTGCTGCCGCTCCATCCACCGTTGTTGTACAACCATCCGGCTTCGACGTCGAGACTGCCTTTGAGGTAGTTCATCTTCGCTCCCCAGCGGTTTCCGTCGAGCTGATACGTATGTTCGCCGACCGTGATTTCGGGAAGCGCGAAACTGTTGAGGTCCATCGATTGGCTAAACGGCGACGGCCCCGGGGCTTCGATCTTGCCAACGAAGAGATGGGCGTCGCGGTGGACGAGGTTGTTATACGCGACCCAGAACGTGTCCAGGTCGCCCGCTTGGTCGTTCTGGAGGATCCACTGCTGGAAATGATACGTCACGTCGTCCCCAAGCACGCCGACTGCATGAATGGCAACGTTTCCGACCTGCGTTTTATACGAGCCGCTTCCGCTGTCGTACGACGAATTTTCGCCGAACCATACAGGCACCGCACGCTTGAGAACGTGCGGGTCGAGCGATGCGTAAACCGGAGCGTTGAACGTAGCGCCCGTACGTATTGAGCGCTGGAACTTGGGTATGGCAAACGCTGCACTTTACGCCGTACGCTTGAGCGAACGGTGGCATCGCGGCGGCGCGTGCCGGAAATACGGCCGGAATGGCCGTCGCGACCGCAACCGCCCCGGCAAGCGCGAGCGACGCCCGGTTCACGGCAATACTTTAACGGTCAGGATCATGTCGGGATGACCCGCTCCGCAGACGATCGAACAGTGCACGAGAAAGGTGCCGGCCTTGACCGGCGTCAACGTGACCGACGCGAACGCGCCGGGCACGATCGTGGTCTGCTTGATGCCCAGTTCGTCTGATTTGATCCCGTGAACGCCTTCGCTCGACGTGAGCCGAAGGGTCGTCGCCTGGCCGACGTGCAGTTCGACCGTTGCCGGCGTGAACTTCCAATTTGACGCCACCACGTCAACGCTCGGATGCGCCGACACGCGGGCCGCGGGTGCCATTACCAGCGCCGCGACGGCGGCCAGCGTGACGGCAATGCTTACGAGGACACGTTTCATGACTCTGCCTCCTATTTCTTGAGGTAGCATAGCCGTTGGGCGGGAATTACCGGGCCGCCGCTCGAATTGAGAAGAAGTCGTGGGTCGCCCGCTGCAGCCAGCCGGCCAATTATACCCGGACGCGCAACCACGCAACCGCGGCAAAAAGCACCACCGCAGCCGTCTGGAGAAGCGCGCTCGCGAGAAGCGCTCCGGACGTCAACGGCGCCGGGCCCCACCTATCCAGAACCGGTTCAAAAACCAGGCGCAGAATCAGCCCGGCGTTGAGCATGATGAAGATCGAGCGCACCGGCAAGACCGGGTAGCGGCCGCGATTGGCTGGAAATTTTTCGCGATTCACCGGCAAGAACCACAGCGCGATGCCCATCACCAGATTGACCAGCCATCCGACGAAGCCCATATGCGCGTGCACGACCGAAAGGTCGAACGGCAGCGTCGTGCCTAGGGCCTTGAACGCCAGCATCCCGGCTCCGAACACGAACGTGCCGCACAGCCACAGCAGGCTGGCTTTGACGAAAAGACGAGTTTCAACGGGCACGGTCAGACAATTTCGCTAGAGGGGCGTTCCATCCAGGCAATAGGATTGAAACGTGTTTAGCCGGCGCCACTGGATTCCACCCGGCGCGTTGATCTTCGCTCAGCTCTCGCATGGTGCGTCCTGGCTTGTTCTCGGATGGGCGGCGATCTCCGGGTCGGCCTGGTCGTTTGACTTCCTCGCGATCGCGTGGGTGCACATCGTGGTTCTAGGCTGGGCGACGACCGCCGCGACCGGCATTCTACTCCACGTCATTCCACAGTTCGCCGACGTGAGTTGGCGCTTGCAGAATCTCGTGCGCCGTCTCGTCTTTGCGTTTGCCGCCGGCGTCGTTCTTTTCGTGGCAGCACTCCTGCTGGAGCCGCACCTCGCGGTTTTCGGTGCTGGATTGATCGCGCTCGCGCTGCTGGCGTACTTCGGGGTCGTCCTCGCCACGTTGTGGCCGGCATTTAAAGGCGATCGCACGCAGCGCGCCATCGCCCGCGCCCTGGCGACCACGCTGGCGTTTCTGGTCGTTACGGCGCTGCTAGGGTTCGGCCTAGCCACCATGATCTCCGGATACGCGGTGCCGGCGTGGGTAGCGACGCTGCCGGCAACCCACGCGAGCCTCGGCATGTTCGGTTGGCTTTCGTTGCTGGTGTTCGGCGTGTCGGCCCGAACCGTGCGGCCGATTACCGGCAACAAATCACGTTCTCCCGTGGCCCATATCGCCGTCGGCTCGCTCACGCTGCTCGGCGTACCGCTACTGGCCATCGGCCTCGCGGGCGTCGCCTGGCTAATCTGGCCCGGCGCGATCCTGTTCGGGGCCGCCGCGGCCGTTTACGCGTTCGATATGGCCGATATTCTCCGGCGCACGACGATGTCGCATCGCGTTCCGCCGGCTTTTTTGCTGGCCGGCATCACGTGGCTGGTTGTCGGGCTGATTCTCGGCGCCGGAACGCTAGCCGGCCACGACTGGGAGTTCGCCTACGTATTCGTCATCCTCGCCGGATGGATCGGCCAAATGCTCAACGCCCACATCTATCACATCGGCGTGCGCGTGTTGTTGACCGTGTACCGCGGCGACGACGACGAGACGCGCCCGCACAGCGTCCTCGACGCACGCCTTTCTTGGGGTTCGTTCGCTGCATTTCAACTAGCGATCGGCCTAGCGGCGATCGGATTGCTGGCCCAAAATCCCGCGCTCGTATGCCTGGGCGCAGGCTTCGGCGGCATCGGGTGGGTCGTGATGATTGCCAACCTTTTCAGCGCCCGTTCCCGCGCAATGGAGCCGGCGACCATTTCCCTATTGTGACGCGGCTCCGGCCGCAGCGCTCGCGTTAGCGAAGCGTTTCGACGTACGCGGCGACGTCGGCAACGTCCTGAGCCGAAAGCGCGCCGGGAAAGAGCTTCGGCATCGGCGGCGCGGGATCTCTGATCCAAGCTTCCGCCGCAGCCAGCGGCTTTCGCGCGCGTTCGTTACGAAGCGACGGTCCCTCACCGCCCGCGCCGGCGCTGCCGTGACAGACCGCGCAGTTCTTGGCGAAAACCGTGGAACCGCGGACCGCGTTGGGTGCGCCCGTCGCGCTTGTCGCCGAGACCGGCGCACTCGCCGGCGCTGCCGCTACCGGCGTGCCCGGTGGGCCGACGCCGTATCCCCAAACCGAGAGCAACCCCATCGCGACGACGCTTATCCCAGCCGCCCATCCGATGCCGTTGGCGTAGCGCTGCCCGGCGTATCCCGTGAGAACGCCGAAGAATACTAGCCCGAAGTGTTCGAGCACGTGGCCGAACCGGTGCGTTTCGAAATACGCGTACTCCGACGGCCACATCAGCAACATTGCGAAGACGGGGGCGATCATCGCAACGACGAGCCATCCCGCGCCGCTCGGGCGCTCGCGCGCCGCGCCTCCAGCGAACAAGATGCCCGCGAGCGCGGCACCGCCGAGCATGACCGCGTGGAGTAAGTGGTGCTGCGCCGTTGGAATTTCGACGCCGGGGCGTACGAGCGGAGCGAGCCCGAAGAGGACGGTCGCGAACAGGACGATGGCGGCGATCAGCGATCGTTCTTTCATGCGGTCGCCACCGGAACGGCGCGAAGCCGCGCGAGCCGAACTCCCTCGAACAGCGCGATCGCGAGGCCGGCGAGCAGCACGATCGCACCAACCGTCGCGATGCCGGCGAAGAACGGCCCCGGCGCGGGCTCGAGCGCGTACCGGCGCGGCACGCCCGCCGCCCCCGCCAAGTAGAACGACAGCAGAAAGAGCGCGCCGCCTCCGAACGTACCCAGACCCACGAGCCATCGCACCAGTAGGCTCGATGCCGCGTTCGCACGCTGTTCGAGGTTCACGAAAACCCATCCGAGCAAAAAGAGGAACACGCCCTCGAGCAGATACGTGTGGAAATGCCCGGGGACCCACAGCGTGTTGTGCAAGTCGACGTTCGCCGGAATCGTCGCGTCGAGAATCGCGGCAATGCCGCCCACGACCCACCCGATCATGCCGGCGTAGAGGAACATCGAGCCGAGAGACCAGCGCATACCCGAGCGGTGCACGAGCATGACGCCGCCGTACACGGTGACCACCACGACCGGAATCGCTGCAAGATACGAAGCGATCTCCCCGACGAACTGCATCCACTGCATCTGCGCGAAGTCCATATACAGGTGGTGGAAGTACGCAATGATGACGAAAAGCAGCGTGCCCCACCACGCGATCGCGAGTTGCGGCGACGTGTGGTAGGCGCGTTTCGTGCAGATCGGAAGCCCCACGTAGACCGCCGCAACGGCCATGTACATGGTGAGGTTCGCAAAGGAATGCCCGAAGAGGTACGTCAGATTCTTCGCCCACAGCGGATCCACGACGACGGACGGATCGATCCAGTGCACGATGAGCGCGGTTCCGATAACCAGGCCGACGGTTCCGGTGATGAATCCGTCGAAGGCCGTAATCGCCGCAGCGAACATCTGCGGCGGCGGCGGCTCGCCGCCGCGCAGCGTAAACTCCCGGCCGTGCAAAACATAGTCGATTGCGAGCATTCCGCGCAGGCCACCGTACTGCGCCAACAACGCTCCGAGGATCTGACCGCACCAGATCATGAATCCGAGCATCACCAGCGCGTTGCCGATCAGCCATGCTCCGGTCGCCCAGCTCGGCCAATAGGTTCCGACGAACGGCAGCGGGTAGAGCATGGTCCACAAGGAGCCGTATTTCCCGGGGACGACGCTGACGATCACGCAGACGACGCCCGCAACGAAAAATCCATACGCGATGAACGCGACTCGTTCGTCGAGTTCCATTTCGCAGCGCACGAGATACCACAGCAATCCGAGTCCCGCGATTGCCATCGCGACGATCATGCCGACGCCATGCAAACTCAACAGCGAATAAAACGTCCCGGGGTCAACCGCTAGCCAACCGGCTTGCGAGGCTCGCAGCGCGATGCCCGCCAGCAGCATCAACGCGAAGATGGCGAGTCCCGTACCAATGTACGTCCACATCACGCGCGTCACTTTACGACGAAGCCTCCCTGCATCGCCGCATGTGCGATGCCGCAATACTCCAAACACCGGATCGTGTAATGACCCGGGACCGCGAACGTCACCGGAAGGTGATTGACGTAGCCGGGCATCGCCTGAACCTGACTGACGATGGCTCCGTCGGGGCCGTAGATGCCGAAGCCGTGATTCACGTCCTTAGAAGTCACGTCGAAGATAACCGGCCGATTAAGGGGCACGACCGCAGCGACCGTAAAGCCGTACTGTTGAGCCTCGACGGCAACGTGCTTGGCATCGATGGCCGCTCCCGCCCGCGGATACGGAAAGTACGGAATCGTCACGGCAAAGGTCGCGATCGCGACGAGCAGCACCAGCCAGAACCAGTATCGCCGTAACGCATATCCTCGCGACGCGACGACTTGCTGGGGAAGCGGATCGCGCCCGCGGTAATTCGCGAGAAAGACCATGACGGCAACCGCCAGCGCCGCGGCAACGATGAATATCTGAAAGATCAAACCGCCCCGTCCCACTCCGACCTCCTATCCGCGGCTTTCCTATCGGGCGTTTCCTCGGCGATGAGAGGCTACCTCCGTTGCGAGTCCCCTCAAATCTACGAAGTGCCGGCGAATTTGTGGTGAATCGATCCTTCATAACTTCTTCCGATCTCGACGCTACGATCGGGACATGAACGGGCGGATCTTGATCCCGGTCGACGGCTCCGAACAGTCGTTGCGGGCGCTCGACGTGGCGGCCGATCTGGCATCCGCTCTGCGGGCAACGCTGATCGTCTGTCACGTGGCCGATATCGCTCGGGTAGCGGCGATGACCTTCGGGGAGCCGCAGTTCGCTCAAGAATGCTTTGACGCGGTGCGCGCGGAGGGTGCAAGCATGCTGAAGGAAGCCGTCGAGCGCGCGCAACGTCGAGTTGACGGCGTCGAATCCCAGATCGGGCGCGGAAACGTCGTCGATGAAATCCTGCGCTTGGCGACCGAGGCCGGCGCAGAATGGATCGTCATGGGAAGCCATGGCCGAAGCGGATTGAGCCGTCTGCTGATGGGCAGCGTCGCCGAGGGCGTTCTTCGACATTCGACCGTTCCGGTGATGATCGTCCCGCCCGATCGGCAAAGCCGGAAAAGACCGCACGTGCCGGCCGGCGCCGAAGCCCGGCCTTTATGACCGATTGCTCGGAGTTTGTCTGACTCCTAGCCGTGCAGTGCGGCTTCGACCGCGCGTAGCAATGCGTGCGGGTCCGAAGGCTTGGGAACGACGTGCGCAATGGCGTTGCGTTCCATGAAATCCCGCAGGGCGGCGTCCACGGGCGTTCCGGTGTAGAGCGCGATCCTCATTCCAACGGTCGCGCTTTGCGATCGGACTGCGCGGATCACTTCTGCTCCGCTCATCCCCGGCAAGGAAAGATCGACCAGCAGCAGGTCCAGACGCCGTTCGCCGGCGATGCGCACCGCTTCGGCGCCCGTCGCCGCTTCCAATACGCGATGGCCGGCGTGTCGCAGGACCGTCGTTAGTAGGAGCCGGTTCGCGTACTCGTCGTCGAGGATCAGAATATTCGCCACGAACGCTAACTCGGGCTGGCCGAATCGGACCGCAGCGACTCGGCGAGGTGGGTCTCGACTTGGGCGAGGAACGCTTGCGGGTCGATCGGTTTGGTAATGTACCCGTCGAAGCCCGCGGAGAACGCCCGTTCCCGGTCGCCGACCATCGCAAGCGCGGTAACGGCGATCAGCGGCGTCGTCGCACGGGCCGCGTCCGATTTGAAGCGACGGGCAAACTCGTATCCGTCAATACCCGGCATGAGGATATCGACGAGCACTGCATCGAACCTCGTCCCCCGCGCCCGCTCGAGGCCGGAGAGCCCGTCGCTCGCACCTTCCGCGCGATAGCCGAACGCGTGTAGGAGATAGAGCATCAGTTCGAGATTCGAGCCGTTGTCGTCAACCACGAGGATCCGCGCGGCCGGCATCGTTAGCGGCTCCCTCGGGGCAGCGTTAACGTGAACGTGCTCCCCTGGCCGTGCGCGCTCTCGAACGTCAGCGACGCCCCGATCAGCATCGCGAGCCGCGCGCAAAGATGGAGGCCGAGGCCGGCTCCTTCGAAACGCCGCGTGCTGGACGGATCGACCTGCCCGAACGCCTGGAAGAGCCGCGGCCGGTCCTCCGGTTTGATGCCGATTCCCGTGTCGGTGACGTTCAGCGCCACGTGGGGTTTGCCGCGACCGACCGCCACGACGTCGATGGCGATGGATCCTTTTTCCGTGCACTTGACTGCATTGTTGGCGAGATTGAGCAGTATCTGATGCAGGGCGCGCCGATCCGTCACGACGACGAATTCGTCGTTCGAATCGGAAAACGACGTCGTGAACTTGAGGCCTTTCTCGCGCGCGAGCGAACGCAACGAATCGGCGACCTCCCCGACGACGGCCGCCGCGCGCGCTGGACGCAACGATGTTCAGCTGGTGTTCCTGGTCCGCGGTCAGCGGGCCGGGGAGCCTCATCAGCAGCGTCCCGGTGAATCCGATGATCGCGTTAAGCGGAGTCCGCAGCTCGTGACTCATCGACGCCAGGAATCGATCCTTCGCCCGATTGGCGCTTTGGAGCTCGACGTTCTTCTCCCAAAGCTCGCGCTCGAACGCTTTTCGTTCGCTGACGTCTCGAATCGTGCTAACCACGAACGTTCCGACACCCGCGCGGAGCGGGCTCAAGCTGATCTCGACGGGAAACTCGGTGCCATTCTTACGACGGCCGTGGAGATCGAGACCCGCGCCCATCGGGCGAACTCGTGGGTCGCGCGCGTAATCGTCGCGATGTTCGACGTGCCCTTGGCGCAGGCGATCCGGCACGAGCAGTTCGATCTCCGCACCGACCAACTCGTCAAGCCCATAGCCGAACAGCTTCTGCGCGTGACCGTTGGCGAAGGCGATGCGCCCGCCAGCCCCGACGACGATCGTTGCGTCGGGAACCGACTCCATCAACTCGAACCGATCCTCGGCGCCCCGAGGGAACTCCGCGGCGTCGCCTAAGTCCATTGCGGGACGGGATTC
Source organism: Candidatus Tumulicola sp. (assembly GCA_039922955.1). Lineage (GTDB taxonomy): Bacteria > Vulcanimicrobiota > Vulcanimicrobiia > Vulcanimicrobiales > Vulcanimicrobiaceae > Tumulicola. The sequence goes on from JBDTDR010000097.1 coordinate 22,971, forward strand.
CGCGGAACTTCGTCGGCTCTTCCTTCCTCCACGAGGCACTCGCCAAGCATGTCGGAAGAAATTCATCCCGCGATCGCCCGTTTTCGCTCGTCAAGACACGAGCTTTCGAATTCGCTCTCGATCGCGCTTGCAAACGTGGAGGCGATGGCGGACGGAACCTTTGAGGTGACGCCGCAACGTCTCAACAACGTCTGCGAAGCGCTGAGGGCGGCACGTATCGCCTTAGCGGATCTCGCGGAGGACGATGCTGCGGGCAGTGGGTCGCACGATCCGGGTATCGATCGGTGAGCATGCGGACGGGGAGCCGATGGAACGCAAGATCGTTTTGATCGTCGACGACGAGCCACAGATACGCGAGGTCCTGCAAGC
>JBDTDR010000098.1:0-15680 GCA_039922955.1 Candidatus Tumulicola sp.
GGTGACTACTCGCTTTCGCCGCAAGCGGCGCCGGCCGGGCCGGCGACCGTCGAACAGCATTTCATTACCGTCGGCGCGGGGATTTCAATCAACGACATCCTCGCCAACTCGGCAACGACGCGCGTCGCGGCGGCGGACCTGCTGGCAGCGCAGCGCGACGCCGACTCCGCTACCCTGCAAGCGCGCGCGAGGGGAATCGATCGGTACTTCACGGCGTTACAAGCGATCGCGATCGAACAGGTGCGCGCGCAGGCGGTGCGTGGGGCGCAGCGCGGACGCTCGGCGGCGGAAATCCGAGCGCGCACCGGGGAAGCTCCGCGTCTCGACGTGTTGCGCGCCGACGTATCGCTGTCGCAAGCGCAGGCCGACTTCGCGCGGGCCCAGGCGGATCGCGCGAATGCCGTCGACGCGCTGGCGTCGGCGGCGAACGTCGAGCCCTCCACCCTGGCTCGGCTCGGCAGTCAGCGGCAAGGGGGCGTGGAACCGCGCGCACCGCTCGACGAACGGTCCGCTGTGGCGCGCGCGTTGGCGTCGCGGCCGGAACTTGCGGCGCTATTGGCGTCGCTGGATGCGCGCAAGACCGGCGTTTCGTTAGCACGGCAGACCGCATGGCCGTCCCTAACCGTCGGCGGGGGCTATCAGCGCGGGGTCGATACGGCGGTGCCGGTGCACGGCCCGCAAGCCGCGGTGCATCTCGACGTGCCGCTGGCCCCGGGCACGAACGAGCGCGTGGCGATCGCGCAGGCGCAGGCCGATGCAGCGCAAACGCAGCTGATCGAGGAACGGCGCACGATCGCGCTCGACGTCGCGGCGGCGGTGCGCACGGCCCGCGCGGCGCAGGCGGCGCAAAGCGCGGCTCGGCACGCGCGCGACGCGGCGCAACGCGCGCTGGCCGCGGTGGAACTAGGCTATCGCGAAGGCGCGAGTTCGAGTCTCGACGTGGCCGAAGCGCGCCGGTCGTACGTGCAAGCATCGGTAGATGCGCTGATCGCGGAGTATCAACGCGCGCAAGCACTCGCTCTTTTGGAGGCCATGGTGCCATGACTCGCTCGCGGGGTTTCGGGGCCGCCATCGTCGTCGCCGCGCTCGCGATCGCGGGTATTGCCGGCTGGATGTTTGCGAATCGCGGCCAACCGTCGCCGACCGCTTCGACCAAGCCGCACGTCCCTACGCAAGCCGCGCGAGACGGATTCGTGGAGCGAACGATTGCGCTGGCGGGCCGCGTGGGTCCGGCGGCCGGGACGCAATCGAAGCTGGCATTTTCGGTGCCCGGAACGGTCGCGCGGGTTGACGTGCGGTTGGGGGAACGGGTCGAAACGGGAACGCCGCTGGCGCAAATCGATGCGACGACGTATTCGCTGGCGGCGCAGCAGGCCGGCGCCGACGCGCAGGCGGCGGCGGCCGGGGCTGCGGTAGCCGCCGTCGACCGCGTGTCGGTGAAACTGCGGGTCGATCGCGCCGAGCTACGGCGACAACAGCGGCTGTATGCGGCGGGTATCGTGGCGCTCCGCGACGTTGCGGCGGGGCAGGCCGCCGTTGCCGCCGACCTGGCCGATTCGAAAAGCGCCGGCGGTCAACTCGTTGCCGCGCGGGCGCAGTCGCGTTCGGCCAGCGTGCATGCGGCGTCGGCGCAATACGACCTGTCGCGGACGATATTGCGCGCCCCGGCTTCGGGAATCGTCACCGCGGTCTTCGTTGCGCCGGGCGACGCGGTCGATCCGACGGTTTCGGCGATCGCGCTAACGCCGGCGCTCGCTCACGTCGCCACGCTGGACGCGCCGGTGAACGACGTGCTGCGAATCGCCGCCGGCAACCTCGTGCACGCGCAGGCGTCGGGCCGGCACTTCGACGCGCGCGTCGCCGGCGTCGCGCCCGCGGTTAACCCGGCGACGGGCCTCGCGCTGATTGACGTCCGCGGCATTCCCGACGACCTCCCCGCGGGGACCCCGATCGACGCGACGGTCGTAGTCGGGCGCGTGCGCGGGCTGATAGTTCCACGCAGCGCGATCGTTGAAGATCCCCAGAATGGGAACACCCTCGTCTTCGTGCAGACGCACGCTCCCGATGGGAGCGCGCGCTTTTCCTCACGGGTCGTCACGATCGACGCGCAAAGCAGTACGTTCGTGCGGGTGACTGCGGGATTGCGCGCCGGCGAACGCGTCGCGGCCCAAGGGGCCATCGACTTGCTCGCCCCGAGCGGCGGCTAAGGACTCGCTTTAGGCGACGGTCGCCAGGCAGGCGACGACGGCTTCGATGACGCGCTTCGTTTCGTCCGGATCCCGAACCGCAATGCAAACGACGCCGGTTTCTCGCGCCGGATAGTCGTTGCCGCCAGGAAACAGGGCGTCGCCGACATACAGCATTTCGCCGATGTCGATGCCCAGGACGTCGCGCAGTTTTCGAATGCCGTAGGCCTTATCGATTCCGGGCAGCGTAACGTCGATCGATGTTTCTCCGCCGAGATGAACGGAAAAACCGGGTAGCGCCGGGTCGAGCAACGCCTTGATTTTCGCGCGCTTTGCGAAATCCGGGTCCCATTTTTGCTTTTCGTCCAGCGGCGCTTGTTGGCCCAACGCCGAGTAGGTGATCTGGCTGCCGCGGTCTTCAATCGCGTTACCCCACGTCTTCTGTGCCTGGAAGCCCGATTTTTCGACCGCATCTTTCAGCGCTGCGACAATCGTTGCTTTTTGCGCGGTCGTGAAATCCTCGGAGTAGAGTTTCTGCCAATCGCCTTTGTACCGGTAGAACTTGGTTCCGCAAGTCGGAAGAATCGAAAGCTTCGCCAGCAACTCGCCCGACGGCAAGTGCGCTAGAACTTGGGTTTGGAACTGCGGGAAATCTCCCCCGGAAATGATCGCCACCTCGGTCACCCCGAGCAGCGACACGAGCAGGTTCGCCATCTCGGCATCGATCGCGGACTTGCTTGGAGCAAGCGTCCCGTCGAGATCGAAAACAATCAGACGTTTCACGCGACCTTAGCTCGCAACGCTGATCGCCGTGCCGACCGGCCCCGTGAGGCCGTTATGGATGGTCTTGGTGGCCGTCCCGCCGGCCGGGTACGCAAAGTACATGACGTTCGGGCTGCAAACGTTTGGCACGACGATCCGGTCGTGCTCGATCCAAAATTGCAGGGCGTCGCACGAAGTGGTGAGCGGAGTGGCGGCAACTTGCATTCCGCTAGTCCCTTTGATGGAAAATTCGTAGACCGTGGACGGGCCGGTTAGGGTCGTCTGATCGCCGACCGCGACGTAACGTCCGTCCCACTGAACGCCGCCCGGATGGTTAAAGGTGTGGGCCAACGTGATAGTTTCCAGCGCCTTGCCGCCCGCTCGAAGCTCGGCGAACCCGAAGTGGACCTGCTGGTACGCTGAGGCGGTCCCATCGACATAAAGGTTGCCCTTGTCGTCGTAGCCGCAATAGTAATAGTAATAGATGCTCGAGTTCGTATAGGTCTTCGGCGTGACCTTAGCCTGTTCGTAGATCGAAACGTTGCCCGGACCCGAGCCAAAAGGCGCGTAGTTCGTGACGGCGAGATCTCCCGTCGTCGGATCCACGGCACAGCCCGATGGTGAATACCCCGCATCGCTCACGATTCGTATCGGCTTCGTGCCGCCGTGCGCATACTCGACGATCCGGCTCGCCACGCCGTCGGTGACGTACACGTTACCCGCCCGATCGGCGCACTCGCCGTGCGGCGAGGTAAAACCGGTCAGCGTGCCCTTCAAAAGGGCCCCCGGGTACGAGTACACCTCGACGTCACCGGCACCCAGGTCGGAGACGTAGAGGAGATCCATTCGCTTCGTGCCGGGAGCCATCCACGACCGGCGAGATTTAGCACCGAGCCTCGCATCACCGTTCGGGGTAAACCCGGTTCCCCCGGCCGCGGACTGCGGCGCGGCGTTGCCATTGCAGGCGGCCAGCATTGTCATGGCCGTCGCCAGACTGAAGAGGCACGCCGCCGAGCTGAACATCCGCATAGTCCGCACCGCCTCGTTCGGAATCGGGGTCTTCCGATTTCCATGGCGACGCCCCGAGACCTCGTTAAGCAAAAAGGGCCCGCGCCCGGTTTGCCGTAGTACGCATTCGAACGAAGGGTTCTGACCGAAGGGATTCTGATTGCGTGAGAGTTTTCGTCATCGGTGCGACGGGCTACGTCGGCTCGGCCATCGCGAAGGCACTCAAGGATCGCGGCCATGAGGTGCTGGGCTCCGCCCGCACCGACGACGCTTCGCGGAAATTACGCGAGGCCGAGGTGGAACCGGCAACGAGCGACGTGACGCAGCCGCAATCGCTCGTCGCGCCGGCGCAACGCGCCGACGGCGTCGTTTACGCCGTGCAGTACAACGGAAGCGACGGAGCGCAGGTAGAGGGCGCCGCGCTAAGCACGCTGGTTGACGCGCTCGGCAGCGGCAAGGTTTTCGTCTACACGAGCGGGGTTTGGATTTACGGCAACACGGGCGAACGGATTGCGGATGAAAACGCGGCGCTCGATCCGACACCGCTGGTCGAGCATCGGCCGCAGCTGGAACGCGTGGTGCTCGACGGCGTTGCGCGCGGCGTGCGGGCCGTCGTCATCCGTCCAGCCGCCGTTTACGGGCACGGCGGGGGCATCCCGGCGATGTGGGTGCAGTCGGCGAGCGCGACCGGCGCCGCGCGATTCGTCGGAGACGGCCGCAACCATTGGCCGATGGTCCACGCCGACGACCTGGCGCAACTCTACGTGCTGGCGCTCGAAAGCGCTGCGTCCGGCACGATCTACAACGCCGCGGACGAAACCTGGTTCACCGTCGCCGAGATGGCCGAGGCCGCCAGCCACGGAGCGGGCCGAAACGGGAAGGTCGTTTCGTGGCCGTTGGAAGAGGCGCGAAACACGCTCGGGGCGTTCGCGGATGCGCTCGCGCTGGACTCGCGGGTCAGCTCGAAGCGGGCGCAAACCCAGCTCGGCTGGCGCACGCGCGCGGCGACGGCCCTCGACGACCTTCGAACGGGATCGTATGCGATGCAAGCAGGCGGGCATCAGCCGGGGGCATAACTGCCCATTCGCGGGCGTGGACCTTCCTCGAACTCTCTCGTTATCATAAGGAGACGCCTATGCGAGTCTTACGCTCGTTGCTTACCATTGCGATCCTCGTTGCCCCGCTGCTCCCGGGCAGTGCACCGGCGCAAACCGAGAGCACCCCGATCCCGGCCGTCGTAAAGCCGAACTTCTCCTCGATGGACTTCTTAGTTGGAACCTGGGCCTGCAGCACGAAAAGTTCGCGCCGGCCGGGACCGTATCAAACGATTTCAACGTACGCTTTGGACCCCAGCGGCTACTGGATGAACGAAACTTCGACCACGAAGCCCACGGCGTGGGTCAGCACCCAACTTACGGTCACGGACAAGATCACCTACGACCCTGACTCCAAGCGGTGGGTCGACGTTCTTTCGGGCGACCAAGGTGCGTACGGTCTCTCGTTCTCAAAAGGCTGGGCCGGGAATCATATGACGTGGCACGACGTTTCGTTCGCGCCGGGTCCCAACATCCACAGCCAAACCGATATGGTCGCCACCAAGGTCAGCAACACCAAAGTGACTTCGTCTTCCACCTTTACCGAGACGAAAACCGGCCGCAAGGTTACGGTAGCCGCTATCTGCACGAAAGAGTAGCAACGGGGTCGCCCGCGAACGTCGGCTAATCGTTTCGCGGGCGACGCGGCAAGCGCATGTTGAGCACGGCTCGAGCGTGGCTGCCGCCGTCGCGCCGCGGAACGACGCTAACGTCGCGGGCGAGTGCGGCCGTGATGTACAGGCCGCGACCGGACTCGCTCATGCTGTCCTTGGGCAGCCGCGCGTAAAACGTGAAGCCCGGCCCTCGGTCGAGAACGTGTAACACCGGCGCTATTCCCGCGAGATCCAGCGCGCATTCGACGCTTCCTTCAGTGTGGCGAACGACGTTGCCGAGAAGTTCCCCGAAAACGAGTTCGGCGTCGCTCGCCTCGCTAACCGTCGCTCCAAGGTCTTTTAGAATGCGCGCGATTTGCCCGCGGATGTACACGGCCATTTTGGCGTCGCCGGCTCGAAACTCCCAACGGGGCTGGGCGAATACCTCGGGGGCGGCCGTGACGCGCAAGGTAAGAATCGCAACGTCGTCGGTTACGGTCGTAAGGACCGTCCGTCGAATCGCCGTGGCCGGATCGGCGGCCTCGTAAACCTCGCAGGAACCCAGCGCGCGGCGGAGGCGGGCATCGCCTTCGATGATGTTGTGCGTCGATTCGACCAGGCCGTCGGTATACAAAACCAGCAGCGAGCGATCGGGCAGCGTGACGCTGGCGTTGACGGCGGCGTACGATTGCTTCTCCTCACGCAAGCCGAGCGGCAGCCCGAACGCGCCGAGCTCGGCGATCGTGCCGTCGGAATGACGCAGCAGCGGCGCCGGATGTCCCGCGCATGCGTACGAAAATGAGAGCGTCAGCGGATCGAGCATCCCGAGAAATGCCGTTACGATGCGGTCGGGCTGCTCGGAACCCAGCGCGAGGTCCGCGGCATTGAGAATGGCGACCGCGTCCGGATACACCTGCGCGGCTCCACGTATCGCTTGACGAACGGCCGCCATCGTGATCGCGGCGTCCGAACCGCTGCCGACGACGTCACCGACGGACAGGACGATGCGCCCGTCGGGCAACTGAAACGCATCGTACCAATCGCCTCCGACGAGCGCTTCCGCACCGGCAGGTTCGTACACGGCATGAAAGTCGAGGCCCGGCAGGTCCGGGAGGGCTTTGGGCAACGCGGCCCGCTGAAACGCGAGCGACACCGCGTGTTCTCGGTCGAATTGCGCGCGTAGCGCGTTCTCGGCGACGCGACGGTCGTGCACGTCGGTAGCAGTGCCGGCCCATCGGAAGATCGCGCCGTTCGACGCGCGCATCGGGACCGCGCTGAAGTGAAACCAGCGATAGTCTTCATCGGCCGCGCCATCCGGCCTGATCCTCGCTTCGAAACCGTACCGCTTGCTTTCGGCAAACGCCGCCGCTCGACCGGCACGCATGATCCTCGCGTCGGCCGGATGCAGTACGCGGGCCCAGCCCTCGGGCGTCATCGCCATGTCGGGCGGCAGCCGCGTGTATTCATGCCAGCGCGCGTTAACCCAGTCGATCGTTCCGTCGGGCGAGTGCGTGTACACGATATGCGCGAGCGAATCCGCCATCGATCGGAACTCCATCCCGCGCAATACCGCCTGCGTGGTTTCCGTGGCGGAACACAGCACGCCCCGATCTCGCTCGTCGTCACCCTCGATCCGGCTGTACGAATACGTGAAGTATGCTTCCTCGACGAAGCCGTTGCGTTCCAGTTTGAACATCATATCTTCAGCCCAGAACGGCTCGCCCGTGGCGCGCGTACGTTCGATGTTCGGTCCGATGACGTCCCACGCTTCGGGCCAGCAGTCGGCCGCGCGTTGGCCGAGGGCGGACGGATGACGCTTTCCGAGGAGCGGCACGAACCCGTCGTTATAAATTTGAATGAGTTCCGGGCCCCACCAGAGGAGCATCGGAAAGCGCGAAGCGAGACAAAACGTCACCGCGTACCGCAACGCGGGCGTCCACGTTCGCTGCGCTCCGAGCGGCGTTCCCGCCCAGTCCACTTTCTCAAGCATCCGTTCGGCGACATATAGCCCCCGCCGGTGGAAGCATCCTGCGTGGGTCGCAACCGCGTCGATGGTTAGCCGGTTAACCATCTGAGAATGCGCAATCCGTTCCGCCAGCGCGAGCAGGCTCCGGTGGCCTTAATCACCATCACGGTGATGCTCGGGCTGATTATGGCGATCATCGATTCGACGATCGTCAACGTAGCGCTCAACACGATCGGAGGAAACCTCGGGGCGACGGTAGACGAAGTTGCCTGGGTTGCGACCGGCTACATTCTGGCCAACGTCATCGTCATGCCCCTCAACGGGTGGTTGACGGCGCTGCTCGGGCGCAAGATGTTCTATGCCATTTCGCTCGGAGTTTTCACGGTCGCTTCGTTCTTGTGCGGCATCGCGCACTCGATTTGGCTTCTCGTCTTCTATCGCGTGCTTCAAGGGTTCGGGGGCGGCGCACTCCAGCCAACCGCGCAGGCGATCATGTTCGAAACGTACCCGCCGGAAAAACGCGGCGCGGCCATGGCGATCTTCGGCTTGGGGGCGATGGTCGGGCCGGCGGTCGGCCCGACATTGGGCGGCTACATCGTCGATAACGCGAGCTGGCCGCTGATCTTCTACATCAACATTCCGATCGGCATCATCGCGTTTCTCATGACGCTGGCGTTCATTCCGAACCCGAAGTTTCATTCAAAGCCCAAAGGCAGCATCGACTGGACGGCGCTCGGCTTGCTGACGGCCGGGCTCGCGTCGCTGCAGTACGTGCTGGAGCGCGGCGAACACGACGATTGGTTTGCGTCCTCAACCATTCAACTGCTGACGGCGGTCGCCGTGATATCGCTGACGGTTTTTATCTTCAAATCGCTGCGCGACAAGTATCCGATCGTCGATCTCTACGTTTTCAAGTTCCGATCGTTTTCGATTGGCTCGATTCTCGGAACGATCATGGGCTTCGGATTGTTCGGCACCGCGCTGATTCTGCCGCTGTTCTTTCAGTCGATCCTCGGCTTTACCGCTTTCGACACCGGAATGGCGCTGCTGCCGGGTGCGCTGTCGACCGCCGTCTCGATGTTGATCATCGGGCGAATCTTCAACCGGATCGACGGCCGATGGTCGATCGTCTTCGGGATGCTGCTGTTTGCGTGGTCGACGTGGCTGCTCGGAGGATTGACGGTGCAAGCGGGCTACTGGGACGTCTTCTGGCCGCGGTTGATCCAGGGATTCGGCCTGGGCTTCCTGTTCGTCCCGTTGACGACCCTATCGCTCAACGACGTTCCGATCCCCGAGCTCGCCGGCGCGACCGGCGTGTACACGCTGTTGCGTCAGCTCGGTGGCAGCTTCGGCATCGCGATCCTCACCACGATGCTCGTCCATCAGAGCGCGGTGGCGTGGGACGTGCTCGCATCGGGCGTTACCAGCACGCATGGATATTCGGTCGGTACGCTCACGCAAATGGTCGCGGAGCAATCGGCCATGATCGCCTACGACTACCTCTTCCGGGTCTGCGCGATCGTCTTCGTCGTGTCGACCCCGCTGGCGTTCTTCCTCACCACGCGCAAGCGGCCCGCCGGGGCGCCGCTCGCCGCGGCCGCCGAATAGCCGTTTCATCCCCGCATGAGACGGCGTGCCAGGCCGTTGCCGGCGCGGCCGCGCCAGCGCACTTCATAATTGATTTTCCGGAACGCGTTGCGCAGCTTGACGGGGACCGGCTGCGCGCGAACGATCGCCTCGGTTAGCTCGTGAGTTGCCTGGAGCGGCGGGCGCAGCCGTTCCAAGGCGGCGCGCGCCGCCGGCGGATGTTCGCCCCGAAAGCGCAATAGGCGCGGATACTCCGGCTCGAAATATCGGGCGACGTCGAAATCGTCGAGCTGATCCGCGCGCAGCACCTCGCCGGGCGCGCCCAACGAAGAATAGTGCCGCCCTTTTTCGGCGTGCCGGCGGGGTTCCAGGGTGTGCCCGTAGTGACCGTAGACGTACGGCAGGGCGATGCGTTTGCCGCCGAGACCGACGAGCCTTTCGTGCACGGCGCCTTCCCAGTGCGAGTCCGCTCGGAAACGATAGAACATCATGCGGCGCTCGATCGACGTGTAGTAGTCGAACGATTGAAAGAAGTGCCACGTGTAGCCGTCGAGGAAATCGTACTCGGGTGGAACGCGGCCGAGGTTCGCGGCGATGCGCGCCACGTTTTCTCCGTGCACTTCGTCGGCATCGATGAAAGCGACCCAATCGCCGGCGCCGCGTTGTGCGTGGAGGCGCATGCAGACGTTGCGCGCCGCGGCAAAGCCGGCAAACGGCGTCCGGTCGACGAGGATGCGCCCGGCTCGCCCGAACGGGCTATTTTCCAAGGCGGCCGCGTGCGGCGAGCGGCCCGGGCCATTATCGTTGACGATCAGCATCGCCGCGCTCCCGGCAATCGATTCGAGCATCGCGCCGAGAAACGGCTCCTCGCGCGGGCCCAAAATGAGGTGGGCCGCAACCGAACTCGAAGTCGCTTCGCCGGTCATCGACCCGGCGTTCGCGCGGCGGAGCGGAGTTTCCGCCGCCCGCTCGAACTCGGCCAGCGATGTCGTCTCTGCGTCTCGCCGTCGACGCTCGCGTCGTCGCCGAGGACACGCGCGGAATCGGCCGCTACGCGCGCGCGATCTTGCGCCGGCTTATCGTACGCGATGACATCGAGCTGACGCTGCTCGCGCACGGGCCGCTGGCGTTTCGACATCGCTCCGCATTTACCCAAGCGCTCGGGTCGCGTAAATTCGCCGTGCGGCCGTTCGTCGGCAACGGCCTCGACGTGATCTGGCATCCCGCAAATGGGACATTTTTCCCATCGCCGTTGCCCAGCGTCGTGACGATTCACGACGCCGTGCCGTTTCGATACCCGGACGCCGACGCCAAGCGCCGCGACCACGCGCAGAAACCGTTTCTCGAATCCGTGCGCACGGCGGCGCAGATCGTCGCGGTGTCGGCGTTTGGCCGGGATGAAGTGCATGCGGTTTTCGGGGTGCCGCTCGACCGCATCGACGTCATCCACCACGGGGTCGAACCGTCGTTCTCTCCCGGCCCGGCGCAGCCGCTTCCCGCCGGGCTCTTCCCGCAGCGCTATCTGCTGTTCGTCGGCGATCCGATCGCCGAGCCGCGCAAGAATTTTTCGCTGCTGTACGACGCCTACCGGCGTGCCTGGCCGGATGGAACCGGCGCGCCGCCGCTGGTGGTCGCGGGAGCTCAGGCGCCCGCCTTGGCCGGAGTTTTCCACGCCGGAAATCTGGGTGACGACCTGATCGGAAGCATCAACGGCGCGCTGCGCGCGCTCTATCGCGGCGCGATCGCGCTGGCGCTGGCCTCGTACCACGAAACGTTCGGCATGCCGATGGTCGAGGCGATGGCGTGCGGCACGCCGGTTATCGCCTCGCACGCGAGTTCGCTGCCGGAGATCGGCGGCGATGCGGTTGCGTATGCCCCGCCCGACGACGCACCGGCCTGGGCGGCGGCCCTGCGGCGCGTGACCGACGATGCCGCCTTGCGCGGTCGTCTGCGCATCGCGGGGCTCGACCGGGCCACGCACTTTAGCTGGGATGAGAGCACCGCCGCGCACTTAGCGCTGTTTCGCGACCTGGCGCGTTCGACGTGAAGGTACTCGTTTTATGCGAGCGCGTGGACGCCGAAGGCGGCACCGAGACGTATCTGCGCGCGCTGCTTCCGGTACTGGCTGCCCGCGGCCACGACGTGCGCGTGGTTGCCCGCAGCGTCGCCCGCGCCGGCGCGTACGGCGTCCCGGCGCAAGCGGTGAAATGGAGCGACGAGCACGATCCGCCGTCGGCAGCGGCATCCGAGGCGGTGGCGACGATCGCGCGGGACTTCGCGCCGGATGTCGCGGCGGTTCATAACGTGCTCGACGCGGGCGTGCTCGACGCGACTCTTCTTCACGCTCCGCGCGTCGTGTATCACCTTCACGATCACCGGCCGTTTTGCCCGAATGGCGACCGGCTCTATCCCCAAGGCGGAGGAATTTGCGGGATTGCGATGGGCTCGTTCGCATGCGGATGGCACGCGCTGGCCAACGGCTGCGCGTACGGACCGCGTCCGCGGACGTTCGCGTTGATTCGAAATCGGGCGGCGGTGGCGCGGGCGGTCGGCGCGGCGGATGCGACGATCGCGCTATCGCGCTACGTTGCGAATCTCGCGGAACGCAACGGTATCGCGCCGGAGCGCACGCACGTGGTTTCGCCGCCGCTCGCCGATGAGGCATTCGCCGTTTCTCCCGCACCCCGTCCCGCCGCCGATGCGGTGCTGTTTGCGGGCCGAGTCGTGCCGTCGAAGGGTGCGCGTTCGCTGGTCCGGGCGCTTGCGGGGATATCGCCATCCGAGCGCCCGCTGCTGCGGATTGCCGGCGAAGGGCCGGATCTAGCGGCGGCGCTGAAGGAGGCCCGGACGCGCGGCGTTCGCATCCAGGCACTCGGGCGTCTGGATTCCGCGGCGATGCTGCGCGCGTACGATGATGCCGCGCTGGTGGCCGTGCCGTCGCTGTGGGGCGAGCCGTTTGGGTTGGTCGGAATCGAGGCATTTGCCCGCGGGCGGCCGGTGGCGGCGTACGATGCGGGCGCAATTTCGGAATGGATTGGTGGCGGCGGTCGCCTAGTCCCGCGCGGCGACGAAGGCGCGCTCGGCGCGGCGATCGGCGCGCTGCTCGCGAGGGATGCGTGGCAAGCGGCCGCCGCGCGGGCGTTTACGCAGGCGCAGGAATACCGGCTCGACGCTCACGCCGACCGCATCGAAGCGCTCTACGCCGGCGCGGGCGGCGATTCCCAGCGTTCGCGCGCGAGCGAGTGAGCGATGACGTCGACCGGCTGACCCTGCACGGTCGCCCCGTGCGGGACGATGCCTTCGTCCTCGAATCCGTTACGCCGCAACACCGCGCGCGACGAGACGTTGCCGGGAACGCAGAAGGCGCGCATGCGGCGTAAGCGTGCGCGTCTGAAACCTTCGGCAACCAGGGCCGCGACGGCTTCGGTTGCGATGCCGCGGCCGCGATGGGCTCGCACGATGCTGTAGCCGATTTCGGCGGTGGTGGGCGTCCGCTCCGAGATTCGCAGCGAAACCCATCCTAACGGTTCGGTACCCCGCGCGGGCCGATCGAAATAGACCAGCCATTCGAACCGGCCGGGCGCCGACGGCTCGAGGACGGCGGGCCGGCCGGCAACCGTGCGCCGGAACTGCGCGACGTCGATGTCGGGAAGATCCTGGAAATCGCGCAGATCCGGCTCTTGGAGCACGTCCCACAGCACTTCGGCGTTGTCGGGCTTCACCGGCACGAGCCGCAAGCGCTCGCTTCGAATCGTTTTCATTCGCCGCCGTCACTTCGCGCTCGACCGGCCGCGCTCTTGTCGCCGGAAGCGCGGAGCGTGAACGAACGACATGAACCTCTCCGCAGCGTATGCCGGGGCCGCGCCGGCCCGGGTTGATTTCGAGGCCACCGTTTCCTCACCGGCGCGCTATTTTTACGGATCGCGAACGCACTGCATGCACGAGGCCTTTAGCGCGCAGAGCGACGCCGGGCCGCTGGAAGTCGTCGACAACGTTGATATCGCCCCGCGGTGCCCGGTGCGGGTCGGCGACCGGATTGAAGTGCGCGGGGAAATGGTTCACGATCGCGGGCGTCCGCCGATCGTTCACTGGACGCACCACGACCCCGACAATCGTCACGCCGGCGGCTTTATCCGCCTGGGCGGGCGCGTGTACGCGTAGCCGGCGCGCGACCCATTTCGAGCAGCTCGGGAATCGTTACGAAGCGGTACCCCCTTTGCTTGAGGGCCTCGACGATGAGGCGCGTCGCTTCGACGTCGCGGCTACGGTCGCAGACGTGCGCCGGCACGTGCGGACGCGCGCAGATGATGCCGCGGTTACCGTCGTGCAAGTCAATGATCGAACCGTCGCCGACGTAGCGCAGCACGCGCGACGCGATCAACGGCGCGGGCGGATATTCCCAGTCGTTCGGGAGCGGAACGGACCACATCACCGGCGTGTATCCAAGCTTGCGCACTTCGTCGAGAACCAGCCAATCGCGGCCGCCGTACGGAGGGCGCATGATCCGCGTATGCCGGCCGCTGGCCGCGTAGATGGCTTGATCGGTGCGCTGGAGCGTCTCTCGAAGCCGCGCCGTGTCGTAAAGCACGAGATGCCCATGATTCCAGGTATGATTTCCGACCGCGTTGCCGTCGTCGACCTCTCGCCGAACGAGCGCTGGATAGGCCTGCACGGCCTGCCCCACCACGAAAAACGTTGCGTGTACGTGCTCGGCGCGCAGAACGCCGAGAATCGCGTCGGTATACGGCGGATTGGGCCCGTCGTCGTAGGTGAGGGCCACGACGCGTTCGTTTTTCGGACCGCTCACGACGGTTCTGCCGAAAAGCTGGTTCCCGGGGCTTTCAACGATTTCGTAAATTCCAAAACTCAGCGCGGCGACGAGCGCGAGCACCAGCACCGTGCGCGCCGCGACGCGAGCCTTGACGTCAGTCAGACTATTTGCAGGCACTGGTACGCGCGCGGGCCTGCGCGGCCGTCACGTTCTTGCGGAACTCTTCCGGCCCGAAGGCGCGAAAATCGTCGACGACTTTCCCGTATCGCGGGTCGGCTTTTTGGCCTTGCACGTGCAACAGATCGTTCGGGCCCTGCTTGCGGAGATCGAGTTGAACCTGCCGGTTTGACGAGTGCGTCGCCCAGTAATGCGGATTCGTAAACGTTACGGTGCGTTCGCCTTGCTTGAAATCGGCGAGTTGCTTCACGTAGACGCTGTAGTATGCATCGGGATTCGGAAGCGGCGGCAGATTTACCATCTGCCAGATGCCGTCCTGATCGAGTCCGCCGAAGAAAAAGCTTACGTCGTAGATTTTCCCGGCCGGCGCTTTGATCAAGATCTCCTTGCAGTTGTAGCTGCGAATCCGATACTCAAACTTCGAGACGCCCTCGACGTCCTGCATGCGGTATTCTTCTTCATATATGGGCGGCTTGGCGTAGCGAATGGAGAGGCGCGCGTAGAGCTGGCTCGGCGCTTTTTGCGCCTTGGTCACGCCCCCGAAACGCCCCATCTCGCCGGCGCCGTAGATCTTCCAGCCGGCGACCAGAAATATCGCCGTAAGGACGACGATGAAGATCTCGACGGGCGGCAACCGGCGCATAACCGCGGCTCTCTTACTTGGCGGTCGCGGGGGCTTCCTGGTCGAGCACGCGGTTCACCAAGCGGTCGGCCAGAACGTTTTGTTTGCGCGGCACATGCCGAAGATCGATATGCTCGAAGCGCCTCACGAGGGCCAGGGCCCGCCGATGGAGCGGCTGCAGATCGGCGTGCTTAACGCGGTATTCGCCGCGCAGCTGCTTGACCACCAGCTCGGAGTCCAAGCGAATGGCGAGCCGGCGAATGCCGCGCTTCGCCGCGGCTTCGAGCCCGATGACGAGGGCGGTCCATTCGGCGACGTTGTTGGTGGCGATGCCGAGGTAGGCGCCCACTTCCTCCGTTACCTCACCCGAGGAATCGAGCAGAACGGCGCCGCTCGCCGCCGGCCCAGGGTTCCCTCGAGATCCGCCGTCGGCAAAAAGCGTGGCCTCGGCCGAAACCCCGTCGAACAGCATGCGCATGGTTCGGCTTTTCGGCGAGCGCGCGGCATGGACCGCCCGGCTCGTGGGTGAAGGGAGCGCTATGAAATCATTCTTCTCTCCCGCCGCCGCCGCGGCGCTCTTCGTCGCGGCGCTGATCGCCCTCTCCTCGAGCACGGCGCTGGCCGCATCCACGTTCTACGGCATCGTCGTGCACGTCTCGACCAGCAACATCAAGGTTCAAGATTCTCGCACGAAGCAAACCTTGAGTTTCACGATCGTGCCGAAGTTCAATCAGGTCTTTTCCGCCAGCGGCAAAACGACGTATCAAATGAGCGCGATCAAGGCCGGCCAGTACGTCGGAATCATCTACGACCAAAAACTCCTCGGCGTCCGCCACGCCGACAAAATCTATCTCCTCAACAACGCCAACCAAAAAATCGGCGCACAGTAGCGGGCGGCAAACGCGTGTCATCCT
>JBDTDR010000099.1:0-7300 GCA_039922955.1 Candidatus Tumulicola sp.
TCCGCCGAAAGCTTCGTCGCTCTTCGGTCACAACGCCCCGGCGTTGCTCCCTCATCGCTCCTCGTTTCGGCGAATCATTCGGGCCCGATCCGGTCACCGCGAGTTTTTCCGCAACCTGCTAGCAGCGGGCGCGGTTATCGCTGCGCTTGCCGCCTGCTCGTTCCAAAACAAAAACGAGCGCGAGGCCGACAAGATTACGCACGCCGTCATGAACAACGACCTGCGCCCGGTTCAAGACGACATCGCCAAAGGGGTGACGATCTCGCGAGTAAAGGTCGCGGAGTGGTCCGACGAGTTGTCCGCCCAGGGCAAGCTGCTTTCGATCAAGGAGACGACCGCGGACTGCCAGGCAGGCTGGCACTGCTTTGACGCAAAATTCGAAAAGCGCGCGTACGTCGAACGTATGCGGCTCGACGAGAACGGAAAAGTCGTCAGTTGGAACTTCAAAATGGCGATCGCACCGCCAAAATCGTAGCCGGACGCTCATGACCGTCGGCTTCGCGGAGATCGTCGCCGCCGCGGAGCGGCTGCGCGGCGTGGCGCATCGCACGCCGGTCGTTCGTTCCCGCACGCTCGATGCGGCTTGCGGCGCGCAGGTCTTCGTCAAATGCGAAAACCTCCAGCGCATGGGGGCGTTCAAGTTTCGCGGCGCCTACAACTTTCTGGCCTCACTGACCCCGCGCGAGCGGGAAGCCGGCGTCGTGGCGTTCTCGAGCGGCAACCACGCGCAGGGCGTCGCGCTGGCCGCGCGCATCCTCGGCATTCCCGCAACCATCGTCATGCCGTCGGATGCGCCCGTTGTTAAACTCGACGCGACGCGCGAATACGGGGCGGAAGTCGTGCTCTACGAACGCGAAGGCGCGCATCGGGAAGATATTGCCCGCGGCATCGCCGCGGAACGCGGGGCGACGCTCGTTCCGCCGTTCGACGATCCGCGCGTCGTTGCCGGGGCCGGAACCGCTGCGCTCGAGTTGTTGGAAGACGCCGGACCGCTCGATGCCGTCGTCGTGCCGGTCGGCGGCGGCGGATTGATGGGCGGAGCGGCGCTCGCCGCGCACGGCATCGATCCGGCGATCGCGATTTACGGCGTCGAACCCGAAGCCGGCGACGACTTCGCGCAGTCGCTGGCGCGCGGAGAACGCGTCACCATCGGCGTACCCAAAACCATCGCCGACGGGCTGCAAACCACGTCCCCCAGCGACCTGACGTTTGGTATCGCGCGGAAACACGTGCGAAGCATCGTCACCGTGAGCGATGACGAACTCCGTCAAGCGATCGCGTTCACGTTCGAGCGCATGAAACTCGTCGTCGAGCCGAGCGGCGCCGCCGCGATCGCCGCGCTGCTGCAGCGCCGCATCCCCGAACTCGAGGCAAAGCGCGTCGGCGCGATCCTCACCGGCGGAAATATCGATGCCGCACGCTACGCTGCGCTGCTCGCCCCCGCCTCCCCGGGGTGCGCTCAGGATGGCGTGGGGCGGCCCATCGAGTAGAATTCGGGGTTGGGTCGCATGTCCATCAGGCCCGCCATCCGGTTGGAAAAGCCGAAGAACGCGGCGATTGCGGCGATGTCCCAAATTTCGTCGTCGGAAAAGCCTTGCGCGCGCATTGCTTCGATTTCGGCGTCGGTTGCCGCGAAGCCGGGTTCGTTGACGCGCGATGCAAACTCGAGCATCGCACGCCAACGCGGGGTGAGATCCGCCGTGTGCCAGTTGTTGGCGATTTGTTCGGCCAGTATCGCATCTTTGCCGAGAATCCGCAGGGCCGCGCCGTGCGCGGTCATGCAGTATTGACACGTGTTTTCGGCGGAAACCGCCACGACGATCGCTTCCCGTTCGGCGCGGCTCAAACCGCCGGGAGTCTTCATCAGCACGTCGTGATAGGCCATGAAGGCGCGAAAGTGCTCCGGACGGCGAGCGTAAGCGCGAAAGACGTTGGGAACGAAGCCGAGCTTCGTCCGGTTCGTCTCGTAGACGTCGCGGATGTCGGCCGGAAGTTCGCCTTCGGCGAGCTCGCCGAAGCGGGAAGACGGCGTGGGGCGCTCCATCCGAAGTTGCCCTACATCGAGGGTGCGCTGATGTCGCCGCAGGCGACGTACGTCGCCAGGTCGGTGGTGCTCTTGTGAACGTTGATGGCGCTCTGCTGCTTGAGCAGCCCATCGATCGTGGCGCCCTTAATCAGGGTCGTCGAGTTGCCGCCCGCAACGCTGGTGAGCGGGTATAACGGCGCCGGATTGAGGTCCGAGCAGGCGCCGGGGTGGATGTGCGCCGGCTGCGGGCCGGCCGGAGCGTTCTGCAGCGCGATGACCACCTGCACGCCGTCAGCTTCCTGGGTCAGCGTCGCCGTGCCGGTCTCGCCCGAGCTGTTCTGGGGGTTCAGGGTCACGCTCAACGTGGTCGTAGCTGCCCTTACCGGCGCGGCAAACGTGGCGGCGAGTGCCCCGAGTGCGAGCGCGGCTAGCGCAAGACGAATGGTGTTCATGAATAGACTGCTCCTTTCAAGACGAACTCGTATCATACCAAGACGAACTCGTATCCTCCTAGCCTGCCGCTAATGCGGGTGGTTCTGCTCGGCTTCCCGCAGTCGCTTCCCGAGGGTCGCGACGGCCGCGGCCGCCTGTCGCGTCGGCGGTGCGTCGACCCCATCGACCGTGTCGAGAAGGAAGGTCGCGCTATCGTTGAGGGCCGCGAAGGCCTCGGCCGCGTGGGTGTGGCCGGCCGCGTTGGCGGCACCCGCGTCGTGGTAGCTTCGGTCGGCGATCGCCGTCAGCTCGTGCGCGAGCGCGTACTGCTGCCGCAGCACCGCCGACGACAACGCGATGCGCGGATCCATGGCTACGGTCAGCGACCGTTCGGCGGCGACGCCATCGGCATCGAGCGTAACGGCATAGCGGCCCGGGACGACGCGCGCTCCCTGCGGCACGCGCGGCGTGTTGTGAGCGACGGCCGAGATGGGCAGGTCTTGGGCTTGCGATCGCGGCGGCGGCTCGCGCAAATCCCAAACGAAACGGTGCATTCCCGCAGCGGTCGCGGGCGCGCGGAAGGGACGCTCCCAGTACGCCGGCTTATCGAGCCCGGGAATCGGCGTGGGCGGCGCGTCGTCGCTCGCGTAGCTCCGCACGACTCGCCGGCGATCGTCGTAGATGGTTACGACCACGTGTTTAGCCGACGCGGCCAACGCGTAATCGAGAATCGCGCCGTCGGGCGGATTCTGACCGGCCGGCTCTTCGGGCGGAAGCGGAGTGTCGGTATTGATGTCGCGGCGCACGCGATAGGCGAGTTGCGGGGCGAACAAGTAAACGCCGGGATGCGCCGGCGCGAACACGGCTCCATGCTCGCGCGCCAGCGCGCGCAACGGCGTGACGTCGTCGAGAATCCAGAAGCCCCGGCCGTGCGTCGCGACGATCGCATCGTTCCCGTGAACGATCACGTCGCGGACCGACGTGTGCGGAAGGTCGAGCTGCAGCGATTGCCACTGCGCGCCGGCGTCGAACGAAACGTAGGCACCGTTTTCGGTTGCGGCGTAGAGCAGGCGCGGTTCCTGCGGATCCTGCCGTACGGCATTGACTGGCTGGTTGGGAAGGCCCGCGACCGCGAGTTGCCATCGCGTGCCGCCGTCGTGGGTAACGTAGACGTACGGGAGGAGGTCGTCCAAACGAAAGCGGTTGACCGCGACGAATGCGGTCGCGTCGTCCACGCGCGATGCATCGATCTGTGAAACCTTGCTCCACGGGGTCAAGGCCGGCGGCGTGATGTTTTTCCAGTGCGTGCCGCCGTCGCGCGTGATCCACACGAGACCGTCGTCGGTTCCCGCCCAGATCGTTCCCGAATGGCGATACGACGGCGCCAGCGCATACACGACGCCGCGGTGCGCCCCGTGCTGCGGGTCGTCGCGCTCGAACGGACCCAGCACCGCCGGCACGCCGGGATGCGCGCGCGTCAGATCCGGGCTGATGGCGCGCCAGCTCGACCCGCCGTCCTCGGTCGCGAAGACGACGTTGGTGCCCAGGTACAACCGGTGTTTGTCGAAGCGGTCAAAGGCCAGCGGCTCGGTCCGGATCGTGCGGTATTTTTTCGACGGCAGGGCGACCGGAGAAACCACTTGCGCCTGTCCGGTGCGCTCGTCGAATCGCTCGACTTTGCCGCCGAAGAAGATGCCGGCATGCAGCGGATCGGGGATGACGTACCCGTATTCTTGCGCGCCGGCGGTATGCCAGTCGCGCTGCGTGATCTGCCCCCAGCCGCCGCGGCTGCTGACGCACGCCGATCCGCTCTCCTGCTGGCCGCCGCACACCCAATACGGGAATCGGTCGTCGGCGGATACGTGGTACATTTGGGCCGTCGGCTGGTTGTACCAGGAACTCCACGTGCGGCCGCCGTTGACCGAAATGGTCGCACCCTGATCGGCCGCCAGCGCGATGACGTTCGACTCGTTCGGATCGATCCAGACGGTGTGATAGTCGTCGCCGCCCGGCGCGCCTTTAATCGCGGTAAAGGTCTTCGCGCCGTCGTTCGAGCGATAGGTCGACGTGTTCGTAAGGTACACGACGTTGGCGTCGTGCGGATCCACCGCCAGCGAAACGAGATCGTCCCCGCGCTGCGCGATTTGCGGATCGGCGTTGGCGCGGGCGAAATGCGCGCCGGCGTCGTCGCTGCGATAGATTGCACCGCCGTTTTCCTCGTCGTCGGCGTACGCGTACACGACCGCCGGATGGCTCGGCGCCGGCGCGATTTCCGCGCGGCCGAACTGCGCCGGAAGCCCCGACGCAAGGCGCGTCCACGCGTTTCCGCCGTCGGTTGACTTGAAAATCCCGCTGCCGGGAATCTCGAACGAGCTGCCGATTTCCCAGGGCGCCTGGCGCGCCGCCCAGAGCGTGGCGTAGACCGTGTCCGGGTTGCGAGGATCGAGCACGACGTCGTACGCACCGGTGTTTTCGTTCTCGTACAGAACGCGGGCGAAGCTCGCGCCGCCGTCGGTCGACCGATAGATACCGCGCTGCGCATTTGGCCCGTACGGGTGACCGAGCACGGCGACGAATAGGCGATCGGCATTCTTTGGATCGACCGCAATCGAAGCGATCTGCTGCCCGCCGCGGAGGCCTAGGTGCGTCCACGTCGCGCCGGCATCGACCGACTTGTATATGCCGTCGCCGACCGCTAAGTCGGGGCGTTGCAATCCTTCACCGCTGCCGGCGTAGATGACGTTCGGATTGTTCGCGGCGACGGCGAGCGCGCCGATCGAACCGGTCGGCGCGGCGTCGAAGATCGGCCGCCAGGTGCGACCGGCATCGTCGGTTTTCCAAATCCCGCCGTTGACGACGCCGATGTAGAAGCGGTTCGGATCGTTCGCGACGCCGGCGATCGACGTGGTCCGGCCGCCGCGCAGCGGCCCGACGAACCGCCAGTGCATGTCAGCATAGAGCGACGGGGAAACCCCGAGCAGCCCAACGAGAGCGACCGGCATCAAAAATCGGCCGATCGGCGCGCGCCTTCGAGGCACGGTTAGCGCTGGGTTGCTCGGGCGACGAAGCCCGCGATGTCCTCGAAGGCTTCACGGGATTCGCGCAGGCGGGCGAAAATATGCCAGACGTGCGGGACGCCGTCCCACAGCCGTAGCCGCGAATCGACGCCGGCAGCGCGCGCTTTGGCATCCAGCCGCACGGCGTCGTCGCAGAGCATCTCGCTGGTGCTGGCCTGAATCATGATCGGCGGCAATCCGCGCAGATCCGCGTAGAGACCCGAAGCGAGCGGGTCGTTAAGCGGCCGGTCGCCGACGTACGCTTGGGCCATCCGGCTTTCGCCGCGGTCCGCCGCCCCGGCGTTCGCGCGCTCGGGGGATTCGCGGCGCGCGGCTAGGTCGACCCAGGGGGAGATCAAGACCGCGCCCGCCGGGAGCACCACGCCCGCGTCGCGTAGGGCCAGCAGCGTCGAAAGCGCCAAGCCGCCGCCGGCCGAGTCGCCCGCGATCGCGATGTCGTGCGGCGCGATTCCGGCGGCGAGCAGCCATTTGTAACCGGCCACGGCGTCGTGCACGGCGGCCGGGAAGCGGTGTTCCGGCGCAAGCCGGTAATCGAGGGCGAAGACGCGCGCGGAACATCGCGCGGCAAAAGCGCCGGTGAGCGTGCGATACATGGCGGGCGATCCGGCCACGTAGCCGCCGCCGTGAAGATAGTAGATGACGGTTCGAGCGCTTGGGTCGGCGTTACGGATCACCCATTCGCCGCGGACCGCCGCCGCGCGGTCCTCGACCGGGACGCGTGCGAGGCCGCGCGGCAGGCGACCGAAAAGAAACTCGCCGCGATCGATCACCCGGCGGTAATTTCGCAAAAGATTCGGTCCTTCGATCGCTTTGACGGCCGGAAGTTTGGTCGTCACGCGAATCATCACCCGAATCGCACGCGCTCCGAGACTAGCCATCGGCTACAGGCGCTTCCCGTTGCGCTTTCCGCCGCGCCGCTTCGGCGCGAAGGGCGCGCCGATTTTCCAGTCCGTCTTCCGCGCAAGCGTTTCGTCGACGTCGTCGCAGCCGATCGGCGTGAACTCGCGGCAGTCGCTCGGACGCGCTTCGTAAATGCCGCAGTAATAGCGTCCGCTACGCGATCCCATGAGAAAGACGCACTGATCGGCGATGTCGTCGCTCACTTTGCGCAGCCAGCCGACGTGGAAACCATCGGCGGACGGACGCGCCACGACGTAGTCGCGCATCACGTCGTCGTAGCTCATGCCGAGGTGATCGGCGATGCGCCGAACGTCGGCTTCGCTAACGAACGGCTCGTAGCCGCTGCAGCATTCGGCGCAACCGGGCGGACATGCAACGTTTTCCGGCATCTCCTTGAGATGCTTGCGCGCCAGGTCGATCACTTTGCCGATGGCTTTGACGAACTCCGGGTTGTCGTTGTACTTGTACACCCATTCGCGTTTCGTGATTTCGTTAGCGTTGTAATAGCGCGTCGTCTTCTCGTCGAACTCTATCGTAAGGTGCTCTTCGTCGATTTCGATCTTGTTGACGTGTTCGATCGGTCGTGCGTCGAGCAGTTCGGGGTGCGTGGGCTGCCCGGTGCGGCGTGCGTAGTTCCGGAGGTTGATGAGGTCGATGGTCTCCATGGGTGTGTCGATTCCCCCGGGGTGCGGGTGCGGCCTGTGGTTACGCCAAACATAGGACGCCATGCGAACGGCAATCGGCGTCGATCTCGGCGGGTCTCACGTGACCGCGGCGGTGGTTACGGATGATGGGACGATTCATGCTCAGCACGAGCAGGACCTCGATAGCCTGCGATTTGAGGTGGTCGTCGAGGTCCTGACGG
>JBDTDR010000100.1:0-40018 GCA_039922955.1 Candidatus Tumulicola sp.
TTGCGGTCGCGCCAAATATTGCTCGCCTGAACGATCGCGACGCCGAACGCCCACAGATAGACGAGCTGAACGAGCATCCCAAACAGGCCGGCTCCCGCCCCGCCGAGCGGGTCGGTGAAGAAGGGCGTGATTTGCTGGACCAAGACGTCGACGACCGCCGCTAGGAGCGGCACCGCGAGGATCGACAAATGACGCACGAGCAATGGAATCGCGCGCACGTACATGCCGAGGTCCAAACGCCCGAACGTCGACGGCACTTAGAAACGCGCCTCATCCAGCGCGTGCTTGCACGAGCAGTCGGCGTCGACCGCGATCCGGGCGACGATTTCGGTGATCGCGGCATTGAGGTGCTGGTTGTTCCGGTTAAAGACTTCGATGACCGCATCGCGCGAGACCGGCGGCATTCCTTCCAATCCGACGTCGTAGTCGGTAATCAGCGAGATGTTGACGTAGCACATCTCGAGCTCGCGAGCGAGATAGCACTCGGGATACTGCGTCATGTTGACCACTTCCCAGCCCTGGCTCTGGAACCACCTCGATTCGGCGCGCGTGGAAAACCGCGGTCCCGCGATGACGACGACGGTTCCGGTAGGATGGGTGTCGATGCCCAGGGACTCGAGCGCTTCGACGGCAATCGGACGCAGCGTCGGGCAATACGGATCGGCAAAACTGACGTGCGTCGTGCGCGGCCCGCCGTAGAACGTGTCGGCTCGTGCCTTCGTGCGATCGACCAGTTGATCGCAAACCACCATCGAGCCGGGAGCGACGTCCTTCGCGAGCGAGCCCGCCGCGGTCGGCCCGATCAGCCATCGTACGCCTAGCGACTTCATCGCGTATGCGTTCGCGCGATAGTTGATGGATTGCGGCGGGAAGCGATGATCTTTGCCATGACGCGGGAGGAACGCAACGCGCTTTCCGGCGATTTCGCCGAGGGCAACCCGATCGCTGGGCGCGCCGTAGGGCGTTTCGATCCACACCTCGTGCGCGTCCTCGATCAACGAGTAAAATCCGGATCCTCCGAACACGCCGATGTCGGCACTGGGCGACTTCTCCATGTGCGGACCGTTTTCGAGGTGGGTGGCGGGTCCCCTCGAACGTTTGGCGGACGATGCGGCATGCCGTTTTAGTTGCACTCGCGTGTGCGGCCCTGGCAGGCTGCATGAAAACCGCGCCGGCGCCGCCGGCCGGCGCGCGCCACCCTTGGACCGTCGCGCACGTCCTTCGGATTGCCGACATCTCCGATCCCGACCATCTCAATCCGTACCTCTCGGAGATGGATGTCTCGTACGATCTGTCCTCGCTCGTCTATTCGTACCTCGTCATTGCCGATAACCGGGGGCGGCTGATCGGCGACCTTGCGAGCGCCGTACCGACGCTGGCCAATGGCGGCATTTCGCGCGACGGACGCACGTACGCGTACCATCTGCGCCGCAACGTCGTGTGGCAGGACGGAGTTCCGTTTACCGCCGGTGACGTGGTGGCATCCTGGCAGGCCGTGATGGATCCACGCAACGACACGTTCGAGCGCGAAGGATACGATCGGGTGGCGTCGATCGCGGCGGCCGGGCCCTACACCGTCATCGTGCATCTGCGCGAGCGCTATCCGCCGTTCGTCTCGCGCTTCTTCGCGCCGCTGCAGGAGGGCGGGAAACCGGTGCTGGCCGCCCATATCCT
Organism: Candidatus Tumulicola sp.; assembly: GCA_039922955.1. Classification (GTDB taxonomy): domain Bacteria; phylum Vulcanimicrobiota; class Vulcanimicrobiia; order Vulcanimicrobiales; family Vulcanimicrobiaceae; genus Tumulicola. Next base: position 1,675 of record JBDTDR010000100.1, read on the forward strand.
CGCCAGAGAGCGCGATTTCAACGCGGGAGAATTGAGCGCGCACCCGGTCGGCACGGGACCCTTCGCGTTCGTTTCGTGGACGCGCGGGGATCGCATCGTGCTGCGGCGGTTCGAGCGCTACTTCAAGGGACGACCGAACCTCGCGCGAATCGAGCTGCGCTTCATTCCAAGCGACCAGACGATCGCCGCCGAGCTGGAAGCGCATCGGCTCGACCTCGTCGTAGCGCCGCAAACCTCGCTGCTCGGCCAATACCGTTCGATCGAAGGCGTTACCGTCGAAACGGCGCCGTGGAACGCTCAAACGTCGCTCATCCTCAACGCGAGCAAGCCGGGCTTGCGCGACGTCGCCGTGCGCCGCGCCCTCGCCATCGCGGTGCCGTATCGTCTTATCCTCCACGACGTGACGCGCGATCTCTATGTCCAGGCGCGCAACAGTCTGCCGCCGACCGCGCTCGGCTACGAACCGTTATCCCCGCGGAGGTACGACCCCGTGGCGGCCGGACGCGCCCTCGAAGGTGCCGGATGGCGGCCCGAGGCCGAGGGCATTCGAGCGCGCAAGGGCGTTCGTCTCGCGTTCACCCTGGTTACCATCGCGGGCTCGACGAACTTCGAGCGCATCGGGCTGCTGCTGCAATCGTCGCTGCGCACGGCGGGCATCGACCTGGCGATCAAGACGTATCCGTACCGCACGATTTTCGCCGCGCCGAACGGTCCGATCTACAGCGGCGCGTATGACATCGCGCTCTACAGCGACACGCTCAACTGGGATCCCGACGTCTACAACTTTCTGGCCTGCGACCGCGCGTACCCGCGCGGGCAAAATATCTTCCGCTTTTGTGACCCGCATCTCGACGCCCTCGAGCGAGCCGGCCTGCGCACCGACGTTCCCGCGCAAAGGGCGGGGATCTATCGGGCCGCGAGCCGCACGATCGCGTCGGACGTTCCGTACGTCCCCATCTACAACGCGCGCCGTCTAATCGTCCGATCCTCCGATCTGCGCGGCTACCGGGTCGGACCTACCGCGACGCCTTGGTGGAATGCCTGGCAGTGGGACATTTAACGATTGAAGTCTGACGGCTTGAGATCGTCGAGGAATTTCTTGAAGCGGTTAATTTCGTTGTCGTTGACGGGCTTCTTTTCGGGGGCGGCTTCTTCGAGCACGATCTTGTCGGAGACGAAAATCGGGGCTTGAACGCGCAGGGCCAACGCGATCCCGTCGGACGGGCGGGCGTCGATCTCTTGGAGTTCGCCGTTGGTTCTTACGACGAGTTTTGCGAAAAACGTTGAGTCCCTGATATCGTGAATGACGACTTGTTCGAGGTTGGCGTTGAGCGTGTCGAGGATGTTGCGCATCAAGTCGTGTGAGAGCGGACGCGGCACGGGTGCACCTTCCAATGCCAGCGCGATCGCGGTCGCTTCGAACGGTCCGATGAGAATCGGTAAGTAATGCGAGCCGTCCACGTCTTTGAGGATGACCACGGGGTCGTGGGTCAGGAGGTCGATGCCCAGTTTGTCGACCTTCATTTGGCGCATGACCGACGTATCCGACGTGTCCGGCACGAGCGCCTCCAACCCCGCCGCGGGACGTCGCGCCGGGTAGGGCGGCGGGCTCCGGCGGCCGAACGGAGGGCGGTTCATCATGCCACTCTCGTGCGGAATCGTCGGTTTGCCGAACGTCGGCAAGTCCACCATTTTTAACGCCCTCACGCGTTCGGCCCAGGCGCTTGCGGCCAACTATCCATTCGCGACGATCGAACCGAACGTCGGCGAGGTTGCGGTTCCCGACGAGCGCTTGCGCGTATTGCAAGAACTCGTCAACGGGCAGCGCATCGTGCCGGCAACCGTGCGCTTCGTCGACATCGCGGGCTTGGTTCGCGGCGCGAGCGCCGGACAGGGGCTCGGCAACGCCTTCTTGAGCCACATTCGCGAAACCGATGCGGTCGCGATGGTGGTCCGCTGCTTCGAAGATGAGAACGTCACGCACGTCGAGGAACATCCCGACCCCAAGCGCGACATCGAGATCGTGGCCATCGAACTGGCGCTCGCCGATCTTGCCTCGATGCAGAAGCGGCTGCCCAAGCTGGAACGCGAGATCCGGGCCAATCCCAAGCTGCGCGCCGGCCTCGAGGCCGGGCAGCGGCTTACGGCCGCGCTGGAGGAAGGCCGGCCGGCGCGCGTTTTCCCGGCTGGGTCCCTAGAGGCGCTGGTTGCAGCCGAGTCGTTCTTGTTGACCGCTAAGCCGTTGCTCTACGTAGCCAATATCGACGAGGCCCAGATCGGCAAGCCCGGCCCGCTCGCGGAAATGGTCCGCGAGGTAGCCCGGGCGGAGGGGGGCCGCACCGTCCTGCTCTCGGGGAAAGTAGAGGCCGAGCTGGCCGGTCTTTCCGAAGACGAGGCGCGCGACTTTCGGACCGAGCTCGGCTTGGAGCGCAGCGGCTTGGATGAGCTGGCGATCGCTGCCTACGACCTGCTCGGCCTGATGACGTTTCTCACCGCCGGGGAAAAGGAGGTCCGGGCCTGGACGATTCCCCGCGACACCAAAGCTCCCGAGGCGGCCGGCCGGATCCACGGCGACATCGAGCGCGGTTTCATTCGCGCGGAGATCGTCTCGTACGACGACTACGTCAAATATCGCACCATGGACGCGCTCAAGGCCGCGGGCCTCGTGCGCAGCGAGGGGCGCGAATACGTGATGCGAGAGGGCGACGTCGTGAATTTTCGATTCAACGTGTAGCCGCTCGTTCGTCCGCGCGGAGGGGTCGGGGTAGTTAGGGCGCAAAGTCTTGTGCTCGGAGGCAGACATCCTTATGACGACCCCTGCGCGTGAAGTCTCGGTTTTCGGAGACGCGATCGCCTATTTCAAAGAAGCGGCCGATTTGCTGGAACTCGACGCGGGAATGCGGCGAATCCTCACGAGCCCGGCTCGTCAGATCATCTTTGCGATTCCGTTTCAGCGCGATTCGGGAGAGTTCGAAGTTTACACCGGCTATCGCGTGCAGTTCAGTTTCGCGCGCGGCCCGGCCAAGGGCGGCATCCGCTACCATCCCGGCGTGACGCTCGACGAAGTGACGGCGCTCGCGTTTTGGATGACGTGGAAGTGCGCCGTGGTCGACTTGCCGTTCGGCGGCGGCAAAGGCGGCGTCACCTGCGATCCCAGCACGCTTTCGATGAACGAGATCGAACGGATTACCCGGCGTTACGCCGCCGAGCTGGTGGAAGTCGTCGGCCCCGACAAAGACGTTCCGGCGCCCGACGTCAACACGACCCCGCAAATCATGGCCTGGTTCATGGATACGTACTCGATGCACGTTCGGCAGAACCAGCCCGGCGTCGTCACCGGCAAACCGCTTGAAATCGGCGGCTCGCGCGGGCGCGTCGAAGCGACCGGCCGCGGCGTGACCATTTGTGCGCTCGACCAAATGAGCGAAGTCGGGCTGCGCCCGGAAGACGCGACCGTTGCGATCCAAGGCTTCGGCAACGTCGGGCGATACGCGGCCAAGCTTTTCGAAGAACGCGGATGCAAGGTGGTCGGAATTTCCGACGTTACCGGCGCGTACTACAACGAAAACGGCATTTACGTAACCGGTGCGATGGCTCACGTTGCCGGGCACGGCACGCTGGAAGGTTTCAAGGGCGGCGACAAGATCACCAACGCCGAGCTGCTCGCGAGCTCGTGCGACGTTCTCGTTCCGGCGGCGTTAGAGAAAGTCTTCACGCCCGAGATCGCTGCGAAAGTGCAGGCGAAGCTCATCGTCGAGGGCGCGAACGGCCCGACGACACCCGAAGCCGATCGCATCTTCAAAGAGAAGGGGATCGTCGTGATTCCCGACATTATGGCCAACGCCGGCGGCGTGACCGTATCGTATTTCGAGTGGGTTCAGGACCGGATGGGCTTCTTTTGGAAAGAAGCCGAAGTCAATGCGCGGCTCGAGGAATTTCTGTTGGCCAATCTCCACGAAGTGCGTGCGATTTCGAACTCACGCGGAGCCACGCTGCGCACGGCCGCCTACACCCTTGCAATCGATCGCGTCGTAAAGGCGCTGCGAATGCGCGGCATCTACGCCTAGCCCACGGAGGGGCGGGGTTCGGTTGGTAGGCCGGCTTCGAGCCAGGCTTTGTAGCCGCCCTCGAGCGCGACGGCGTTGTAACCCCGTTCGCACAGCTTTGCGGCAACGCGGCTGCACGAGTTTCCGCTGCCGCAGTAGAGCACGACTTCGCGATCCCGGGTGAACGGCAAGTCCTCGGCGTTTTCCAGCGCCGCGCCGTCACCCCGAATTGAGCCCGGAATCTGCCGCTCGTCGGGATCCTTGCGAATGTCGATGCGCACAACGGTCTCGTCCGGCATCGACCCCAACTCACGGGCCGTTATCCGTTCGCGCGCCACGGCCTAACGGCCCGGAACGTCGCGCCCGGCAACGCGGGGTCGCAACGCACCGTTGAACGGAGGTGCGTATTCGTCGGGGAAGCACTGCTCGGGATCCGAACAGCGCGTGCCCGCATAGGCCGCGCGTACGTCGACTTGTGGTATGTGCGCGGCATATGCTTGGTTGACCGTTTTGATGAAGTAGTAGGCCACCAATGCGTATCCGGTGTTGGATGGGTGCAGGCCGTCAAAACTCACCAGGCCGGCGTCGTAGGCTAGCGTGCAGCACGGCGCGCTGGCGCTGCCGATACTGACGGCCTGTTGGAAGTAGGGATCGGATGGATTGCCGCTCGCGATGCCGCCGAAGATAGTCGCCACGTCGACTAAGGGCGTGCTGGTCGCTTGAGCGGCCATCGCGATGCCGTCGTTGAGGTTGTTGTTGAGCGTTTGCACCTTTGCGGCAAACGCCGGCGTGATGTAGTACGTGCCGAGCCCGCTGCCGGGATGCCCGTTGTCGAGATCCGGCAGCTTTCCGCCGTGCGTTCCCCAATACTGAAGCGCCGTCAGGGTCCCTTGCAGGGTGAGGTACCCGCAGGGTTGGGTGGTCGAGGCCGGGGTGCACCCGCCGGGCGTTCCGAGGTGATAGGCTTTTGCCATCTGCGTGGTCAGCGCCACACCGGTCTTATAGCCGCCGAACGAGAAGCCAATGGCGGCGCCCATCACGCACGCGGCGTAGGTTTGAACGGCGCATGCTTGGGCGTGGTTCTTTGGAATGGTGACGCGCATGAAGTACGGCAGATGCAAGATGTTCGGCAAATTCGCCACGACCACGCGTGCGCCGGCAGCGGTGAGCGTCTTGATGGTCTGATGAAGATCCGATGCCGCCTGTCCGGCGGTCATGTCCCCGCCGTGGAACTGCCCGCCGGAACCCATGTATTTGAGCGCGTCGTTGGCGCCCAGCCAGACGGTTGCCAACGTCGGTTTGAGCTGCGCGGCGGCGTTTACCATGGTGAGCCGCGATCCGAGAAACTGCCAGTTGCCCAGTACCGGCCAGTACGTGCTGCTCTCGCCGTCAACGACTTGCGCGAGCAGCCCTTGGATGCCGGGAAGCGGCTTGCAGCTCATCGACTGCGGCTGCGTGAGCGTGTTGGCCTCGTGCAGCGTCATCCCCGGAACGGCGACGTTACGAACCGTCGTCGACGCTGGATTCATGCGCACCCGCTGGTTCCCGTGCAGCGTGTAGCCGGCGGCGTCGAAACCGCCGTAGTCGGTGCACGCGTTCCCCGGCTTTTCGAAGTTGATGGGTGGCGGCAGCGAAGGAACGAGTTGGTTGTTGAGCCCGGGCGCGGCGATCAGCGGAAGCGGGCTCACGGATGGATCGTACATGTGCCCGATTGCGGTGGGAATCGCCAAACCCGAAGCTTGCTCGTAGAGATACGCCCAAAAACCATTCTCCTGGCCGGGGCGTACCTCGATGCCGGGATACAGCGGGTCTTTGAAGCCGGTCGCTCCGAGAAAGCCTCCGGCTTGATATCCGGCGGTGAGGCTGTCGCCTACGCCGACGATGCGCGCAAGCAGACTTGACGGCGGCGGTTTTCCACCGCCTCCGCCGGCGGGAATCGAACTAGTGCCGCCGCCGTTGCTGCAGGCGGCAACCGCGGCGAGCGCGAGGAGCGCGAGCGCTTTTCTTACGAACAGAAGGTTCATGTCGATACCCTTGGCTTACAGCGGAAAGTAGCCCGGCGAGCCGATGCCGAGCTGCAATTGTATTTGGGTTGCTTTGAGGCCGCCGATGGCCGGCGCGCACAGGAGCGCGGTCAAACACTTGATCGAGCTAATGCCGGGCGGCCCGAGATTGGTCGGGCCGCCGCTATTGAGGACGACCTGCACGAAGCCGTACTGCGTCACGCGCTGCGAGACGCCCAGGAAGTACGCGATCAAATGCTCCGGGTACGGATCGGTCGGCACGTAGTCGCGCGCGCTCTGCGGTTCGAAGAAGATCTTCGTGTCCTTGAACGGTGTGTACTCAAGGTACAGCACCTGAGGGAGCTGCATGGTGTTCTTGGTGTTCACACCGTTGGTGTGCATCAGCCACGTTGGCGCGACGGTGAACGTCCCGAACATTTTGGGAGTCTTGAGAAAGGGTACGGTGATCGCCACCGCTTTGTACTGCGCGGTCCGCGTCGCCAAGGTGGTGAAGAACGGGCCGTCGGGTGGATTGAAGGTAAATGGAACGACGTCGTTGTTGTTGGGAGACTCGCCGATCTCCCCGCCTCGCGCCACGTACGTCGGCGAGATGACGATCGGCAACACGTGACCGCCGGGCATCCCCCCGATGAGGAACAGCTTTGACAGCATGAAAACGCCGAACGTGTCCTTCGTGCGCACGTTGAGGTTTTGTCCCGCGCCCGGGCCGCACTTGTTGCCGCCGCTCAGGTCGGCGCAGCCGACCGGGTTCCTGAACCCGGCAAGATAGACGGGCACCTGGCCGGTGTTGAAGCCGTAGGGCCAGTGCTGCAGCTGGTAGAGGCTGGCGACGACGCGCGTGGTCGGGTTGAACGCGTACGACAACGACGCGTCGATGCCGCCCATCAGCCAGCCCTTGCCGTAAGATCCGATGTCGCCGTACGGATACGCGCTTGAAATGTCGGCGCTGTACCCGAACCCGGTCGGAAAACCGATTGCCGCGCCGACCGGCTGCTGGCTTACCGGCGGCACCTGCGCGACGCCGCCGGGGATCAAACTCGTTGCCGGGGCGGTCGCCTGACGGCGCTGCGCGTCGCGCTTGCGCTGCGCTTCGTCCAGCGCGTTCTTAATCGCGCTGTTTGCCGAGGGGACGATGACCTGCTCGTAGACGTTTTCGGTGCCGTCCGCGCTCGCCGGCAAGGCCGGGAAGGCGATGGACGCTGCTACCGCGGCGGCGGTGGTGACGCGAAAGAACGTTTTGACGAGCATGCGGTAACTCCCGATCGGTGGCAAGGCCCAATCAATTCAACCTGTCGGGCACCTATCGGGCGGAACGTTGCTCCAAAAAACTTTAAAACCCTGGCACGAGCGTCGGTACGACATCGAATCTGCCCGGTTCGCGCCGAAAATCTAAACCGTAGTCGCTAAAGGTTCGTCAGGGTCGCCGGCAACGGCGCGAATCCGCGCGTTTCCGTTGCGGCCGGGGCCGCGTCCGCGCAGCTCGAGCGATTTTATGATGACGTAGAGGACCGGCGTAATCGCCAGATTCAAGAACGTCGATAAGAGCATTCCGCCGAAGACGACGGTTCCCAGCGAGTGGCGAGCCGCGTTGCCGGCTCCCGATGCGAACACCAGCGGGGTCACGGCCACGACGAAGGCGATCGACGTCATCAGGATCGGTCGAAGCCGCGTCTGAGCCGCTCGCAGCGCCGCTTGGACGACGCTCGCACCTTCGCGCAGCTGCTGGTTGGCAAACTCGACGATCAGAATCGCGCTCTTGCTCGCGAGCCCGATCAGCATCACGTAGCCCACCTGCGCGTACGCGTCTTGCGCGAGGCTCGGATCGAAGAGAAACGGAATCGGCAAGTGGCGGACGTTTATGAACGCGAGGGCACCGAAGAGCGCCGCTGGAACGGCCAGCAGGACGATCAGCGGGTCGACGAAGCTCTCGTATTGCGCCGACAGAACCAGGAACACGAAGACGATGCCGAGCGCGAAGATGATGACCGCGAGCGGGCCTGCCGCGATTTGATCGAGCTGCAAACCGGTCCACTCGTAGCTCACGCCGTTGGGCAGCACGTGCTGCGCGATCGCCTCCATCGCGCTGATGGCTTCGCCGGAACTGTGCCCGGGCGCGGCGCTCCCTTGAAGCTCGATGTTCCGATAGAGATTATAGTGCGAGATCACGGGTGGTCCGAGCTGCATTTTTACGCTCATGAGGGCGTTGAGCGGCGTCATCACGACCCCGGTCGCCGTGGTTTGCGTGGTGCCGCTTCCCGGAGGCGGAGTCGCGAACGGATTGGCGCCGGTCGGAATATTTGGCGCCGCCGAGCCGTTGTGGACATAGATTCGCTGCAGCGACGCGATATCGTTGCGGAACGGTGCGTCGGCTTGAACGTTGACCTGCCACGATCGGTTAAGATACGTGAAATTATTGACGTACAGCGACCCGAGCTCGACTTCCATCGTTTGGAAGATGTCGCCCAGCGAAATGCCGATGGCTTTGGCTTTATTGCGATCGACGTTGACCTGGACTTGCGGTGAGTTGATGCTGTACTGCGTGAATACGCCGGCAAGACGCGGGTCTTTGGCGGCGGCGCCCATCATCGCGTAGGTCATGCCCATGAGTTTGTCGAGCCCGACGTTGCCGCGATCTTCCAGCTCGAACTGAAATCCGCCGACCGTGCCGACGCCGTTGATCGCCGGCGGGTTGAACCCGAAAATCTGCGCCTGCGGGATCTGCATGTAAAACGTGCCGTTGAGACGTTGCAGCACGGAAGCCACGCTGTGGCTGCACGGCTGCAGGAGCAGCGCGCTAAGGAACGTGCACTTGCGATCGCCCCAGGGCTTGAGCAGCGCGAACATGATGCCGCGATTGGGGGCCGCGCCGCTGAAGCTGAAACCGCCGACGTCGAAAAGATGCTCCACTTCGGGCTGCTTGAGGATGATCGCTTCGGCCTGTTTGGCGATCGCCTGCTCGGCCTGAAGCGAGACGCCCTCGGGCGCCTGCAGAAGCACGATGAAGTAGCCCTGGTCCTCATCGGGAATGAACGACTGCGGCGTGGTCAAGAACAGGAATCCCGTGAAGAATAACGCGAGAGCGAACACGCCGGCGACGATCCAGCGGTAGCGGAACGCCTTGGGCAGCTGTCGCGAGTACCAATCGCGGAATCGTTTCAAACCGAGATTGAACCACCGAAAGAATAGAAACCGAGCCTCGGACTCTTCTCCGAGCAGACGGGCCGAGAGCACCGGGGCGAGCGTCAGCGCCTGGAATAGCGAGATCGTAATGGCGGCGGCGATCGTCAGCGCGAACTGCTTGTAAAGCTGACCGGTCGCGCCCGGAAAGAAGCCTACCGGGATGAAGACCGCGAGCAAGACCAGCGACGACGCGATCACCGCACTTTGAATCTCGGTCATTGCCTCGGCCGCGCTCTCCAGCGGGCTCTTCTTGCCGCGATTCATTTCGATATGGCGCGCGATGTTTTCGATCACCACGATGGCGTCGTCGACTACCAGACCGGTTGCCAGCGTCAAGCCGAAAAGCGTGATCGTATTAATCGAGAACCCAAAGATCTTCATGACGAAGAACGTTCCGACCAGAGATACGGGGATCGTTATGGCCGGAATCAGTGTGGATCGCGGGTTCTGCAGGAACACGTAGATGACGAGCACCACCAAAACGATCGACAGCAACAGCGTGATCAGGACTTCTCTGATGGATTCTCGGACGAAGGTCGTCGTGTTGAAGGCGACGGTGTAATGGACGCCAGGCGGAAACGATTTCGCGAGCACGTTCATTTGTGCCAGCACGGCTTTGGAGACGTCGAGCGCGTTAGCGGTGGAGTACTGCTGAACGCCTAAGCCGACGACCTTCGATTCGCCGTCGAATCGCAACGCGCTCGAGTAGTCCTGCGCGCCGAGTTCGACCCGCGCGACGTCGCCGAGCCGGGTGAACCCCCCGTTGAGATTCGACCGCAGGATGATGTTCGAAAACTCAGCTGGAGACGATAACTGCGTGACCGCGTTGACGGTATAGGTGTGCGCCTGATCCTTGGGCTGGGGCGGCGAACCGATGCTGCCGACCCCGACCGCGACGTTCTGTTCTTGGAGCGCGGTCACCACGTCGCCGACGTCCAGGCCTTGCTGCGCCAGAAGGCCCGGGTTGAGCCAAATCCGCATGGCGTACTGCCGTTGCCCGAAGATCCGGATGCCCGAGACGCCGGCGACTCGCGAAAGGTTGTTGACGATGTTGAGTTGCGCGTAGTTGCTCAGCTCGAGCGTGTCGTATTTCTTGGTGTCCGACGTCAGCGCGATGCCCATGACGAACGTGCCCGAGTTCTTCGAAACCGTAATGCCGAGTTGCTGCACGCTCGCGGGCAACTGGCCGAGCGCGGTTTGGGCCGCATTTTGGACGTCGGCCGCGGCGATGTCGAGATTGGTTTCAAGGTCGAACGTGAGCGTGACCGTCGAAACGCCCTGCGCGCTGGTCGACGAGATATAGCGCAGGCCTTGGACCGTGTTCACCGCTTGCTCGAGCGGCGTCGTCACCTGCGCCTCCACGGCTTGCGGGCTCGCCCCCACGTAGATGGCGCTGACCGTAACCACCGGCGGCGCGATCTGCGGATACTGCGCGATGGGCAGGCCCGGAATCACGACCCCGCCGCCGATCAGGATGATCAGCGAGCAAACGATGGCCAGCACCGGGCGGCGAAGAAATGCTTTGGTCACGTTAGCCTACAAACTCGGCGACGCTCGCCTCGGTTGCAGGGCGGCTAGCGTCCCGGAAACGCCTGTTCGGCGTGGTACGAGCTACGCGATAGCGGGCTGGAAACGACCTGATGGAAGCCCTTTCCCTCGGCGAGCTTGCCCAGGCGCGCGAAGGTCGCGGGCGTGACGAACTCCACGACCGGCAGATGCTTCCGACTGGGCTGCAGGTATTGGCCCATCGTGAAGATGTCCACGCCGACGGCACGCGCGTCGTCGATCGCCGCTTCGATCTCGGGCTCCGTCTCGCCGAGGCCGAGCATGAGCGACGTCTTGGTGTAGCGCTCGGGTGCGCGCGCCTTAGCATGGGCCAGAATGTTCAACGACTGGTCGTATTTCGCGCGCTTGTCGCGGACCGACGGCGTGAGCCGCCGCACGGTCTCCAGGTTGTGCGCGAAGACGTCGGGCCGCGAGTCCATCACGATGTCGAGCGCCGCGAGATCCCCGCGATAGTCGCCGCTCAAAATTTCTACCCGCGACCCCGGAACGCGGGCGTGAATCTCCCGCACGGTGTTGGCAAAGATCAGCGCGCCGCCGTCGGGAAGGTCGTCGCGGTCGACGGCCGTGAGCACCAAATACCTCCATCCAAGGTCGCGCACCGCCTCGGCCACGCGCACGGGTTCCAGCCAGTCCACCTCACCCCGAGGATTCCCGGTCTTCACGTTGCAGAAGCGGCAGCCGCGCGTGCACGTATCGCCCAAGATCATGATCGTCGCCGTACCGGCACCCCAGCACTCGGCCAAGTTGGGACACGCCGCTTCTTTACACACGGTGTGAAGCGCCAGCGCGTTGACCTTGGCCTTCACCCGTTCGTAGTCGTCGCCGACCGGCAGCGACACCCGCAGCCAATCCGGCTTACGTACGTGCACCGGCGCTTTACTGGGCGGCATCGCCGCCGTCAAATCGATCTCAATCGCCATCCGGCCCTATGCCTCGACCGGCTCGTACGCCGTCGCAGTAAATGTAACCTCAAACGTGCGCGCCAGTGCCGCGAGTAGGACGCCTTTTGCCTCGTCAACGCTGACCGGACGCCCGGCGGCCCTCGATAGCGAAGTAATGCCGCGATCGGGCAACCCGCACGGAACGATCACCCGATCGTAGCTCAACTCCGTCGAGACGTTGAGCGCAATGCCGTGCAGCGAAACCATTTTCTGCACCGCCAGCCCGACCGCGCAAATCTGATCGGTGCCGACCCAAACGCCCGCATGTTCGTTCCACCGTTGCGCACTCACCCCGAACGAACCGCACGTATCGATAACCGCGCCCTCCAAGGCTCGCACCAGCGGTACCACCTCGCGAAAGCGTTCCAACCGCCGAATCGGATATACGACCAGCTGACCAGGCCCGTGAAACGTCACGTCGCCGCCGCGTTCGATCGCAACCAGGTCGATCCCGCGAGCCGCCAGCGCTTCGTCCGAAAGCAAAACGTTCGCACGCTTCGCCTGCCGTCCCAGCGTAATCGTCGGCGTATGCTCGACCACGATCCACGTATCGGGCGCGCGCCCTTCTCGCACCGCCGCATGCAGCCGATGCTGCAAATCCCACACCTCACGATACGGCCGCACCCCAAGATCCATCACCCGCGCCGCTCTCATCGCCACCGCCATCACTACTTCAACTCACCAGCGCGGCAAAGCGATTCAAACCGCCAACCCGCAGCGGTGGCGCGGCGGCGTGAGGTGCTGGTCGCGGGGCGTCTCGATTTTCGGGCATGACAGGATGTCATTACTTCCTTACTGCGTTCTCCCGAAAATCGAGTCGAGCGACCGGAGCACAGGAGGTGCGGAGGGAGCGTCCTCGCGACGGCACCTCACGCCGTCGCGCCACCGCGGCCGCCGGCACCCTACTTCGCACCTGCCGGCACCCTACTTCGCACCTGCCGGCGCCGCGGTCTTCGGCTTCGGATTGACGATGTGGATCGCCTTACCGTGGGCCGCCTCGGCCGCGTCCATAATGCCTTCGGTTAGCGTTGGATGCGGGTGAATCGAAAGGCCGATGTCTTCGAGCGTTGCGCCCATTTCGAGTGCGATGACGCCTTCGCCGATCAACGATTCGGCTTGCGGCGCGACGATGTGCATGCCCAGGAGCAGATCGCTCTTGGCATCGCCGACGAGTTTGATCAGACCGTCGGTTTCGTTCATCGTGCGCGCGCGGCCGCTGGCGGCGAGCGGGAACTTGCCGATGCGGACTTCGTAGCCCTTAGCTTTGGCTTCTTCCTCGGAGAGGCCGACGGTGGCCACCTCCGGGTCGGTGTAGACGCAGTTCGGGATGGCGACCGGATCGAAGGCGGCCGACTTGTCGCCGCCAATTACTTCGGCGGCGATGACGCCCTGCTTCATCGCGCGATGCGCGAGCAGCGGTTGTCCGGTGACGTCGCCGATGGCAAAGATGTTGGGAACTTTGGTGCGTAGCTGCGCATCGACGGCGATGAAGCCCTTGTCATCGAGTTGGAGTCCGGCCGCTTGCACGTTGAGGTTATTGGTGATCGGGCGGCGGCCGACCGCGACGAGCACCATGTCGAAGTCGCGCGTCTCGTCTTTGCCGCCGGTTCCGTCGCCGTTGAGCGTGGCGTGGACGATGTCGCCGTCTTTCTTAATCGTGCCGACCTTGGTGCCGAGCATGATCTCGACGCCTTGCTTTTTGAGGATGCGTCCGAGCGTTTTGGCGATCTCGAGATCGGTTCCGGTGAGAATCTGCGGCAGCATTTCTACGACGAGCACTTTAGCGCCCAGGCGCGTGTAAACGGTCGCGAACTCCAGGCCGATGACGCCGCCGCCGATGACGAGCAGGTTCTTGGGGACGCGTTTGAGTTCCACGGCGTCGTCGGAGTTGACGATCGCGTCGCCGTCGCGCGGCCACACTTTGACGTCGATCGGCGCGGAGCCGGTGGCGACGACGACGTTGACGGCTTTGATCGTGTCGGTCCCGCCGTCTTTTTTCTTGACGACGATCTCGGTGGGGCTCTTGAAGGAGGCTTCGCCGTAAAGAAACTCGACGCCGTTGGCTTTGAAGAGGGTCTTTACGCCCCCGACGTTGGCGTTGACGACGTCGGTTTTAAACTTAGCCACGCCCTCGCGATCGAATTCGGCTTTGGGCACCTTCAAACCGATGGCGCCGGCATGCTCGATGTGACGGATCACCTCGCCGACGTGCAGCAGCGCCTTGGTCGGAATGCAGCCCCAGTTAAGGCAGATGCCGCCTACCTCGTCCCGATCGACGCAGAGGACTTTTTTCCCGAGTTGGCCGAGCCGAATCGCGGCGTGGTAACCGCCCGGACCGGCGCCGATGACGACCGCGTCTACCTGATGTTGCGCCAACCTACTACTCCTGTTCTTCGTCGTGGGGACCCGAGTTCGCGTAGACCCCCGGACTCTTGAGGTTCGACCACCGTAGGGCCCGAGGCCTCGAACGCCAAAAATGGACCCCTCCATCGAGGAGCTTGGAGGGTTTAGGCAAGCTCCTCGCCGATTGGTTGCATCGCTTTGTTGCCAGAACTCGATCGGGAATCGATCGTCCCCCTCTATCGCCAGATCTACGAACATCTGCGCGAAGGGATTCTTGCGGGCACCCTCCCCGAGTCGACCCGACTGCCGCCCGAGCGGAGCCTGGCGCAGAAGCTCGGCGTCAATCGCAGCACGGTCGTCCACGCCTACCGCGAACTGGTCGCCGACGGTCTGATCGAGCAACGGGTGGGATCCGGCTCGCGGGTAGTTCCACAACTGCGGGGCGGGCAGCCCGAGCGAGCCGCGGGCGTGCCGTGGTGGGTGACCCTGCCGCCGTGGAGGGTCGGCGAATTCCCCAACGTGCTGGGCGAGCTTGCGGCCAAGCAGCAGAGCGGCCGGATCTCGTTCGTGCAAGGCGTCGCGCCCGACGAGCCGTCACCGCTCGGGGAACTCGCCACATCTTTTAGCCGGGTCGCGCGCGACCCGCGGTTCGTGCTGTCGTACGGTGATTCGGAAGGCTACGAGCCGTTGCGTTCGGCAATCGCGGCACGAATGAACGCCCGCGGAGCGATCGGCGTCGCGCCGAACAACGTCATCGTCCTCACCGGATCGACCCAGGGCATTGCCATCGTGGCCCAGAGTCTGGCCGAACCGGGTGACGAGATCATCGTCGAATCGCCCTCGTATCCCGGCGCCCTCCAGGTCTTCCAAATCAACGGTCTGCGGGCCATTGCGGTGCCGGTCGACGACGAGGGGATGCGGGTCGACCATGTCGAGGCGATTCTGCGCACGCGGCGCCCGCGCTTCATTTACACCATGCCGTCGCTGCACAATCCGACAAGTGCCAGCATGAACGCCGACCGGCGCGAGCGGCTGACCACCATCGCGCGGCGCGCCGGCGTGCCGATCGTTGAAGACGATCCGTATGGGCCGCTGGCTCCGGATGCGGAGAAGCCTCCGTTGGTTGCGCTGGCGCCCGATTACGTCGTCTATCTTTCGACGTTTTCAAAGACGATCGCGCCCAGTCTGCGCGTCGGTTGGCTGGTGGCGCCGCGCACGATCCTCGAGCGCCTGCTACTGCGCAAGCAGGCCTACGACATGGCGACCAGCCTCTACGTGCAGGCGGCGGTGACGGATTATCTGGAGCGCGCTTACGATGCGCACGTCGAACAGCTGCGCGAAGAACTCGTGCTCCGCCGGCGCTTGGCCGACGAGGCGATCGCGCGCGCTTGGCCGGCTTCGCTGAAAATCAGCGCCCCCTCGGGCGGATTTTACGTGTGGGCGACCACCCCGCGCGAGCTGCGCGCGCGGGCGCTGCTCGACGCTTCCGAGCGGCGTGGCGCGTCGTTTCTTTTTGGCGAGGCGTTTTTCGCCAACTCCGGCGGAGACCACCATTTTCGCCTCGCGTTAACGGCGGTGACGCGCCGTGAGATCGGCGAGGGCATCCGGCGCATCGGCGAAGCGATCGCGAGCTTACGCCCGTGAGCGGCGCCAATTCGTCGAGCGTGATTCGAAGCGCGCTGCTCGCATGGTACGTCCGGCGCGGCCGGGCGCGGCTGCCCTGGCGGACCGTTCGCGATCCGTACTACACGCTGGTGAGCGAGTTCATGCTGCAGCAAACGCAGGTGGACCGCGTCGTGCCGAGGTTTGAGGCGTTCGTCGCGCGGTTTCCGGATTTCGCAGCCTTGGCCCGGGCTTCGCTCGCCGACGTTCTGCGCGCGTGGAAAGGCCTGGGCTATAACTCGCGGGCCGTCCGATTGAGAGCCGTTGCCGAAGCGGTCGAGACGCGCTACGGCGGCACCATGCCGAGCGACGCGGGCGAACTGCGCAGCCTTCCCGGAATCGGACGCTACACCGCAGCGGCGATCCGCGCGTTTGCCTTCGACCTCGACGACGCCCCAGTCGACACCAACGTTCGGCGCATCGTGCATCGCGCGTGTTTCGGCATCGAGCATCCCAGGCGCGCATCCGCTCGCGAACTCGACGAGCGTGCGCGCGCGCTCGTGCCGCCGGGAAGGGCGCACGATTGGAACTCGAGTCTGATGGACTTGGGCGCGTCGATCTGCACCGCACGAGCACCGAAATGCTCGATCTGTCCGTTGCGGCGCGGTTGCGCCGCCGCGCCGATCGACCCCGCGTCGCTCGAACGGCTGCGTAAGAGCGTCGCGAAGACGCGCTCGCCCCAAGAGGCGGTTCCATTCGAGAAGACGACGCGTTACGCGCGCGGCCGGATCGTCGATCGGCTGCGCGACCTCGGGGCCGGCGAACGGATCTCGCTGCTCGACCTCCATCGCGTACTCGAGCCGGTGCTGCCCGACCGCAGCCTGGACGACGTGCGCGGGTTCGTGTCCGCCCTCGAACGCGACGGACTGCTCGCAAGCGACGGCGAGCGGATTGCCCTTCGCGAGTAGATCGTCAGTTGCGCGAACTCTTTTCCGGGCGGTGCGGTCGCGTCGCCGCAGGTTTGTTGGTGGCCGAATTCGTAGCCGCGACCCAGGGGCTCGTCATTGCGGCGATCATGCCGCGCGTGGTTGCGGATCTGCACGGCCTCGGCGCGTATTCGCTCGCGTTCGGTTCGTTGTTCGCAGCATTTTTGCTGTTCTCGCCGTTCGCCGGACCGTGGGCCGATCGATACGGCACGCGCGCAATGCTCGCAATCGCGCTGGGCGTGCTCGCTCTGGGCCTCGGGCTGGTCGCCGTAGCGCCGAATATGACGGCGTTCGTCGGCGCGCGTTTCGTTGAAGGAATCGGTGACGGAATCGACTACGCCGTTTCTTTTGCCATCGTTGCCAAGACGTTTCCCGAACCGTTGCGGGCGCGAATGCTCTCGCTCACGTCGGCGGCTTGGGTCGTCCCGGCGATCGTCGGCCCGGGCCTGGGCGCGTACGTGGCAAGCGTTTTCGGATGGCGCTGGGCATTCGCAGGATTTCTTCCGTTGATCGCCGTCGCCGCCGCGTTGGTTCTGCCGGCATTGGATTCGCGGCCGGCGCCGCAGCGCGGCGACGTCTTCGGCGCGCTTCGGTTGCTATTCTCGCGTGCCACGCTGCGCGCGAACGCCGGGCTGCACGCGTCCTTCGTCGCGCTCGGGTTGCTGCACGCGGCATTTTTTGGGGCGGATGCCTACGTCGCGCTGATGCTGACGAGCGTTCGCGGGTTGTCGCTTCAACTGTCGAGCGTCTGCATCACGCTGGGAGCCGTGGGATGGTCGGTTGCCGCAATCTTCGCACCGGCGCTCCTCGGGCGTTTGGGGAAGGCGCGGGTCGTGTTCTGGGGCGCGACGAGTTGTCTGCTGGGTGCGCTCGGCCTTCTGGGCGTCGCACTGGGCGCGGCCCTCCCGCTGGCATTCGTTGCGTGCTTGGCGAGCGGCGCCGGAATTGGTTTGGCGTACCCGACGCTGTCGGTGGTTGCGTTTGGATTTGCACGCGAAGGTGACGAAGGGGTGGTCTCTTCGGCGGCGCTCCTGGCCGCGATCGTCGGGATTATCGCCGGCGTTCTTGCCTGCGGGGTTTCGGTCTCAGTCGCGGCCCGCAGCGGGGCACCGCTGCAGGTCGCGCTGGTCTATACCTTTGCCGTTGCGGCGGCTTGCGCGTTGGCGCTGGGGGCGCTGGCGCGGCGAATCAATCCAGAACCAGTTCGAGTTCGCACGTCGCCGTGACCGTTCGCCGCCGGTTCGAATGCGCGTCGACGACGGAATACGTCGTCAGCGGCCGCGCGTAGAGCTGGAGCGAAAATGCGCTCTCGGAGACGCTTGGATTGCGCACGCGGTGCAGCTCCGCCGGACCCAGCCGATGATCGATGTCGCCCGCCCGCAACGCGATGCGCTCGGCTTGCCGGATCGCCGCGTCCTCGCGCGCCGGATCGCCCGCGTCGCACGTAAAGTTTTGAACGTCGAGAATGCCGTCGAGCATCAGCACCCAGCAACGCGACGTCCCGTGATCGTGAATCGGGCTCATCGATTGCGGCGCCCAGTTCATGACGACGATCTCGTAGTCCGGCGTCGCCGTCAAACGCGTCCGGCTGTATGCGTACGGAACCGACGGAAGGCGGTCGCGATAACGTGGGAAAGCGCCGGCGAAGCGCTCCATGGCGGAAACGAACTCCTCGTTGCCCATGACGCGCATGAGGGCGCTCGCGAGATCGGTCGTCATGACCGTCGCTTCCGCCGTGGATGAATTTCGACCTCCAGCGAGACGCCCCGGGCGCTCGTGCCAGGGGACTCGCGGTTGGCCGCATAAGCGCCCTGCGTGCCGCCGATACCGTTTCCGAAAAAGACCGTGCCGCGCCGCGTTGCGATCGAAGAACTGGCAATTTTAGAGCGTTCGTATCCCAACCCGGCTACCGCGCTCGTGTATCGCAGCGATTTCGAACTGCTGATCGCCGTGATCCTCTCGGCGCAGTGCACGGACGCGCGCGTCAACCTGACCACGCCCGCGCTCTTTGCAAAATATCCCACGCCCGCGGCGCTCGCCCGCGCGAAAGCGGAAGACGTCGAGAAAATCATCAAATCGTGCGGTTTTTTTCGCATGAAGGCGCGTAACATCGTCGGTTGCGCGCGCGATCTCGCGGGCCGCTTCGAAGGCGCGGTACCGCGGGAACGGGAGCAACTGGAATCGCTGGCAGGCGTAGGGCGCAAGACCGCCAGCGTCGTCATGGCCAACGCCTTCGCTGCGCCGGCGCTGGCCGTCGACACCCACGTCTTCCGCGTCGCGCACCGGCTCGGCCTCACCCTCGGAACGACGCCGCGTCGGGTCGAAGAAGACCTGACGGCGCTCGTACCGAGCGAAAAGTGGGGCGCCGCGACCCATTGGCTGATCCTGCACGGGCGCGCGCTCTGCAAAGCGCCCACCCCGCTGTGCGCGCGCTGCCCGGTTAACGCGCTCTGTCCGACGCCGGCGATCCTGGCTAAAAGCTTAACGGCCCGGGTCCGGTCAGGTGGCCGGGCTGGGGCAGCTCCGCCTCGGCGGCGATCGCCTTCAAAAGCGAAGAAGCGGTAAGCCGTTCGCCGTATCCCTGTTCGGTCGAAATCTTCGACAGGTTGATGAGCGCGGGGACGCCGGCCGCCGGATCGAATTGATATTCGCCATCGAGATCGAGCCCGGTGACGCGCACCAACTGGTGAACGTCGTCGAGTTCGAGGCCGACGCGCTGCTCCGCGAAGCGCAGCCGCAATCGCAGCGGCCGTTCCAAGCGGACGAATGTAACGCCGGACCGCCGGCCGAGAATGGCATTGAGCCGTTTACACCCCATGCCGAGATGCTCGGCGAAGAGCCGCAGCGATTCTTCGGCGTCCTCCGGCCGGCGCGGCGTTACCTCGCCGGTTGCGGCGTCGATGACGCTGCCGAGTTCGCGTCTCGCGCGAATGCGCGTGGCCGCTTCGACGATTGGGTTCTGTCCGGTGAACTCCGGATCCATTGGGTTTGGCATGGTCGTTGCCGTCGAGTATTCGCGGGCGCTCGCGCAAAGCCCGGCGCGCGGCGCAGGCTTTTCGGCTCCCGCCGATAGAATCGTCGGGTAGACTTCTAGCAGGTTGCTAAAGGATTTGGATCCGTGCGATATGCCGTCTTGCTTCAAATCGCGCTCGTCGCCGCGCTTGCGGGGTGCGCCGGTCAACGGCCGCCTTCATCGCCGCCGCTAAGTAAACCCCGAGCGCTGGTTTCCGAGCGGAACCGTTTGCCGACGCCGATTCGCCATATCGTCATTATCTTTCAAGAGAACCGCACTCCCGACGATCTCTTCCAAGGCGTTCCGGGTGCCGACATTGCCAAGACCGCCATGGACTCCTACGGCGATATCGTCCCGCTCAAACCCATCTCCCTGGCCGCCCCGTACGACCTGGCCCACGGACATACGGCATTCCTTAGCGATTACGACGGCGGCAAGATGGACGGCTTCGATAAGGGGCTTCCGTCACAGGACCGCTTGCGTCCGTACGGTTACGCGCCGCGTTCGGAGGTGCAGCCGTACTACGACATGGCCACCCAGTACGTCTTAGCCGACCGCATGTTCCAGAGCAACCAGGCCGGCAGCTTTCCGGCGCACCAATACATCGTCAGCGGAACGACCTCCGCATTGCCGGTGTCGCCGTTCAACGTTTCGAACGACCCGTACAACAGTAAAACGGGTGCGAAGGAACCCGCCGGCTGCGACGCTCCTGCGCTGACCGTGGTCAATACGATCGACCCGCAAGACGGCTCGCCCGGCCCCACGGCGTTCCCCTGTTTCGACCGTCCGGTGCTCTCCGACTTTCTCGACCCGAGGGGCGTGACGTGGCGGTACTACCAGAACGGTCTGGGCGCCGGTTTGTGGCATACGCTCGATGCGGTGCGGCACGTGCGGTACGGACCCGACTATGCCCGCGTTATAACGCCGCCACAAACGATTTTAACCGACATTTCGGGCGGACGCCTGGCGGGGGTGTCGTGGGTAAACCCCTCTGACGGAAAACACTCCGATCATTCCGGCAAGAAGAGCAAGACCGGGCCGTCGTGGGTCGCGGCCGTCGTCAATGCCGTCGGCGAAAGCCCTTACTGGAACACGACGGCCATTTTCATAACGTGGGACGATTGGGGAGGATGGTACGACCACGTCCTGCCGCCGCAGATGAACAATTACTACGAGCTGGGATTTCGCGTGCCGTTGGTGATCGTTTCACCGTATGCCAAGCAAGGCTACGTGTCGCACGTGCAGCACGAGTTCGGCAGCATCTTGGCCTTTTCAGAGGAAGCGTTCGGAATCCCCAAAGGTGCGCTAAACGCTACCGACGTGCGGGCCGACGACCTAATGGACTGCTTTGACTTCACGCAAGCGCCGCGTGCGTTCGTGCCGATACAGGCGCCGCCGTTCGTGCCGTCGTTGGGGTCGCCGGCCGAACTGGGTGCGGAGGATCCCTAGCAGGTTGCTAAAGCGTCCGTGCCTTTCCAACCAGCGAGCGCGCGATCACCAACCGCTGGATCTGCTGCGTGCCTTCGTAGATTTGCGTGATCTTGGCGTCGCGCATCATGCGCTCCACTGGATATTCCGTCGAGTAGCCGAAGCCGCCGAGCACTTGAACGGCGTCGGTCGTGACCGACATCGCCACGTCGCCGCATTTCAGCTTGGCCATTGCGGCCCATAGCGTGACGTCGGGACCGCCCGCATCGCAGCGGCGCGCGGCTTCGTAGAGCATCATCCGCGCGGCTTCCACTTCGGTCTTCATATCGGCCAGCATAAAACCGACGCCCTGATGCTGCCCGATCGGTTTGCCGAATGCGAGGCGTTCCTTGGCGTAGTTCGTCGCATACTCGAGCGCGCCGGCGGCGATGCCGAGCGCCTGCGCCGCGATGCCCGGACGCGATTTATCCAGCACTTTCATGGCGATCTTGAAACCTTCGCCCTCTTCGCCGAGCCGATTGGCGGCGGGCACTTCGCAGTCGTCGAACATCAACTCCACCGTCGGAGAGCCGCGAATGCCCATTTTCTTCTCTTTTTTGCCGACGGTAAACCCCGGCATCCCTTTCTCGAGCACGAACGCGCTGACGCCGCGCGATCCGGCTTCGGGATCGGTGACGGCAAAGACGCAGACCACGTCGGCGACGCTGCCGTTGGTAATCCAGATTTTCTGGCCGTTGAGAACGTAGCCGTCGGCCTTTTTTACCGCGCGCGTGCGCATCGAGCCGAGCGCGTCGGATCCGCTCGAAACTTCCGTGAGCGCGTAGGCGGCAAGGTGTTCGCCCGACGCGATCTTGGGGAGAAAGCGCTGTTTTTGCTCGGGCGTGCCGGCGATCATGATCGGCAGCATTCCGAGTTCTTGAACGGCCACGATCAACGAACTCGAGGCGCACGCCTTTGCGATCTCTTCGACGACCTTGACGTAGGTAAGAAACGTGCCGCCCAAACCGCCGTACTCGGCCGGGATGGGCACCCCTAGGAGGTCGTTCTGAGCGAAGAGCTCCTTGATATCCCATGGGAACTCGCCGCTTTCGTCGATATCGGCCGCGCGCGGAGCGACTTTTTCGGTAACGAGCTCGCGGACGACCGCAAGCATCATGCGCTCTTCTTCGTTCGTGCTGCCGGCTTGCGCCGGGACCGTCGTCGTCATTATCGCAATTCTCCTCCGCGGCGACTTCGCGGTTCGGGGCGCCTACTCTTTGGCAGGACGAAAGCGCGCGCCCACGCATAAGCAGGGGTCATGGATAAAGTCTATGCGTCGTGCGCCGACGCGGTTGCCGACATTCCCAGCGGAGCGTCGCTGGCAGTCGGCGGCTTCGGGCTCAACGGCATCCCGCACAACCTGATCGAGGCGTTGTTGGAGCAGGGGGCGACCGACCTCGTAACGGTCTCGAACAACTGCGGAGTCGACGGCTGGGGACTGGGCGTGCTGCTCGATCGCAAGCGCATCGCGCGCACTACCGGGTCGTACGTCGGTGAGAACAAAGAGTTCGAGCGGCAGTATCTCTCGGGCGAGCTCGAACTCGAGCTCTGTCCGCAAGGCACGCTCGCGGAGCGCCTGCGCGCGGGCGGGTGCGGCATTCCGGCGTTCTACACGCCGGCGGGCGACGGTACCCTGGTTGCCGACGGCGGCCTGCCGTGGCGCCACAACCCGGACGGCAGCGTGGCCGTCGCTTCGCCGAAGAAGGAGACCCGCCGTTTCCACGGCCGCGAGTACGTTCTCGAAGAGGGCATCGTCTGCGATTATGCGATGGTTCGCGCGTCGGTCGCCGACCGCGCCGGGAACCTCGTCTTTCACAAGGCGACGCGCAACTTCAACCCGCTCTGTGCGATGGCCGGCCGCATCACGATCGCGGAGGTCGAGGAACTCGTGGAGCCCGGCGATATCGCTCCCGCGGACGTGCATCTGCCCGGGATCTTCGTCCAGCGCATCGTTCGCGTCGGAGCGCAAGGCAAACGCATCGAGCGCGTTACGACGCGCAAGCGCCCTCCGGCCCGCTGACCTAAGACGAGGAATACCGATCGCATGGCACTCACTCGAACGCAGCTCGCAGCGCGCCTGGCCCAGGAACTTCGCGACGGGCAGTACGTGAATCTCGGCATCGGCCTGCCGACGCTGATTCCCAACTACGTGCCCGCGGACGTCACGGTTACGCTTCAGAGCGAAAACGGCATCCTCGGCATGGGGCCCTATCCCTTCGAGGGAGAGGAAGATCCCGATTTGATCAACGCCGGCAAGGAGACGGTCACGCTCTTACCCGGCGCCTCGTTCTTCGATTCCGCGCTCTCGTTCGGCATGATACGCGGCGGACACATCGACCTCGCCGTGCTGGGCGCGATGCAGGTGTCCGAGCGGGGCGATCTCGCGAACTGGATGATCCCCGGAAAGATGGTCAAGGGAATGGGCGGCGCCATGGATTTGGTGCACGGAGCTAAGCGGGTGATCGTCATGATGGAACACGTGGCCAAGGGCAACGCGCACAAGATCGTGCGCCGCTGTTCGCTGCCGCTCACCGGCCGGCAGGTCGTGCACCGGATCGTGACCGATCTCGGCACGATCGACGTCACGCCCGAGGGCCTCGTGCTGCGGGAACTCGCGCCCGGCGTGACCATCGAGGAGATACAAGCGGCGACCGAGCCGAAGCTGCACGTCCCCGTAACTCCAGCGGTTATGGACATTCCCGCGGGCGCTTAAAGTGCGACCATTAGAGGCCAGTTAACCGGACGGGAATCGCCCGGAGGCGGGGTGAACGCAACCGGCACTCAGCAACGCACTTTAACTACTGGAGGTATCCATGCGTCGTACGTTTCCCCGGTTTGGAATCCTCGTGCTCGTTTGCGCGATGCTCTTCGGCGCCGTCGTAGGCGGCGTCGCGGTGGCCGCCACCCAAGTTCATATGCAAAACGCCAAAGCCGATCTGCAGGCGGCGCTGGCTCAGCTCAACGTTGCCGTTCCGGATAAGGGCGGACATCGCGTCAACGCGATTAGTCTCGTAAATCAAGCCATCAATCAAGTCAATCTCGGCATTCAAACGGGCGCCCAATAGCGCAATCGAACCGGCCCGCAGTTTGCGCGGGATCGAGAAGACCGGCACCAGCCGGTCTTCTTTTTTGCCTCGTCAGGGCTAACCGGGTGCCCGGCTTATGCGGAGAGATCGCGGAACTGCGTGCGGTAGAGGCGCGAATAGAGTCCGCCGCGCGCGAGGAGTTCGGCGTGACGGCCGGTTTCAACGATGCGGCCCCCGTCGACCACAAAGATCGTGTCGGCTGCGAGGATCGTCGAGAGCCGATGCGCGATGACCAGGCTCGTGCGTCCGCGCATGGCGGTCACCAGCGCGGTTTGGATCGCCGCCTCGTTTTGGGAATCCAGCGAACTGGTCGCTTCGTCCAGTATCAGGATGCGCGGATCCTTGAGCAGAACCCGCGCGATGGCCAGGCGCTGGCGTTCCCCTCCGGAGAGCTTGTGACCGCGCTCGCCGACGACGGTGTCGTAGCGGTCGGGCAGCGAGGCGATGAAGTCGTGAATGTTTGCGGCTCGGGCCGCGGCTTGGAGTTCGGCGTCGGTGGCGCTGGGTTTTCCATAGCGGAGATTGTTCGCGATGGTGTCGTGAAAGAGGTAGGTTTCCTGCGTCACGATCCCGATGTCGCGCCGCAGCGATTCTAGGGTAATCGTTCTGACGTCGTGCCCGTCGACCAGCACGCGGCCCGCCTGCGGATCGTAAAACCGCGGAACCAGCTGGGTGATCGTCGTCTTGCCGGCCCCCGACGGGCCGACGAACGCGACCGCCTCGCCGGCCGTGACGTGAAAGGAGACGCCGTCGAGCACGTCGCGCGATTCGCCGTATGAGAAAACCACGTTTTCGAAAACGATGTCGCCGCGAACGCCCGGCAGCGCGACGGCATCTTTGGGGTCGTACTCCTCGGGCTGCATGTCGAGATAGTCAAAGATTCGTTCGAAGACGGCGAGTGCGCTAACGATCTGCACCTGAATCCCGGCCAGCGCGGCGGCGGGGCCGTACAGGCGGCCCTGAATGAACGAAACGAACGCCACGATGACGCCGACCTGCAATCCCGCGACGATCGCGTACCATCCGCCGCCGAACCACACCAGCGCGGGACCGATGATAACCATCGCGGTGACCGAGGCGAGAAACCAGCGGCCTACCATCGCTAAATCGATCTCGAGGTGCATCAGCCGCGTTCCGACATCGTAGAACCGCGAGCGCTCGTACGCCTCGCGTGCGAACGATTTAATCAGCGTGATCCCGGAGATCGAGAGCGTTTCCTGCGTGATCGACTCGATTTCGTCGCGCTTCTCGCGCGTTTTCTTTCGAATGTCGTACATCCGGCGCCCGACCGGCCCCAGCGGAAAGATCATCAGTGGCACGACGACGATCGAAAGCAGCGCGAGCCGCCAATTCCACACGAACATCGCCACTAGCGTCGAACCGATCACCACCACGTTGGTGACGATCGACGTTAGCGTTCCGGTCACGACGTTGTCGATGTTGTCGACGTCGTTGCTGACGCGGTTCATGATCTCGCCGGTTTTCGTACCGGTGAAGAAGGAGAGGGGCATGCGGTGGAGATGGGCGACGAGCTGCGTGCGAATGTCGCGCATGATGCCCTCGCCTACAACCGAGTTCAGGTAGCCTTGCACGACGCCGACGATCGCGGCCGCGAGCGCCGACCCGAGGATGATGCCGACGTCGATTCCGAGTTCGGCCACGTTGCGGCGCGGAATCGCGACGTCGATGATTCGAGCCGTTACGAAACCGGGAACGAGTCCGAGGACGGACGTCACGACGATGCAAGCCAGCACCGTAACCTGCGGCGCCCAGTACGGCGAAAAGAGCGCGCGCATCCGCTTCCAATCGATGCGGCGTCGCATCTCCGGCTTGTCCGGCCGGTACATTGCAGACCACATCAGCCCGTGCCCGCTCATCATGTGAAAGCCGGTTCTCCCGCTACGTCTTTCCGTCGTGCATTGCGGCGAGCTCCTTGAAGAGTTTCCTCTCTTTGTCGCTGAGGTTCTGGGGGAGCTGACCGATAAGCCGCACGTACTGATCGCCCGCGCCGGCGCCCTTGACGCGCGGCATGCCTTTGCCGGAAAGGCGCAACAGACGATTGTTCTGCGTTCCTTCCGGAATCGTCATCGCAACTTGACCGCCGAGCGTCGGCACCTTCACTTCGCCGCCGAGCATCAAGTCGTAGATGCTTACGGGCAGATCCACGTAGAGATCGTCGCCCTTGCGCTTATAGGTCGGGTCCTCCACGGACTTCACGATGAGATGGAGATCGCCGTTCGGGCCGCCGTTCAATCCGACGCCGCCCTGGCCGGCCAGCCGAATGCGCTGGCCGTCGCCGATACCCTTGGGAATCGTGACCTCGAACTTCCTCAGGTTCAGAACGCGCCCGGTGCCGTGACACTGCGCGCACAGGTGCCCGTTCTCGGTGCCGGTACCGCGACAACGCGGGCAAACGTCCTCGACCTGGAGCGAGATGGACTTCTTGCCGCCGTCGTACACGTCGCGCAGGCTAAGCTCGATGGTCGTCTCCAAGTCCTGCCCCCGCTGCGCGAAGCCCGTGGTTTGGGTAGTTTGCCGCCGGCCGACACCCGAGAAGAACATGTCGAAGAAGTCGCTGAAACCGCTCGGACCGCCGCCGGCTGCGCGCTGGCCGCCGCGGAAATTTCCGAAATCGAACTCGGCGTCGTCGGAGGTGTGGTATCGGCGCTGCTGTTCGGCTTGGCGGGCGGCCTGTTGCCAATCGGGCCCGAGCAAGTCGTACTTCTTGCGCTTCTCGGCGTCACCTAAGACTTCGTAGGCCTCCGAGATCTCTTTGAACTTTTCTTCGGCCTCTTTGGCATTGTTCGGATTCGCGTCGGGATGCCACTTGCGCGCGAGCTTACGGTAGGCAGACTTAACGTCTTTCTGGGCCGCGTTCTTGGGAACGCCTAGGACCGAGTAGTAGTCTCTAAAATTCATCCGGCGTTTTTGGCGACGATAACCTTGGCAGGCCGCAGCAACTCGTCACCGATGCTGTAACCCTTTTCCGCAACTTCGAGAACGGTATCGTCGGCGAGGGAATCGTCCGGTGCGGTTCCGATGGCTTCGGCCGAGCGCGGGTCGAAGGGTTTGCCCTTCACCTCGATCGCCCTTACGCCTTGGCCGGCCAGAACGGCTTCAAACCCTTTGAGCGTTTGTTCGATCCCGCCGCGTAAGCTCTCGCCGCTCGCATCGTATTGGAGCGCGCGTTCGAGATTGTCGATAACCGGAAGAAAGCGTTCGAGCAGCGCGCGACGATACGACGTTACGAGCGCCTCGCGGTCGCGTTCGACCCGTTTCTTATAGTTTTCAAAATCGGCCATCTCGAGCAAAAATTTGTTGTAGTTGTCGTCGGCGCGCGCCTCGGCCGCCGCAAGCCGCTCTTCGAGCGGTACGGAATCGCCGGGCAGGTCTTCGATGAGCGCCTCGCCGGCTTCGGTTTTAAGCACCGATTGATCGTCAAACATCAGTTCCTACACATCTGGAAAGGCGCGCGCTCCCCCGGCTTCGGCGTCGTATGCGTGCCGAAACCGGGTGCGCGCGCGACCGCGCAACGCATGGAGCGCTTTGAAAGCCTCTACTTCGATTCTTTGAACTCGGCGTCGATGACGTCGTCGGGCGGGGGAGCGGCGCCGGCGGAGGCGCCGTTTCCGCTCGCCGTCGTTCCATCGGTCTGCGCGCCCGCGCTTTCGCCTTCGGGTGCGGCGGCCTTGTACAACAGTTCGGCCATCTTGTAGCTAGCCTGCTGTAGTTTTTCGATGGCAGGCTTGATCTCCGCCACCGTGCCGTTCTCGCTGACGCGCTTGAGTTCCGAAAGCGCCAGCTCGACTTCGCCCCGGGCTTCGACGTCGAGCTTTTCGCCGACTTCCTTAAGCGATTTTTCGGTCGAGTAGGTCAGGCTCGAGGCGTTGTTGCGCACTTCGGCCTCTTCGATCTTGGCTTTGTCCGCCGCGGCTTGCAGCTCGGCATCTTTGACCATCCGCTCGACTTCGTCTTTGCTCAGATTCGTCGAAGCGCTGATCGTGATGGCTTGCTCCTTGCCGGTGCCGAGATCTTTGGCGTTGACGTTAACGATGCCGTTGGCATCGATGTTGAACGCTACTTCGATCTGCGGCACGCCGCGCGGTGCAGCCGGAATGCCTTCAAGCCGGAAGCGCCCGAGCGTCTTGTTGTCCGGCGACATCGGCCGTTCGCCCTGGAGGACGTGGATGTCCACCGACGTCTGACCGTCTTCGGCGGTGGTAAATATCTGCGACTTCTTGGTCGGAATCGTCGTGTTGCGGTCGATGAGCTTGGTCATCACGCCGCCCAGCGTTTCGAGCCCGAGCGAGAGTGGTGTCACGTCGAGCAGCACGACGTCGCGCACTTCACCGGCGAGCACGCCGGCCTGAATCGCCGCACCGACCGCCACGACTTCGTCGGGATTGACGGTGAGGTTCGGTTCCTTGCCGGTCAGTTTGCGCACGAGTTCTTGGATGACCGGCATGCGCGTCGCGCCGCCGACCATGATGATCTCGTCGATTTTCGAGACGTCGAGCTTCGCGTCGGCGATCGCACTCTTGAAGGGGCCGACACAGCGATCGGTGAGGTCACTGGTCAGCTCTTCGAATTTCGCGCGGGTCAGCGTGTAGTCGAGATGCTTGGGGCCTTCCTGATCCGCCGTAACGAACGGAAGGTTGATGTTCGTCTGCACGACGGCCGAAAGCTCGATCTTGGCCTTCTCCGCGGCTTCGGTGAGGCGCTGCATGGCCTGTTTGTCTTTACTCAGGTCGATGCCCTGATCGCGGCGGAACTGGTCGACGAGCCATTCGACGGCGCGAGCGTCGTAGTCGTCGCCGCCCAAATGCGTGTCGCCGTTGGTGGACTTAACTTCAAAGACGCCGTCGCCGACTTCGAGGATCGACACGTCGAACGTGCCGCCGCCGAGGTCCCAAACGAGAATCGTCTCGTTGCCCTTCTTTTCCAGACCGTAGGCGAGTGCGGCCGCGGTCGGCTCGTTGATAATGCGCAGCACATCGAGGCCGGCGATCTTCCCCGCGTCCTTGGTCGCTTGGCGCTGGGCGTCGTTGAAATAGGCGGGCACCGTAATGACCGCTTTGGTCACGCGCTCGCCGAGATAGTTACTCGCGTCGTTCACGAGCTTTTGCAGAATCATTGCGGAGATCTCTTGCGGCGTGTAATCCTTGCCGTCGATCTTCACGCGATAGTCGCCTTCGCCCATGTGACGCTTGATCGAACTGATCGTTCGCTCCGGATTGGTAATCGCTTGGCGCTTCGCCAGTTGCCCGACCAGACGTTCGCCGGTCTTGGTGAACGCCACCACCGACGGCGTCGTGCGCGAGCCTTCCGCATTAGGAATGACGACGGGCTGCTGGCCCTCCATCACGGCGACGACCGAGTTGGTCGTGCCTAGGTCGATGCCGACCACTTTAGCCATAAAATTCTACCTCGATGTTTTAAAGTATCCGGATCGCCTGGACCAGCGAACCGAACGGCCACCTGCCGAACCGATGGATGGAGCGCGCGCACCGAGGTGTGATGCGAAAGCCTCCATACGAAGTGGTCGAGCGGTGGTCGTCCGGGTGCCTTGCCGCTTACGGACGCCCGGACCGATTGTTTCCGCACCATCATACCCGATGGGCGGTCTGTATGTTTCCAATCTTTACGACCCGCGGTCGCGTAACCGGGTTGCAGGGCGTCCCTGGCAGCCGCCCGGCCGGTAAAAATCCGGCCCGCGCGGGTGCGGCGCGAGCCGGATTCGGGCCCAAACTCGGTCGGCTTTAGCCGGTTTGTTAGGGCTGCTGCTGTTCTTGCTGCGGCTGTTCTTGCTGCGGCTGCTGTTGCTGCGGCTGCTGTTGCTGCGACATCGGCTGGGCCGCCGGCGTTTCGCCCAGCTTGATCGCGACCATTTTTTTCATGCCTTGCGACCAAACGTTCACGCGGATCGTGTCGCCGGGTTTCTTCGAGCTAATGTAGTCGTGGAACGGCTTGAGCGCGTCGAAGGACTTGCCGTCGACTTGAAAGATGACGTCGCCGGGCTGGATGCCGGCCCGATCGGCGGGCGATCCCGAAAAGACCTGCGACACAGCGACGCCGCCTTGACCGGTGTAGCCGATCTGATTGCGCACGCCGCTGGTGAGATCGGCCATATAGATACCGAGGAAGCCGGTATCGGTGCCCTGGTGGATGCCGGGGTGCTTGAGCAGATCGGCGACGACCGTTTTCACCGTATTGGAAGGTATCGCAAAGCCGATGCCTTGCGCGTACGCAGATTTAACGGTCGATTGGTTGATGCCGATGACCTGTCCGTCGATGTCGATCAGGGGGCCGCCGGAGTTGCCCGGGTTGATCGGCGCCGAGGTCTGGAGAAGACCCTTGAAATCGATGACGTTGCCGTTTTCCGTGGGGATCGGCTCGGAGCGGTCGAAAGCCGAAACGACGCCGACGGTCACCGTCTGCTGAAGTTCGAGCGGCTCGCCGATCGCGATCGCCCATTGCCCTTGCTCCAACTTGCTCGAATCGGCCAGCTGCAGCGGGGGCGGAAGCTTTTTGTAGTTGTCGACCTTGATTAGCGCCGTATCGGCGCCCACGTTGGCGGCAACCACGTGGGCGGGGACGTGCTCGCCGTTGGCAAAGACGACCGTCAGCTTCGTGATCTGGGCGCCCTGCTGCGGTTGGATCACGTGGGCGTTGGTGACGATGTCACCGTCGGTGTCGATCACGAAGCCCGAGCCCGACGCCTGGCCATGGTAGGGCCGAACCATGCCGGGAGCCTGCTGTCCGAAGAACTGCTGAAAGAACGGGTCGGCCGGAACGTACTGCTGGCCGTTGATGTCTTCGACGATCGCGACCACGGAGGATTTCGTGCGCTTGACGGCGCTGACGATCCGGTCCTGATCGCTGACCCCGTTGAGCGGGACCGCCGCGACGGCTGGGGGCGTGCGGTCGGGTCCGGCCGCCCCTCCGAAGTGCGAGCTCGCGTAGAGCATCATCAGGAAGCTACCGGCAACGGCTCCTACGAGACCGACAATGAGGGTGGGAAGGAAGCGTTTGTTCACCATTCTCCAAAGCCATAAGTCTGTCGAGTGATCTGAGCCTACCTACCCGAGTAACGTCAAAAAGTCACAGTTTGTGGCCAGACACTTTGCCCGGAGCTCGTCGGGCGGCTCCTAAGACGCGGCTCCGGCCCGTCCGGGGGCGTCGGAGACGACCAGCCCGTCGAGCAGCCGGATTACCCGGTGCGCGTGTTTGGCGATGTTTTCGTCGTGGGTCACCATCATGATCGTACGCCCGCTCTCGTGGAGCTTGCTGAAGAGTTCCATGATGTCGTCGCTCGTCCGCGAGTCGAGGTTCCCGGTCGGTTCGTCGGCCAGCAGGACGGCCGGATCGTTGATCAGGGCGCGCGCGATCGCGACGCGCTGCTGCTGTCCGCCCGAAAGCTGGCTCGGCGCGTGGCGTCCGCGGTCGCCGACGCCGACGTCGTCGAGGGCGTGCTGCGCCCGCTGCATGCGGCGCTTTGCGCTGACGCCGGCGTAGAACAGCGGAAGCGCAACGTTTTTGAGCGCATCGGTGCGCGCCAGCAGGTTGAATCCTTGAAAGACGAAGCCGAGCTTGCGTAGCCGGATCTCGGCCAGCGCGTTATCGTCGAGCTTCGAAACGTCGACCCCGTCGAGGACGTAGGTCCCGCTGGTAGGCCGGTCGAGGCAACCGATTAAATTCATCAGCGTCGACTTGCCCGAACCCGACGGCCCCATGATCGCAACGTATTCGCCTTGCGCGACGACGAAGCTGATGCCGTGCAGCACGGGGACCTTCAACGGGCCGTTTTCGTACGTTTTGTGAATGTCGCGGAGGTCGATCGCTAGCGGCGCGTCATTCATACCGAAGGGCCTCGATCGGGTCTAGGCTGGCGGCGCGAAATGCCGGATAGGTGCCGAACGCCAGCGTCACGACGATCGCGAACGCGCTGGCGATGACGATCGTTTCGAGCCACGGCAGCGGCGGCACCGTGCCCGCGAGCTTGACGATCGCGAACCGATTGACGAGCGCGCCGAGTCCCATCCCGATCGCCCAGCCGATCGCGCAGCCGGACCCGCAGAGCATCAGCGCTTCGATGAAAAACTGCGCGAGCACTTGCGTCCGGCGCGCGCCGATGGCTTTGCGCACGCCGATTTCGCGCGTGCGCTCGGCGACCGATACGAGCATGATGTTCATGATGCCGATGCCGGCCACGAGCAGCGAAATG
The DNA here is from genome assembly GCA_039922955.1 of Candidatus Tumulicola sp. Taxonomy (GTDB): domain Bacteria; phylum Vulcanimicrobiota; class Vulcanimicrobiia; order Vulcanimicrobiales; family Vulcanimicrobiaceae; genus Tumulicola. The sequence goes on from JBDTDR010000100.1 coordinate 34,153, forward strand.
GCCCCGATGAGGGCGACGACCAGCGTAATGGCGTTGAACACGCCGTTGATGCCTTGAGTGAACTGCGATTTGTCAAAACTCTGATACTGCAGTTCGGGCTTTCCGCGCATGCTCCGCATTTGAGTCATCACCGCGGCTTCGGCGGCCGAAATCGTTGCCGGATCGCGGGTGACGAAACGCGCGGCGAAGAGCGTGCTGCCGCGGAGATATCGGTTAACGTACGTAGTCCACGGAATGCCGACCTGACCCGAGAAGTTCACGTTGAGAAAGCCTTGCTTGGGCGGAGCCAGCACGCCGACGACGAGAAAGCGATTCGGGCCGGCGTAAACGCTTTGTCCGGTAGGGTCGCCGCCGTCCGGGAAGAGTTTTACGTAGGCGTCGTGCTGGAGCACGGTAACGTTCGCCCCGGCGTCGACGTCGTTCTGGTCGATCCGGCGCCCGTACGCCAGCGGAAGGGAGTTGAACGGGATCGCGCTCTCGGGCGAGATGCGATAGCGCCCCTGGCTGTGGCCGTTGCGTATGAGATCGTTGATCCCGGCGACCGGCACGGCGTCGACGATGCCGGGCACCGCAATGCGGATCGCCTGCATGTCGCTGAGCTTGAAGGTTGCTTGCGTGACGTCGCGCTGCTGCGGATTCGGAAAGATGATAAACGAATTATCCGACATCCCGCCGAGCAGGCCGTCGATCGCGCCCGCCATGCTCGTGCCGAGAACCTGAATGGCGATGACGGCTCCGACGCCGATGATCAATCCCATGATGGTGAGCAGCGAACGGATTTTATTGGCGAGCAAAACGCTAAACGCTTCCTGGATGTAGATCACGATCGCAAAGCCTCGATCGGGTCGAGGGTGGCGGCTCGTATCGCGGGATACGTGCCGAAGATCATGCCGACGGCGATGGAAAAGCCTAGCGCGACGCAGACGATGAGCAGATACGGTATCAGCAACTCGCCGAGTTGTTTGCTCAGCAGCGACGCCGCGCCGACGGTCGCGACCAGTCCGAGCCCCATGCCGATGCCGCCGCCGACCAACGACAGCACGATCGATTCCATGAGGAACTGCAGGGCAATGTTGCCGCGATTGGCGCCGATCGCTTTGCGGATGCCGATCTCGCGCGTTCGCTCGGTCACCGAGACGAGCATGATGTTCATGATGCCGATGCCCGCGACGACGAGCGCCACGCCGCCGATCGCCGAGAGGCCGGCGGCGATGACGTTGAGCACGCCGTTGAACCCGGAGATGAACCCCGCGCCGTTCTGCATTTGATACTTGGCGCGGCTGCCGTGAATGTGCTGCAGTGCGGCGATCGCGGCTTGGCCGGTCGCGTCGGCGCGGGTCTGGTCGGCGGGATAAACGATGAGAAAGTCCACGTCGCCGGGCGCAAAATCGTTGTAAAACGTCGTGTACGGCAGCGTAACGGCCGTGTTGCTGATCACCGAGTTGAGAAATGACCCTTTGATGTCGGCGTAGACCCCGATGACCTGGCAGCGTTCGCCGTTCACGCGCAGGAAATTCCCGACGACGGCTGCGGCGCCGAAGTATTTCCTCGCGAGATCCGACGTCATGAGGCAGACGCGCGCGCCGGCGGCGACGTCGTCGCTCGTGAACTTGCGCCCTTCCGACATGACCAGCGAGTCGTTGTGATAGCCGCCGTCGGTTACGACCGATTCGTAATCGTGCGCCTTTCCGAAGGCCACCGCGTACGTGCGCTGCCAGGACGGCTCCACGTAGGCCGCGCGGTCTCCGAGCACCGCGGCGACGACCGCCGCGTCGCGGTAATGGATGGCCGCGCGGGCGGGAAAGTCTTGCGAGGTGTCGACGTTGACGAAGACCGGCAAGCTGCCGAATGAGGCAAACGTGCCGGTGATGCCGCTGGTTGCGGCGCGGCTGATTCCGAAAACCGCGATGATCGACGAGCTTCCGATGATCATGCCCAGCATCGTCAGAGCCGAGCGGACGCGGTTGCGCCACAGCGCCGCGATCGCCTCCTCGAGATAGGAAAGTAGAGTGGTCACGTGCTCGAAGGCGATGGCGACGGCGAGGGCAGCGGCTTAACCCGCTTGCCGTCGGTGAGCCCGAGCACTTTGGCGGCAACGATTACGTCCCCCGGAGCTAAGCCGGAGGTGACCCACGTCTGCGTATCGGCAACCTTTCCTACGCGAATCGGCCGCTTGCGCGCGACGCCCTTCTCGATGACGTACACGTAAGACCGCGAGCCTTCCTTGACGACGGCATCGTTTGGAACCACCACGGCGTTCGCGACGTAGGTGGTGAGAATATCGACGTCGGCGGTCATTCCGTCTTTGAGGAAAGCCGGCGACGAATCGAGGGCGATCGTCGTCAGGACTTGTTTGGCCGTACTCGTAGCGTCGGTGGATTTAGTCGCGACGGGCGCGATTGAGGCGACGTGGCCGGGGATCGTCTTTCCGGGGAAGTCTTGGCCGCTGACGTTGGCGCGTTGCCCGAGCCTGACGCCGATGACGTCCTGTTCGTCGACCTGGGCCTTGACGATGTACGCGCCGCCGCCGGCGATCGTAAAGAGCGCTTGACCCGCGGTCACGGCGTCGCCGGTCTGCAGCGCGCGCAACGCGTCGTTGGCTTGGGTCGCGACGGTTTGGATCGTGCCGTCGAAAGGCGCGGTGATCCGCGTGAAAGCCAGCTGCTGCTGATTCTGGGAGTTGAGAATTCCCGCCTTGCGCGCGGACGCGATGGCAAATTGAACGCTGTTGCCGTTGAAGCCGGAAACCGCTCCAAGTTTCGCCTGCTCGAGCGCTTGATTGTAGGCGACCCGAGCCTGATCGAGCTTGGCTTTGTCTTGATCGAGTTGGTTGCGCGGAATCGCCTTGTTGTTAAACAGCGAGAGGTCGGCGTCGTAGACCCGCTGCGCTTCGTCAAGAGCCGATTTATTGGTGTCGACGGTCGCCTGGTAGCCGACTCGGGCGTTTTGCTCCTGCACCTGCGCCGCCGAAACGTTTGCCGCGGCCGAGCTGTAGTCGGCTTGCGAACCGGCGGCGTTATAGGCGAGGGTCGGATTGTCGATGGTCGCCAGCAGTTGCCCCGCGCTCACCCGGTCGCCCGCTTTGACGTCCATGCGCGCGATATTCCCGGCGACGAGAGTGGGGACGGTCGCGGCGCGCGGACGCATCACGATGCCGTTTTCGGGAAGTTTGACGGTAAACGGCACGCGGACGATGCGTTGCGTCTTGACGGCCAGCACGTCGCCGCCCCCCCGATGCGATGCAAAGATCGCGATGGCTACGATAGCTATCAAACCGATTGCGAGGACTATCAGGTTTCGAGTTCGCTTCATTCTTACCTCAGGTCGGCGACGGCGGTGCGGGCATCGTAGGTGCCGAGGGAGACGCGCAGCTTCACGACGGCGTCCACGTAGTTCACCCGCGCCGCAATCGCATCGTTTACGGCTTGCTGGGCGGCCTGCTGGGCCTGCAGCACGTCGTAGATCGTTTTTACGCCGGCTTTGTATTGCAGCTGCGCGATGCGCGCCGACTCGACGCCGAAAAGCGCTTCCTGCTTGGCCCACGTGACTTGCGCGAGCGCCGTTTGCGCCGCGCGGTAACTCTGCCGAACGTCCAGCTCGCTCTGCAGGCGGGTTTGGGCCAAGGCGCTCTCCGCCGAAGCGAGCGCTGCGTCGTCGTTGACGCGTTCGCTGTGACGGGCGTTGTAGTCCACGAGCGGGAAGGTGAACGTCGAAACGGCCTGCAGCGACCAAAAGCCGAGGGATCCGCGCGGAGCGTTCGGACAGAGCGAGAGCGGTATCGGCGGTTTGCTCATCAGGCAGCCTTGGTCGAGCTGGGATTGCAATGCGACCGCGCTGGTCGGCGAGAACTGGTTGCCGATGCCGGCAGAAATTGCAATCTGCGGATAAAGCTCGACGTTCCAACCTTTGCGCGTTAGCCGGGCGGCTACGACGGACTCGCGGGCGGCCGCTACGTCGGGCCGGTTGACGTCGGCAATCGTCACCAGCGAGTCGACTCGGCCCTGCGGCATCGGCGGCTCGGGCACCAGCGCCGGGGTGGCGAAAGGCGTGAGGATCGGAGCGCCGATCTGCTGGGCGAGCGATTCGCCGGCATCTTGAACCGACGCTCGGTCAGCGACCAGGGTGGACTGGCTCTTAGCGGCGGACGTCTTCGCCTGCAGGACGTCGACGCCGGCCGCGACGCCGGCCCTTTCCTTGACCTTCGCGACGTCGACCAGATCGTTTTGATACTTCAGCGTGAGCAGGTCGACTGCGACGATCGCCTGCCGTTGAACGATCGCGTAGAACGAGTTCGTTACGCTGGTCGCGATCTGATCTTCGGTATTCGCCAGCGTATTGGCCGCTTGTTCTTCCTGGGCTCGCGAAGCTGCCAGCGCCAGGAATGCAAAACCACCCGTCGTCAGATTCCAGTTGGCTACGCCGACTTGGGCCGTATTCTGGCTGACGACGTTCTGCTGGGCCGCGCCGATGACCGCGAACCCGCCTTCGAAGTTCGCGCTCTTTGCGAGGATGCTCTGAAGGGTGCCGTTGACGGTCGGATAGGCGACCCCGCGCTGGAGGGCGAGCGCGTGCTGGGCCTGCGCGACCGAGGCGCGCTGCAATGCGACCGTCGAGCTATGATCGAGAGCGTACGAAACGGCGTCGGGCAGATTCATAGGCGACGCCGTCGCCGCTACCGCTACGGCCGGAGCCGCGCCGACGATCGAAAGCAATGCCGTTGCGGTTATCCAGCGATGCATCGGCGCTAGCGAGCCGTTAACGCAATGAGACCGGCCGAGAGGAGCAGCTCGACGATGCCGGCGGTCCACGCCCAGGCGCGAGGTACTTTCGCCACGACGGCCATTGCCGCGACCGTTAAACCGCAGCCCCAGAGCGTGAATGGATTGAAGGCTGCGAGAAATGCGTGCAGTTTTATGGCCGAGGCGGGGACGATTAGCGCGAGCGATGGCAGCGCGGTCTGAATTTCCGCCGGAGAGTTAAAGCTGTCGGCACCCCGCACCATGACGATCACGGCGGTGATCAGCGCGTTGAGAGCGAGCACGGGCAGCGCAATGTTGGCTGCCGCCGCCCACAGCGACCGAAACGGTGCGTCGCCCTTGCCGAGCGCCTTGAATACCAGCATGACGACCGCTTGAACCAGCATGACGACCAGGGCGATAATCGGCGCGAAGAGCCACACCCACCGCACGATCCGCAGGCTGAACGTGAGATAACCTTGCTGCTGTTCGGGAGAGAGTTGCGCCAGCTGCGGGCTCGCGGCGATCTGACGCGGCCAATCCGCCGCCGTCGCGTGCAGCAACGCCGGGGTCATCAGGTAGCTGGCGGCGGCGTACAGCACGATCGTGAGGAGCAGGGCCCAGCCCCAAGTCGGCGCCGCGCGCAGTTGTTCGAACGCTTCCTTGGGAGCGACGATCGTATCGAGCGCCGTCTTTAGCCCGTTGGCTTTTGGCGTCCCCCCAGTGTCGAGACCCATCCACAATCCTCGCTTTCCAATTGAGGCGCGCCACGAGAGTTCTTAGCCCGCGCGGCGTCGGATTGTTTCACGAACGGAGCGGGCGAGCCTGTCGGACGCAAGTCGGGCGGCAGACGCCGCAAGATGGCTTCGCGCACGCACTCAAGCCGTTCGTCGCGTAGCTGCAGCAACCGCATTTGGATGAGCAAGCGCGCGCGCCGAATCGCCCGCGGTGATAAGAGGTGCGCCGAGAAGGGCGCGCGCGTCGCCGCCGGCTCCGGCGAAGGAGACTCCTTCTCGCGGGGCCCCGACGCGGCCACGGTGAAGACCACCAGTAGAAGCGACATAAAAAATTGCACTGAGATCTCCAAGCGGAATGTAAACGTCCGGATCTCACTTCACGCCGGCACCGGC
>JBDTDR010000101.1:0-3460 GCA_039922955.1 Candidatus Tumulicola sp.
CGCAACCGACCACCGTGGGGGACCAAGTTCAACTCCCACAACGTCAGGGCGGAGTCAAGACGTTCCACCTTACTACCGGCATCACGAAGTGGTGGATTCTACCAAACGTATCCGTCCTGGCTTACGCGTATAACGGTCAAGTTCCGGGGCCGCAGATTCGCATTCGTCAGGGCGACCGTGTGCGAATCGTCGTTCATAATGGGTTGCCAGAATCCACGACGATCCATTGGCACGGGCTGATCGTTCCGAACGCCATGGACGGTCCGGCGGATATCACCCAAAAGCCGATTCCACCGGGCGGCGATTTCACCTACGAGTTCACGGTCAAGCAGAGCGGCACGTATTTTTATCACTCACATGATAATCCGGATCGGCAACAAGACCTTGGGTTGTACGGCGCACTGATAGTTGAGCCAGCCAAGAGGCCGGATTTTGGATATGACCGGGAAATAGACGTTCAGCTCGGAGAGTGGTTAGAGCGCAACGGTAAGACCTTCCCTTCGATGCCGATGGAGGGCAGCATGCCGAACTATTTCACGATTAACGGAAAGGCGTATCCGTCGACGCCGGTCGTGCATGTTAAATTAGGGCAACGGCTGCTCATTCGCTTCATCGGTACTAGCAGTAATTTCGTGCACCCCATGCACGTTCATGGCGGTCCGTTCCAAGTCGTGGCGCAGGACGGCAACACGTTACCGCCCTCGCAACGGTATTGGAAGGATACGATCCTGGTTGCGCCGGGCGAACGGTACGATGTCATTTGGCCGGCACGTGAACGCGGAAAGTGGTTGTTGCATTGCCACATCAACCACCATCTCACCAATGACGGGATCGAAGAAAAAGGCGGCGGGGGGCTGACCCAAATCATCGATGTGGAATAGCGGGACCCTTCGTAATGAACTGAACAGCATTTTGTCGCAGAGCAATTCTGTGCCCGGCTCGACGGAAGCTCGGTTCCACAGGCGGCGTGTGCCCAGTTCCGGCGTCCCATCGACGCTGCCGGGCTCGATGAGGCCATGCCAGTGAATCGCTTGCCGCTCGCCCGAATGGTTGACGACGCGGATCGCTACGGTTTGGCCCGCGCGATACCGCAGGGTCTTGCCGGGAACGCTCCCTCCGATGGTACGAATCGGAAGGACCAGTCCCGGTCGAACTTCCCACCGCGTTTGAACGATCTCGGTGACGTCCGTTGCCGGGGGCTTTGGACCGGGGGGCGTTGGCTTGCGTGTCATGTGTTGCACAGGCCGGCAGGAGAGCGGTTTGCGCCCGCGGAGGCCGTGACTCGGATCCATTTCTGGCGATTCATGGTGCCACGTTGTCCTAACAGTGCTGCGCCGTCAGATAGGGCAAGTTTTCCACGAAGAGGACGTGACTCACCATCAACAACGCGAGTAAGGCTATCGGAATCATCGCCGGCGCGAGCATGCGCACGGTGCTCGCGCGATCTTGCGGCGCCAACGAACGGAATGCCGCCCCTGGTGTGCCGCCGCAAATCGCTCGCCCAACCCGCTGGACGAGCCGGTCATAGACCGGCGGGTCGACGTGGCGGGCGAAGCGGTCTACATCGCGCTCGCGACGTGCATAGAGCGCATCTTCGAGTTGCTCAAACCCCGGAACAATAAGGGCGGCGAAGAGCAGATGCCAGAGCAATGCGCGCAGCGGATCGCCACGCCGGATATGTAAGGCCTCATGCTCGGCAACCAGCCGCAACTCGTCCCTATCCAGGAGGTCGACAAATCCGCGAGAGATCACGACGCGCGCGCCGAAAACAGTAAAGCAAAACGCCGTGGCCACATCGACGTAGACAAGATCTATTTCGTCGCGACCGGCGGCCGCGTTCTCGAATGCCTTCCGTAGCGCCGTAGGCGGCGTGGAGCGCAGTGCCTCGAGCGCACGGAGCTGCCCTTGTGTCCGGACGTAGCGAACGATCGCCGCTCCCGCCGCGATTGACGCGAGAACAATAAACAGGATCGGCAACTGCTCGTGCAACCACATCAACCCGTGATAAAGCGGGTCGATGAAGTTGAAGTAGCAGAATCTGTCGGCGAGGACGCCGAGCGGAATCAGAAAAATCACGAGCCAGAGGACGCGCGCCGCTCGCATGCGCTAACGCTTCGGGCGCTTGCGCACGGCACGCCGAAGCTCCTCAATCGCAGCTTCGTTGTCCTCGACGAGTTCGACAAAGCCGTGAATTGCGGCAGCGCCGTGGGCGCCGATGAGATCTGAGAGCGTGTGGCGGACGGTTGCCCGCAAATACTCATCGCGGGTCATGGGGGTCGCATAGCGCGTCTCGCGATTCTGACCGCGCTTCGCGACCAAGCCCTTTTTCAGGAGCCGCGAGAGTTCCGTATGGATCGTCGTGTAGGCCCAGTCTTGTTGCTCGGTTAGCCGCTCCTGCAACTCCACTGCCGAGAGCGGGCCGTGGACCCAGAGCGCTTCCATAACGGCCGCCTGGAGCGGCCCGAGGGGATGGGGATTCCAGAATGAGAGTTTACGGCTCATGCCGTGCTAGGATACGACAGAGCGTCGTAGGCCGCAACCCCCGAGCCGGTTGACATACTACTACAGGCTATAGTATCTTCCCGATACCTGATGAGATTCGCAAACTTCGCGATGCAGCACGCTCGCGGCATCCTCTTCACGCTTAGCGTGCTCGTCGTCCTCGGACTGGCTTCCGTTGGCTCGCTTCCGATGTCGATCTATCCCAAGGTGGCCTTTGCGCGCGTCGTGATCGTCGCGCAAAACGGCGAGATGACGCCTTCGCAGGTGCAACAGAACATCACCCGGCCGATCGAGCAAGCAGTCTCCACCGTCATCGGCTCGCAGCTCGTCCAGGCGAGCTCCGCCCAAGGGTCATCCCAAGTCTCGATCACGTTCGATCCGGCCATCGACGTCAACCTCGACCTGCAGCGCACCAACGCGGCGCTTTCGCAGACGAACGCCGCGCTTCCGCCAGGGACTGATGTTGTCGCGCAGATCGTCAACCCGAATATTTTTCCGGTCCTTGGGTACATCGTGGACGTTCCGGGCAAGGATTTGACCGAAACGCGCAACATCAGCGAGTACCAGCTGCGTCCGCTTCTCACCGGTCTTCCGGGCATCGCCCAGGTCCGTACGGTTGGCGGCCGCCTCAAGGAGTATTGGGTATCGGTCGATCCCCGCGCGGCGGCTGCCTTGAAGATCCCGCTCGACGCGATTGCACGTGCGATCGCCTCGAACAACCAGGTCACGGCTGTCGGGCACTTCAACGCCTTCGACCAACGGCAGATCGTGCTCGTGAGCGGCGCGCCGAAGACGCCGGCAGACATTGCGAATATCGTTATCGACAATCGCGCCGGAACCCCGATTACGGTCGGAGCCGTAGCCGTCGTTCACGACGCGCTAGAGCCGAAGACGTCTATCGTTTCCGCCGGCGGCAAGGATGCCGTCCTTCTCAATGTCTACGCGCAGCCGGGCGGCA
>JBDTDR010000102.1:0-8888 GCA_039922955.1 Candidatus Tumulicola sp.
CGCCGCGCTGGGGCTGATGATGGAAGAATTTCCCTACGTGCTGCTGCCGTTTGGCCAAGTGCGGCGGCGCCTTCCGTTGCCCGCGACGCGCCGTTTCGACCGGGCCAAGAAAACGCTCGACGACATCATCTACGCGCTGGTCGCGCGACGCCGGGCGGTCGGGGGGGACGACAGCGGCGACGCGCTGTCGATGCTGCTCGGCGCGCGCGACGCGGAAACCGGGTATCGGCCGTCGGACGCGCAGATTCGCGACGAAGTCATGACGCTCTTCATGGCCGGACACGAAACGACGGCAAATCTGCTCGTCTGGACGTGGTACCTGCTGGCACGCCATCCGGAAATCGACGCGCGCATGGGCGTCGCGGCGGCGAATGACGACGCCGATTTCATCGACCGGGTCGTGCGCGAAAGTCTACGCCTGTATCCGCCTGCTTGGGTCATCGGAAGGGAATCGCTGCGCGAGGTTACGCTCGTCGGCGGCACGGTCGTGCCGGCCGCTACGACGGTACTGATTTCCCCGCTGCTGCTGCACCGGCGGGCGCAGTCGTTTCCCGACCCGGAGCGCTTCGATCCCGATCGCTGGCTTGCCGAGCCCGCGCCATTTGCCTACTTACCCTTCGGCGCGGGTGCGCGGCGCTGCATCGGCCACGAGTTCGCCGCGATCGAAGCGACGATCGTCCTGCGCGCGGTCGCGCGCCGGTTTTCGTTCGCGCTCGAACCGGGCGTCGAGGTTCGCGCGTCGCCGCTGGTTACGCTTCGCCCCGCGGGGCCGGTCCCGATGCGTGCGGTCGCACGCCGCAGTCCTTGACGGCCTAGGAGTTTCCTCAAACTCCCAGCCTGTTACGCTAGAACGAGCTGCTCGTCGCCAACGCCGGCTTTACGCACGGCCTCGTGAATCATTTGATCTTGAATCTCGCGCACGGCCCAGCGCGCCTGGGCGTCGGCCGAGAGCTTATCGACCGGGTCGAAGTAGACGAACGCTTTGCCAGGCTTTACGCTCGGCGCCGCGTACACGGCGATGCCGTTGACGCGATCGTAGTACTCGTAGGAATGCACGTCGCGTTTGCCGCCGCCGCCGGGGGCGTCGCAGACGAACGTCGGCGTGTTGAAGCCGGCGGTGCTGCCGCGGACGAATTTTTCGGTATCGGTCGCGGTGTGGATCGTCGTGCGTAGCTCCTCGACGCCTTTGACCATGTCGTGCATGTACACGTAGTAGGCGTGCACGTTGAGGTATCCAAGACGCTTCACGAGCAGCTGCATCCGCTCGCGGGTATCGTTCACGCCGCGAATCAAGACCGATTGGTTACGCGTGAAGATGCCGCGTTCGAACAGGACGCGCATCGCCTTCTCGGTGATCCACGTGATTTCTTCGGGCGCGTTGAAGTGGGTGTGAATCACGACTTCCTTACCCATCTTTCGGCCGCGCTCGACGATCGCGGTAATCGCGTCGAGCCACTCGACGTGCGTAATGATTTTCATCGGCATGATCGCCGGGCCTTTGGTAGCGAATCGCATGCGCCGCACGTGCGGGATGTCGAGCAGCGCGTTGCCGATTAACTCGATGTTCCGGGGTGGGAGTTGGTAGGTGTCGCCACCGGAGATGACGATGTCTTCGAGTTCGGGCCGTTCGGCGACGTAGTTAAACGCTTCTTCCCACTGTTTGGGCGATTTCGCAAGCGCGATTTTATCGACGTGTTCCGTATCCGGACCGATCGCGTAACTGCGCGTACAGAAGCGGCAGTATACGGGGCAGGTGTTGAGCGGAAGAAAGAGCGCCTTGTCGACGTAACGGTGCACCAAACCGGGAACCGGCGAGTCGGCTTGTTCGTGGAGCGAATCCATCGTCAAGCGCGGATGGTCGGGCAACAGTGCCGACGCGAGCGGTACGAACTGACGCCGGATCGGATCGCCGACCGGATCGTTCCAGTCGATCAGCGAGATCGCATACGGCGAAACCCGCACGGCCATCGGGGCCTGACCGAACCCGTCGGCGGCGTCGGCAAAGAATTCCGGCGAGCAAACGTCCTTGATGGTGGAGAGCAGTTCGGCGGCGGTCTTCACGGCGTTCTTCTGCTGCCAAAGGTGATCGAGGAACGTCGTCTCGTCGACGTCCTTATATGCCGGGATGTGACGCCAGAACTCCCCTTGTTTGAGGTTCTTGTACTCGAATTGTTCCGCCGGCGCGGGGGGCTTCAGGTGCCGGATGGCCGTATCGTTCATCGCTCTTTTCCTTGCGTAGTCAGCTCTTAGCGTATTTTTCGTTAAAATAGGCGTGCACTTCGGGGTTGTCGCGCAGCGTCTGGAGGGCGGTATCGGCGTGACCTTTGGTATAGCCGTTGCCGACGATCATCGTGACGTCTCGCCCAACGCCTTCGGCGCCGAGAGCCGCCGCGGTAAACGACGTCGACATCGAAAAGAAATAGACGACGCCGCCTTGCTTGGCGCACAGGATCGACCCCAGCTCGGTATTGGGGACGTTCACGCAGTTGATCACGATGTCGGCGAGGCCGGGAGCCACGGCGGCGAGTTTTTCGCTGACGTCGAGCGCGTCGCGCGCGTCGGCGGAGATCAGTGCGTCCACCAATCCCAGACGCGACAGCAGTCGCGCTGCCGGGGTCGAAGCGTCGGGCACGATGCCGACGACGCGACCGCTGGGCCCCACCCGGGCCCGGGCTTGGGCGCAAGAAAGCAGCCCGCTCTTGCCGTCGGCGCCGACGACCGCGACGGTCTGGCCGGGCGAACATAGGCGCGCGACCTGCGCCGGCGCGCCGGCCACGTCGAAAACGGCCAGCGAAACGCCGTCCTCGATATCGGCGGGAAGCCGCGCCCACAGGGCGCTCTCGAAAAGAATCGCTTGGCCGCGAATCCACACCCGACCCGTCGCGGCGTCGACGCGAGTGACCGCGTCGATGCGCAACGGCGTCAGGGTCAGCGAAACCAGCGACGCGATGCGCTCTCCCGGTTTCAAATCGATTTTTTCGCGCAACGCTTCGCCGACGTCGCGAACCCGTCCGACGAACATTCCACCGCTGCCGGTCACCGGATTGTGCTGCTTGCCGCGCTCGCCGACGATGCCGGCAATGTGCGCGCCGATCCGTTGCGCGTCGCCGCCGCACTCGTCGGCAATTTGTTTGAACGAAGCGGAATCGATGTTGAGCGTTTCCACTTCGCAGAGAATCTCGTTCTCGCGGGCCACCGGCGTGTTGTCGAGCTTCCACGCGCTTTGCGGCATCGCGCCGGCTGGTTCCAGGACTCGATGCGTGCCGAGCGGATGGGCGCGGCGCGGAAAGGCGGCGTTCACGACTGCACCGTGACGCCGCCGCGGTCGTAGGGCGTCGTGAGGACGATGGTCGTTCGCGTCCGAGCCATCCCCGGCATCCCCTTAAGACGCGCCAGCAGGTCGTCGAGGTGTTTGGTCGAGCCCGTCACGACCTTGCATACGAAGGTCTCTTCGCCGGCCACCGAGTGCACCTCGCAGACCTCGGGCATGTCACCGAGCGAGCGCGTAAACTCGTCGTAGTTGCAATCCGGCGCGGTGTAGAGGCTGACGAAGGCGGTTAGATGCAAGCCCAAACGCTTCGCGTCGAGCTGCGCCGAATAACGCTGGATGAACCCGCGCTGCTCGAGCCGCTTGACGCGGTCGTGGACCGCCGGCGCTTTGAGCCCGACGATCGATCCGAGTTCGGCAAAGGTGGACCGCGCGTTGCGCTGCAACGCGTCCAAGAGTTGGAGATCGAGTTCGTCGAGTTCTTCGGTTGTCGTTACCATGTTCGCCCAGGAGGAATATTTGCCGAACAATCTTCGGTCTTCAAACTATAGCACCAACGATTTATTCGGCGCAAGGGGTTATGCTCGGCTAACCATCCTGGTGGCCATCGTACTCCTGGCCGGCTGCCAACGGGCGTCCGAGGCGGCCTTCGCCCCCTCGGGAACGGCTCGCTTCGACGTGGCGGCCGACCCGCAGACGCTCAACCCCCTCCTGCTCCATCCCGATGCCGCTTCGGTCGAGCAGCAGCTCGCCCGCCTCGTTTTCGAGCCGTTCATCGATCTGGATGCGCGCGGCATCCCCGTTCCGGCTCTTCTGGAGACGATTCCCACCCGGGCGAACGGCGGTCTTTCGGCCGACGGAAAAACGATCGTGTACCGTTTGCGCCCCGGCGTAAAGTGGAGCGACGGCCGGCCGGTCACGTCCCAAGACGTGCTCTTTACGCTGCGGGCAATCCTCGATCCACGCAACCCCGTGCGTTCGCACGCCGGCTACGATTTGATCGATCGCGCGTACGCTCGCGACGCGCGGACGGTGGTCTTTCATTTGACTAAAGCTTGGGCTCCGGCAGTTCTGACGTACTTTTCATACGGCTTCTCCCCGCAGTTCGTGTTGCCGTCGCACGTGCTGCGAACCCAAGCACCGCTCGCGCAGGCGCCCTTTAATGCGGCTCCGACGGTCGGCGACGGCCCCTACGATTTCGTCTCGTGGCGGCGCGGCGAAGGATTGCGGTACGCGGCTAATCCGGCATACTGGCGTGGAAAACCCGCGGTCGAGCGGCTCGACGTCCGCGTGATACCCGATCCGTCGACCAATCTCTTGCTGCTGCAATCCGGGCAGCTCGATTGGAATCTCGTGGCGCCGGCGCAGCTCGCGGTGTTGCGTGGAAAGCCCGGAATCGCGTATGTCAAAGTGCCGACGGCGGTCGTCGCCGGGCTCGCGCTCAACACGCAACGACCGCCGCTCGACGACGCGCGCGTCCGCCGAGCCATTGCGATGTCGATCGATCGCAACGCTATCTCACGAAAGATCACGCTCGGGCTCTATCCGGTCACGAACATGATTCAGCCGCAGTTTTCCTGGGCGTTCGACCGATCGGTGCGGGAGCCGCGGTACGAACCGCACGCGGCCGACGCGCTGTTCGATGCGGCCGGGTGGCATCGCGGCTCGGACGGCTTGCGCCGCAAGGGCGGGAAGCCTTTCGATCTGCTCTACGTGCAGTTTCCCGAATCTACCACCGGCGTGCGCGTCGCGACGGCCATCCAGCAGGCGCTCCGCGAGCGGGGCGTGGACGTCACCGTTAAGTCGATCGCCAACGCGCAACTCTTCATGCCGCGAACCGGCGCGCTGGCGTCCGGCGACTTCGATCTGGCGTACGTCCCCTGGACGATGGGGGCCGACCCAGACGACTCCACGGTGCTCGGGTGCGGCGCCGCATCCAACTATATGCGTTGGTGCGACCGGCAGGTGGACGCGCTCGAACGCGCCGCGCTGGCATCCACGCAGCGCGATACGCGCAAGCGGCTCTATGCCCGGATCGGCGCGATCGTGGCCGAGCAGGTTCCGATCCTCTACCTTTTCAATGCCGACTACGTGTACGCGTATCGCGAGCGACTGCGCGGCTTTGCGCCGAATGCGTTTCTGCCGACCTGGAACGCCTCGGAGTGGCGCTTGCGATAGCCGGCGTGAAGGAGCCTGCGATTCGAACCTATATTCCTAGACGTGGTCCTGCCCTCGCGCGGCGAGAACGATATGACAGGGGTTTGAGTCCTTGATCGAAACCTTTCTCAAACGTCCGCTCTTCGCCGGCGTTCTGAGTTTCGTAGTCCTTCTGGCGGGCTTGATCTGCGTTCCGATCTTGCCGATCTCGCAATATCCGCAGATCTCGCCGCCCACGGTAACGGTGACCGCCAGCTTTCCCGGCGCCGATGCCGAAGCGGTCGTGCGCTCCGTCACGACCCCTTTGGAAATCAACATCAACGGTTCCGACGGCTTGCAGTACATGCAGTCCTATTCCAGCTCGAACGGGATCGTGACGATCGCCTGCACGTTTGCGCTGGGAACCGACCCGACCACCGATCAAACCAACGTTCAGCACGGCGTGGACCTCACGCTCGCCCAGCTTCCCACCGCGGTGCAGCAGCAGGGCGTCACGGTTCAAAAGAGTTCGGGCAACATTACCATCGCCGTCGCAATGCTCTCCACCAGCTCGTCGGTGAGCGACGTCCGAGTGAGCAACTACGCCGACTTGAACGTGATCGAGGAACTCAAGCGGGTCCCGGGCGTCGGTCACGTCGAGGTGCTGGGCGATCGTACTTACGCCATGCGCATTTGGGTCGATCCGCACAAGCTTCAATCCAACGGAATATCCCTCGACGCCGTCCTGGCGGCGATCCAGCAGCAAAACGCCGATGTGGCACCCGGAGCCATCGGTCAAGCGCCGACTACCGGCGCGCAGGCATTTCAGATTCCGATTAAGGTCAACGGGCGTCTGCAGTCCGCCAAGGAATTCGAACGCATCGTCGTGGCGACCCAGCCCAACGGCGGATACATCCGGCTCGGCGACGTCGCCCACGTCGAGTTGGGGGCGCAGAACTACGTAACCGCGGGCCGGTATAACGGCCAAACGTCGGTCGTACTCGCGATCGAGGGCGAGCCCACCGCGAACTCGCTGCAGATTTCAAAGAACGTTCGCACGACGATGGAACGCCTCAAGCCGTACTTTCCGAGCGGCATCGACTACGCGATCGCCTTCGATACGTCCGACTTCGTCAAGGACTCGATCAAAGAAGTCGTCGTTACGCTCTTGATCGCCATCCTGCTCGTCGTTCTCGTCATCTTTATTTTCTTGCAGAATTGGCGCAGTACGCTCGTTCCTGCCGTCACGATCCCGGTTTCGCTCATCGGCACGTTTGCGGCCATGAAGCTGATGGGCTTTACCATCAACACGCTCACGCTTTTCGGGTTGACCCTCGCGACGGGGCTCGTGGTAGACGACGCGATCGTCGTATTGGAGAATATCGTCCGGCACATCGTCGACGACAAAATCGGTCCTTTCGAAGCGACAACGCGCGCGATGAAGGAAATCACGGGTGCGGTCATCGCGACGTCCCTCGTCCTCATGTCGGTCTTCATCCCGGTCGCGTTTTTGCCCGGAACGACCGGCTTGCTCTATCAGCAGTTCGCCTTAACGATGGCGGCGTCGATCGGCATTTCGCTGTTCACGGCGTTGACGCTGGCGCCGGTGTTGACCTACCAACTGGTTCACAACGAGGATCCGAGCAAGAACCCGTTCATGATGTGGTTCAACCGCCGGCTGGAGGCGCTCAAGGGCTGGTACTCCGCCGGCGTTCCCAAGCTGATCGCTCACCGCAAGATCATGGTCGCGATCTTCGTTGGCGGAATTCTGCTGCTCGGGCTGCTCTTTAAGATCACGCCCCAAGGGTTCTTGCCGGCCGAAGATCAGAGCCTGCTCTACGTGCTCGTGACGCTGCCCTCGAGCGCGTCGGTAGATCAGACGACGGCCGTGGTTGCGAAACTCGAAAAAATGATGATGAAGATGCCGCAGGTCGAAGCGGTGACGTCGGGCATCGGCTTCGGCTTTGCTAACAGCAGTGCGAACCAGGCGACGATCTTCGTGCAGCTGCATCCGCTTTCCGAGCGGCACGGTTTGGCGTACAGCGCGTTGAATCTGCAGTACGGCTTGTACCAGGATTTCGCGAACATTCCGGGCATGACGGCGTTGCCTGCTAACCCGCCGGCGATCCCGGGTTTGGGATCGACCGGCGGATTCGCCGTCGAGATCGAAGACGTCAACAACCTCGGCCTACCGGCCCTCGACCGAGTCGGCAGCGCGATTTTCAAACAGGCGAAGGACGACAAGCGCCTGTCTCAGGTCTATATCCCGACCCTGCTGACGGGCCCGACGCTGGTGGCGAAATTTAATCGCTCGAAGGCACTCGCGCTGGGCGTATCGCCATCGAGTTTTTTTAACACGCTCAACGCCACGACCGGGGCCGCGTTCGTCAACTTCTTCGATTACGGGACGCGTTCGTATAACGTGCTCGTGCAGGCGGGCGCTAAATATCGCACGGTCCCGCAGGACCTATCCCGCATGTACGTTGCCAACGCGAACGGCAACATGATGCCGGTTTCCCAGTTCCTCGACGTGTCGAAGCAAACCGCAAACGTGACGATCATGCGGTTCAACGAGTACAACGCCTACGAAGTTGACGGCTCGCCCGGGCAGGGTTCGAGCTCGGGAGACGCGCTTAACACGATGGCCGAGATTGCGACCAGGAATCTGCCCAAGGGCATGAAGTACGACTGGAGCGGCATCGCGCGCCAGCAAGTCCAAAGCGGCCCGCAAACGATCGTCGTCTTTGCCATGGGCCTGCTGTTCGTCTTTCTCGTCCTGGTTGCGCAGTACGAAAGCCTAACGACGCCGCTGGTCATCATGATGGCCGTGCCGCTCGCGCTCCTCGGCGCAATCGGCGGCATCTACATTCGCCGGTTGTGCGAACTGCTCAGCATAATGGTCCACTCGAAATTGGCCGGTCATTTGGTGCTCGTGCCGCAGTCTTCGAGCGATATCTACGCACAGATCGGCTACGTCATGCTGATCGGCCTGGCGGCGAAGAACGCCATTCTGATCGTCGAGTTTGCCGATCAGCTGCGGGAACAAGGCCGGGGTACGATCGAGGCCGTCACGCACGCTGCGTCGGAACGCCTGCGCCCGATATTGATGACGTCGATCGCGTTCATTCTGGGCATTCTACCGCTCGCATTCGCGCACGGCGACGGCGCGCAGTCGCGCATCTCGCTCGGCACGGCCGTGCTGGGCGGCATGGTCGTCTCCACGGTGATGAACCTCGCAATCGTCCCGGTACTCTACGTGATCGTGATTGAATGGAGCGAGCGCAAGAAGCGCTAGCCGACGAAGGCGTCGGCTTCGATCTCGACCAGAAACTCGGGTCCGATCAAACGCGAGACCTCGACCATCGAACAGGCCGGGCGGACGTCGCAAAACGCGTCGAGATGCGCGCGCGCGACGAGCTCCCACTGTTCCTCGATGTTCGTGACGAAGATTCGGGTGCGCACTACGTCGTCGAGGCCGGCGCCG
>JBDTDR010000103.1:0-29817 GCA_039922955.1 Candidatus Tumulicola sp.
GACGCGCGCGGAGATGTCGACAACGATGCCACCGTCGCGCTGCTGGCGCGCACCGCAATAACCTATGCCGATGCCGGCATCGACGTCGTCGCTCCGTCGGATATGATGGACGGAAGGGTCGAGGCAATCCGTTCCGCCCTCGACGCGCGCGATCGAACCGGCGTCGCGATCATGGCGTACAGCGCAAAATATGCGTCGGCATTTTACGGACCCTTTCGCGAAGCGGCCGGCTGTACGCCGCAATTTGGCGATCGCCGCACGTACCAGATGGATCCGCCCAACGTCCGCGAAGCGCTGCGTGAAATCGCCCTCGACATCGAGGAAGGCGCCGACATCGTCATGGTTAAGCCGGGGTTGCCGTATCTCGACGTCGTGCGCGCGGCGCGCGACGCGTTCGACGTGCCGATCGCCGTATACAACGTGAGCGGCGAGTATGCGATGCTGAAGGCGGCGATCGCGAACGGTTGGCTCGACGGTGACCGCGCGGTCGATGAAGTGCTTGCGTCGTTCGTGCGCGCCGGCGCCGACATCATCGTCACGTATTTTGCCAAAGAGTACGCCGCTCGCGCGCGCGCCTCCGCGAGCGGCGCATGAGCGGGCGCGGCGGGGACACGGCGATCGTCATCCTGGCCGGCGGCGCGGCGACGCGCTTTCCGGGAAAACTGGAGCGTTGCATCGACGGCGAACCGATGCTGCTGCGGGTCTATCGCAACGCGCGCGCGACCGCCTGGCCGGTGTATATCGCCGGCGGCGGATCGTTCGCGCCGGAGATCGCCGCGCGGCTCGACGCTCCGGCGCTCGCCGACCGCTGGCCCGGAGGCGGCCCGCTGCGCGCCCTTCTCTCGGCGTGCGAAGCGATCGGTTACGACCGCGTCTTCGCGCTCGCCGGCGACGAACCGCGCGCCGACCGGACGCTGCTCGAGGCGCTCGCCGCCGCTTGGCAAGCGGGCGACGAAGCCGTCGTTCCCGAACACGGGGGCCGGATCGAGCCGCTGGCCGCACTCTACGCACGGACCGCCGTGTTGCGCGCGGGCCGGATGGCGATCGCCTGGGGCGACGACGCGATGCGCGCGCTCGTCGAGAGAGCGAAGACCCGTTTCGTTCCCGTTTCGCAATCGTATTTCGTCAACGTCAACACGCCGGAAGATTTACGCCGCGCCATGAGGATGAGCCATTGAGTTTCGAGCGTTCGATCGCCGCATTTGCCCGCGCGAAGCGGGTGATTCCCGGCGGCGTCAACTCGCCCGTCCGAGCCTTCAAAGCGGTCGGCTTGTCGCCCGTGTTCATGAAAAGCGGCGCGGGTGCGATGCTGCACGACCTCGACGACCACGAGTACATCGACTACGTGCTCTCATGGGGTCCCTTGTTGCTCGGACACGCGCATCCCGCCGTGGTGAAAGCGATCGCCGCCGCCGCCGCGCGCGGCATCTCGTTCGGAACGCCGACCGAAGCCGAAAGCGAGCTCGCCGAGCTGATCGTCTCGATGGTTCCGTCGATCGAACGCCTGCGTTTCGTTTCGAGCGGCACGGAAGCGGCGATGAGCGCGGTCCGGCTGGCGCGCGGCTTCACGCACCGGCCCAAGATCGTCAAGTTCGCCGGCTGCTACCACGGTCACGGCGATGCCTTCTTGATTGCGGCGGGTTCGGGAGCGCTGACCAACGGCGTTCCCAACTCACCCGGGGTAACCGAAGGAACCGCGCACGACACGATCGTCCTGCCGTTCAACGACCCGGCGGCCGTCGCGCAAGCCTTCGAAAAGAATCCCGGCGCCATCGCCGCCGTCATCGTCGAGCCTTATCCCGGCAACATGGGGCTGATCTTGCCGCGCGAAGGCTACCTGCAGACCCTTCGCGATCTCTGTACGGAACACGGCGCGCTGTTGATCTTCGACGAAGTCATGACCGGTTTTCGGGTGGCTCGCGGCGGCGCTGCGGAGCGTGAAAACGTCTCCCCCGATTTAACGACGCTGGGCAAAGTGATCGGCGGAGGTTTGCCGGTCGGCGCATTCGGCGGCCGGGCCGACGTGATGGCCTACCTTTCACCCGAAGGCCCGGTTTATCAGGCCGGCACGCTCTCGGGCAATCCGGTGGCGATGGCCGCGGGCATTGCGACGCTCAAGATCGTGCGCGACGATGCCACGCTCTACGATCGCCTCGACGTGCTCGCGCGCTTGCTCGTCGAAGGCTTGCACGAGGTGATGAACAAGCACGGCATCGCTCACTATTCCACCAGCGCGGGATCGATGTTCTCGACGTTCTTCACCGCCGGGCCCGTCACCGATTTGGAGAGCGCCTTGAAGTCGGACACGGACCTGTTCGCGAAATACTTTGGGATCATGCTGGATCGCGGCATCTACCTCGCGCCCTCGCAGTTCGAAGCGGGCTTCCTTTCGACGGCGCACACCACGCGCAACGTCGAAGCGACGCTGGCGGCGGCCGACTCCGCGTTCGTCGCGATCCTGGCGGCGCGATGATCGATCCCGCCCTCCGGCGACTTCCGGGCGAGCCGGCGGCACCGAGCGCACCGTTGGCATCGCTGGTGGAAGTCTCGATTCCTCGTTTTTACGCCTACCACCGGGCCCTGCGCGCGGCGCGCGCGGCTGGAAAGACGACGATCACGTCGCGCGGCCTGGCGGCGTTGCTCGGGCACACGATCGCAAGCACCCAGATCCGTAAAGACCTCTCGGCTCTGGGGCCGCTGGGACGCCGCGGCCAAGGGTATGCGATCAATCCACTTGTCGAACAGCTCGCCTGGGTTCTAGGATTGGAACATGACTGGCGGATCGCGATCGTTGGGTTCGGGTATCTCGGTCACGCTTTCGCAACGTTCATCACCGCGCGCGAGGCTCGCTTTCGCGTTACCGCGATTTTCGACCGGTCGCCTGCGGTGATCGGTCAAACCTGGCAGGGGATCGCCGTCCGAAGCGTCGCCGACATCGGTCGCGTGCTGGGCGAGACCGGCTGCAACATCGGCGTCATCGCCGTTCCCGCCGACGCCGCGCAGTCGATCGCGGAGCGTCTCGCCGATCTCGGCGTTCGTGCGATTTTGAACTTTGCTCCGATCGCGCTGGACCTGCGCGCGCCGGCGATCGTGCGCAATATCGACTTGGCCGGCGAAATGTCCATTCTGACCCATCGTCTGAGCCTCGACCTGTTTGCCGAAGGCGGCGCGTAGTGCCGATCGTCTGCGTCGGGCTCTCGCATCACACCGCGCCGGTCGACGTCCGCGAGCGGCACGCGTTTCCGGCCGCCCGTATGGGCGAAGCGCTGGTGGCGCTGCGCGACTATCCGGCGGTGCGCGAAGCCGCGATGCTGCAAACCTGCGGGCGTTTGGAAATTTATGCCGAGCTCGATGACTACGAAGCGGGCGTCGCGCAGATTAAGTCGTTCCTCACGAACTTCCGCCACGGCGCGACCGGTTACGACATCGAGTCGTTTCTGTATACGCTGCTTGGACGACAAGCGATCGATCATCTCTTCCGCGTCTCGACCGGCCTGGATTCGATGCTGATCGGCGAAGCCGAAATTCTCGGTCAGGTCAAGGATGCGTACGTTCAAGCCCAGCACGCCAAGTCGCTCGGAAAAATCCTCCATCGGCTATTCCACGACGCGCTCAACGCCGGAAAAACGGCGCGCGCGCAGACGCGCATCGGCGAGGAATCCAGCTCGGTCGCGACCGCCGCGGTTGACGCAGCAAAGGCTCGTCTCGGCACGCTCGAAGGGAAATCGATCGTGGTCATCGGCGCTGGCAAGATGGGGCGCACGGCGCTAAAACGCCTGCGCCAGGAAGGCGCTGAACGCGTGGTCGTGACCAACCGCACGATCGCCCGCGCCCGCGAGGTGATCGCCGAAGCCGGATTCGGCGAAGCGATCGAAATGCCGGGGCTCGTCGAATCGCTTGCCGCCGCCGATTTGGTGGTCGCATCGACCGGCGCGTCGCACTTCATCCTCAATCCCGAGCGTGTCGCCGCGGCGATGGCACGCCGGCCCGAACGCCCGATGTTCATCGTCGACATCGCCGTTCCGCGCGACGCGGACCCGGCCGTCGCCGAGATTCCCAACGTGACGCTCGTCGACATCGACGGCTTGAAATCGCTGGTCGATGAAAAGCTCGAAGTACGCCGCGACGCGATTCCCGAAGTTGAAGAGATCATCGACGAATGCATCGCCCGCTTCGGACAGTGGTATCAGTCGCGCATTGCCGTTCCGGTCATCGCGACGCTGACGCAGAAGGCCGAAGCCATTCGTACCGCCGAATTGGAGCGACTCTTCGCCCGCTGCCCGAACCTCACCGAACGCGAAAAACTGCTCGTCACGGGCCTGACGATGACGATCGTTTCGAAACTGCTACATTCGGTCATTTTGAAAATTCGCGAGAAAGCGATGCTCAACCACGCCGAAGCGCTTTCCCACGCGCGAGTGCTCGACGAACTTTTCGAACTCGACCTCGCCGATCACATTGCGAATCTCGTTCCGCACGCGATCGTCGCCGATGTCGACGAATAGCGCGCAACCGCGAGTATCGCTGGTCGGCGCAGGCCCGGGCGATCCGGGCCTGCTGACGTTACGGGCGGCAGAAATTCTGGCAACGGCCGACGTGCTGCTCTACGACGCGCTAGTCGGCGACGCGATCCTCACGTTCGTGCCGCCGGCGTGCGAGCGCATCTTCGTCGGCAAACGCGGCGGCGACCACGCCATGCCCCAGCACGAGATCCAAGCGCTGATGCTGCGCAAGGCGGAGCGAGGGAAGCACGTCGTCCGTCTGAAGGGCGGCGATCCGTTCGTCTTCGGCCGCGGCGCCGAGGAAGCGCAAACGCTGCGCGCCGCCGGGATCCGCTTCGAGATCGTCCCCGGCATCAGCTCGGCTTTGGCCGCACCCGCGTACGCGGGGATTCCGCTGACGCATCGCGAGCACAACGCGGCGTTCACGGTTGCGACTGGGCACGAAGCTCCAACGAAAGACGCTTCGACCCTCGACTGGGCAAAGCTCGCCGACCCGCATCGAACGCTCGTGTTCCTGATGGCGACCCGCAACCTCGACGAAATCGCGCGCCGGCTGATCGAGCATGGGCTGGCGGCGTCAACGCCGGCGGCCGTCGTGCAAGACGGAACGCGCCCGACGCAACGGACGGTCGCCGGCACCCTGGCAACGATCGGCGACGACGTGGTGCGTGCCGGCATCGGGGCTCCGGCGGTCGTCGTGGTTGGTGGGGTCGTAAACCTACGCCAGCAGCTTCGGTGGTTCGACGAAGCGCCGCTGTTCGGAAAGCGGGTGCTGGTCACGCGTCCGGCGGGTCAAGCCGTCGAATTTGCGCGCTCGCTTCAAACGCGCGGCGCGGAAGCGATCCTCGCGCCGGTTCTTGCGATCGAGCCTCCCGACGACGTTCGCCCGGCGTATCGCGCCATCGACGAACTGCACGCCTACGCGTGGCTCGTCTTCACGTCGCGCAACGGCGTCGACGCATTTTTCGATCGGCTCGCGTCGCTAGATGCCGACGCGCGCTACGTCGGCAGCGTGAAGGTCGCCGCCATCGGCCCGAAGACCGAAGCTCGGCTCAAATACTACGGCGTGCGTCCCGACGTCATGCCGGCCGAGTTCGTGGGCGAAGCGATCGCGCGTGCGCTGATCGACACCGCGCACGCAGGCGACCGCGTGCTGATCTACCGCGCCCAGGAAGCCCGCGACGTTCTCGCGCAGATGCTGGCCGGCGCCGGCCTCGAGCCGACGGTGGTAGCCGCATACCGCACGGCGCTCGTTCGAGATCCGAACTTTGCTGAAAGGGTCGCGCGCGCCGACGTGCTCACCTTCACCAGCGCCGGCACGGTGCGCGGTTTCGCCGAGCTGCTCGGCGGCGATCGTCGCGGCGTTGAAGGTCTCGCGCGTGACAAGACGGTCGCCTGCATCGGCCCAATCGCGGCCGAGGCGGCGCGCGAAGCCGGACTTCGGGTCGACGTCGTCGCGGATGCCTATACGACCGACGGATTGATCGACGCCCTCGAAGCACATTTCGCCGCACGCGCGTGATCCAAGTTTCTATCGGCGCCGGCTTGGCGGCGATTATCGCGCTGGTCGCCTATCGCGGGCACGCGCTGAGCATCAGCGGTTCGATCGCGGCGTTTGCCGTCGGGACGATCGTCTTCGGCGCCGGCGGTTGGCCGGCCGCGCTCGTGCTCTTGGCTTTTTTTGTTCCTTCGACGCTGCTCTCGCGGATCGGGCGGGTCCGCAAACGGGCTTTAACCGATACGGAGAAGCTCGGGCCGCGGGACGCCTGCCAGGTGCTCGCCAACGGCGGCGTCGCCGCGGTCTGCGCGCTGGCGGCGTTGCGCGGCGGCGGGCCGTTCGCGGCGGCGTTCGCCGGGGCTTTCGCCGCCGCTTCGGCCGACACGTGGGGCACCGAAATCGGCACGCTGTCGCGCGCCGTACCGCGCTCGATCCTGACGCTGCGTCCGACCGCGGCGGGCCTCTCGGGGGCCGTCACGCGCAACGGAACCGTCGCCACGTTCGCGGGCGCCGGCTGCGTCGCGCTGGTCTCAAAGCTCGCCGGCGTGGCGCCGTTTTGGCCGATCGCCATCGGCGGCGTCGCGGGCGCGTTTCTCGACTCGGCCCTGGGCGCCAGCATTCAAGCGCTGCGGTGGTGCCCCGAGTGCGCGCGCGAGTGTGAAACGAATCCCCATCGCTGCGGCGCGCCGACCGTCCTGCGCCGCGGTTTCGCGTGGCTCGAAAACGACGCGATCAACCTCGCAGCGACGATCGCCGGCGCGCTGATCGCCGGATCGCTCGCCGCATTCGTCGTGAGGCTGCCCTAAGAATGCGCCGGTACTCGCCCAAGAACATCGAACACCTTCGCCGCTTGAGCAAGCGTTCGGAAGCGAAACCGCACGTCGTGCTTCCGCCTCTACCCGACGCGCGCTACGACATCGCCTACGTCGATCCGCCGTGGTACTACTACGGGAGCCCGATCAAGGACGCCGCCGCCGCCAAACATTATCCGCTCATGTCGCTTGAGGAGTTGGCCGCGATCGACGTGCGCCGCATTCTCAACAAGCGCGCCGCGGTATTCATGTGGGCTACCTGCCCGCGTCTACAGTTTGCAATCGAGCTCATAGAGGCGTGGGGCCTGCACTACCGCGGGGTTGCCTACGTGTGGGTAAAGACGAATCGAGCGGGCCGGATCATCTCGGGGCAGGGCGTTCCGCCGACATTTACAAAACCGACCACGGAACTCGTGCTTGCCGCCACCACGAAATCGACGGGTCGCCCGTTTCCAATCCTCGATTTGGCACAATCGCAAGTGATTCTTCAGCCGCGAGCCGCCCACAGCGAAAAGCCTGCCGTCTTTCGGCAGTACATCGAACGGCTCTGCGGCGATCGGCCGCGGATCGAGCTTTTCGCACGATCGAGCGCAAAAGGTTGGGATAGCTGGGGAGCCGAGGCGGGGAAACTCGATTCCGATCCTACGCTTTTTAGCGATGCATCGGTTTGACGAACAGCGATATATCAGATATACTCGCGACATGAGCAAAGTGCTGTTGTCTGTAGACGAAGGACTCTTACGACGGATCGATCGGAAGGCGCGATCGAAGGGGATGTCTCGTAGTGCATACGTAGCCGAACTGGCGCGGCGCGACACGTCACCCGGCCGCGCGTCCGTCGACGCGGCATTGGAACGCCTCGACCGTCTCTTCGAGCGCGCTCGCACCGGTGACGCAACCGCGGCGATTCGTGCGGGGCGCGACGCACGGTGACCGAGGCAGTCTTAGACGCTTCCGTCGTCCTTAAATGGTTCCAGACCGAGCGCGAACGCCACGTGCGCTCCGCACGCTCGCTCCGCGATGCGTTCCGAAACGGGACGCTGGCCGTTTTTGCGCCGCCGCTCATTCACACCGAGATTCTCAACGTCGCCGGAAGGCGTTGGCAATGGGATCGTCCGGCACTGGTAGAGCTGGCCCACGCCCTCGGTTCGCTGGCGTTTGAACTCCGACAGCCCGCCCTTGGAAGCGTCGCCGAGTGGACCGCGCGCGGATTGACGGCTTACGACGCGTGTTACGTCGCGCTCGCTCAAGCCGAGGCGATCCCGCTCATCACTGACGACGCGCAGGTCCTCTCCGTCGCGCCGGCCATCGCCAAGGCACTTGCCGATCTGTAACGGTCGGTTACTCGCCTCAGGTTCGCCGGATTACTTCTTGGCGTACTTCTTTTCGAGGTAGGCGATGATCGCTTCGTCGTCGTCGGCGATCTTTACGTCGCCGTCGGTCATGGACGGAATCCCGGTTACGCCGAAAACAGCCTTGACGTTCGTACGCTCGGCGTGGTCTTCGGGGACGTTCACGACCTTGTAGTCGAGCAACAGATCGGTCATTGCATGCCGGACGCGCGCACAGTACGGGCACCACTCCGCCTGGTAGAGGACGACGTTCGTATCGGTCATGCCGGCTCTAATCGCGTCACGGGCCGGGGCGGTTGCGCGTTGGGAGCGAAGGGAGGGTCCGGAGGAACCATGGTAGCAGCAGCCGAGGCCGCTTCGCGTGGACCGATGGGACGAGCGCTGCTCGCCTCACTGGGCCTCCACGCGCTCGCCGTCGTGCTGATTCCGGCCCTGGCCTGGACGCCGACCTCCGGAGCCACGGTGGAGACGATCACGTTCACGCGCATCGCGCACATCGAGGTCGAGCACCGGCCGCCACGCCCGCAGTTCCGCGCCCTAGCCCCGCATCGCCGCAGCGCTACCGTGATTTCGCTGGCAAGCCGCATCGAGCTCGCCCACTCGGCGCCGCATCGCATCTCGTCGCCTCCGCCGGCCGCGACGTATCGGGAGTCGACCGCGCCGGTTATGGCGGCGGCGCCGCACACCGGTCAAGGAACGACTGCCGGCGATGTCGCGACGCAAGTCAGCTCGCCGCCGGTAACCCGAGCGGTTTCGAGTACGGTCGGCCGCGACACCGGCGGGTATCTGCCTTTTGGTGCGCAGCAGCCCGACCCCGTGCTCGACCCCGGCATCCGCAAACAGCTCGATTCGATCGGCGTGCACGTGACGCTTGTGGTCACCGTCGGCGACGACGGCCGGACCAAGAACGTCGTTTTCCAGCCGGCGGTCGATTCGCAGGCCGAAACGCGGATCGAAGCGCTGCTCGCCGATGCGAGTTGGGATCCGGCGGTCTGCGGCGGCGGCATCTCCTGCGAAGGACGCGCGACGATTCGGCTCTAGCCGCAATCTGCTAGAGAATCGACTTCCCCAGGCCGGAGCAAATCAGGTCGACGGCGAGAATCGCCGTTTGATTGCGGTGATCTAATATCGGATTGATTTCGACCATCTCGATCGAGCCGAGCTGACCGCTCTCGGACAGCATTTCCATGATGAGGTGCGCCTCCCGAAAACTTAAGCCGCCCTTCACCGGCGTCCCGGTTCCGGGCGCTTCACTCGGATCGATGCCGTCCATGTCGAACGATACGTGGATCGGGCGGGCACCGCTTCCGGCGATCGCTTGGGCTTGTTCCATCACGCGCATCATCCCGAGCTTGTCCACGTCGGTCATTGAAAACGCTCGAACGCCGAACTCGCGCAACAGGTGCTTTTCGCCGGGATCGATGTCGCGCAGGCCGATCTGAACGGTCCGTGCGCCCTCGGCAAGTCCGTTCTTCAAGGCAAACCAGAGCGGCATCCCGTGCACGTTTCCCGACCTCGAAGTTTCCGGGCTATTGATGTCGGCGTGCGCGTCGATCCAGACGAGCCCCGGGGGTTTCCCGTAAGCCCGTCCCAGGCCGGCGAGCGTGCCCATGGCGATGGAGTGGTCGCCGCCCAGGACGACCGGCATTCCGCCGCCGCGCACGGCGCCCTCGACGACTTTCGAAAGCTGCTCGCAAACGTCTTGGATGACGTTGAGGTATTTTGCGGTCGCATCGTCGACCACCGCCGACTCTCGAATCGGAACGTGCAGGTTGCCGTGGTCGACGATCGCTTCGATGCCGAGCCGTTCCAGCTTGTCGTGCAACTTGGCGTAGCGCACGGCCGACGGCCCCATGTCGACGCCGCGGCGGCTGGCTCCCAAATCCATCGGGACGCCGACGATGTCGACGCGCTTGGGCAGGTCGCGGGTCGCGTTCACGGTGACGGCTCGTTCGCGGCGCGCGGCCGAAAGACCCGCAGCGCGATCACCCGCAGGATGCCCGCAATCGGAATTGCCACGAGTAGGCCGAAAATGCCGCCTAAGTCGCCACCGATCAACAGTGCGAGCAGCACCACGAAGGGGCTAAGACTGACCGTCTTGCTGACGATGTTCGGCGCCAGCAAATGCCCTTCGGCTTCGAAGATCAGCACGAACGCGCCCAGCACCAGCAGCGCGTTGACGATCCCGTTTCCGAACCACGCGACCGCGAATGCGGGAAGAAACGCCAGCACGGCCCCGACGTACGGAACCAAATCCCCGACGGCGGCGAGAATACCGAAGAAGAATGCGTATCGCACGTGAAAGAGCAGCAGCACGATCGTAATGAGCACGCCGACCGACAACGCCACCAAGAGTTGCCCGCGGATAAATCCGCCGACGACCGCGTCGACGTCCGCGAGCAGCGCCAGCACCCCGCGCCACCGTCGTTCCGGAACGATCGATGAAAGACCATTCTTGAGATTTTCGAGGTCGAGCAACAGATACGCGGTCATCAGCGGGATGATGATAAACGTGGCGATTGCGGCGAAGCCGCCGGCCAACACGAGCACGACGTGGCCGGCACTCTCGACCCCGCGCGTCTTTACCCAGGCACCCGCCTCGGCGGGAATCCGCGCGATCTCGGCGCGCATCCAGTCCGGCAGCCGTGCCGTCAGCGGATCGTTGGGGTTGTATATGACGTCGTTCACGCGCGCCACGAGATCGGGGTACTGCTGGGCGAAGGTTCCAACGTCTTCGGTGACGCGCGGCACGACAAACCATCCCAGCCCCACCAGCAGAACCACGATTGCCGCGTACGTGAGCAGAACCGCCAGCGCCAGCGGCATGCGGCGGCGCAAACGGTGGACGGCCGGATAGATGAGGTAGGCGAAAAATATCGTGCCGATCAAGATGTACACGACCGCGCGAATCTGCTCGAGGAATCCCAGCACGAATTGCGCGGCGTAACAGGCGAGAACGACGACCATGAGCAGTTTGAGCGCGAACGTTATGCGCTTGTCGGTCAGCGCACGCCACGGATCGGGCCGGTGCGGCCTCATTCCCGCGACGCGTCCGCCGCTCGTTCGGCCGCTCTCGAGGGCCATAGCCGCTTGACCGCGCGCGCGATTACGTTCGCCATCGCGGCGATAGGGGGGCGCAGCCACGTGGCGCGGTACCCGTCGTCCACGTCGAGGATCCAGAGAAACAGCCGATATTTTGCGGGGAATTTTTTGCTCCAGGCACGCGCGCGATCGAGTGACGCGGGGTCGCGGGACGCCAACGCAGCCAATACTGCTTCGTCGTCGCGCGAATTCTTTACAATCACCGCAAAATCACGATGGCTCAACCCCAGCTCGCTTAACAGTCCGCGATCAATCGGGCTTTGACCGAACAGATACGTGCCGAGCCTTCCGATAAGCGCCGCTCTTGCCTTGTCGATCGAACGCGGCAACCAGTAAATCCCGCCGAGACGTTCGCTCCAACGGCGCGGCGGAGTCGCCTGCAGATCCCGGGCTTCCATGCCGTGCCGCGTTCGCCGCCGGTCGACCGAGCCCCCGGTGATGACGTCGCCGAACGCAACGGGGCGGCAAGGAGTTCTAGCAGGAGAGCCGCGGGACGCGACGCAACACGCGCTTCCATGTTGCGCCGCGCTGCGACCGCCGCCGCGATCGTCCTGTTCACCTTCGTGGCTTCGATGTCGCGCGCTGCCGCCGCCGAACTTCCGGCTCCTTTCGCGCGACTGCGTCACGACGTTCGCACGCTGGCGGCGCGGCTGCCCGCGCCGAGCGCGCTGGAAATATTCGATCTGAGCACCGGCTACCACATGGGCGTCAATGCCGGAGCGAGCATGCCGGCTGCTTCGACGATCAAGATTCCGGTCATGGTCGAAGTTTTTCGGCAGCTGCAAGCGGGTCACTTCGACTTAGAGCACCGCGTCACGCTGCGCGAGGGCGACAAAGACCCGGGTTCGGGAGTACTCAGCGACGCCAGCGCGGGCTCGACATACTCGGTTTCGGAGTTGCTCGAAAAAATGATCGACATCAGCGACAACACCGCGACCAACATGCTTATCCGGCTCGTCGGCCGTCACCGCATCAATAAATCGATGCTCGAGCTCGGGCTGGAGCATACCCACCTCGCCGACGATATCCGCACGCAAGGATGGGGAATCCGGCGTCAGCTGCGGACCTCGCCCGCCGACCTGGTGCGGCTGCTCGCGCTGATGGCGCACCGGCAGCTCGTGGACGAATGGTCCTCGAGCGAGATGATTTCGATTTTGGAGCAAGATCAATACAACACGCTACTGCCCGAGCCGTTGCCGGACGACGTCCCGATCGCGCACAAAACCGGATCGTTTTTCGATACGCTCAACGATGCCGGAATCGTCTATGCCAGCGACGCCCCCTACGTCATTGCGGTCATGACGACGTCGCTGCCGTCGCAGGATTTGGGGCGCACCTTCATCCGTTCGATTTCGCGGTTAGCCTACACCGATGAAGTGCGCCTCGCGCGCTGGCGCGAGTCGAGCGGTTTGAGCTTTCCGTTCGCGCTTAACGCGCCCACGGGAAACTCGCCGGACGTCCGCTATTGGAGCACCGGACTGACCGACGGTCTGGGCAGCGGCGGAGAGTAGCTCGTAGACTTTTCGCGCACCGAGGCGTACGTCCGGGTGGTCCAGCGATCGTAGCGCGGTTCGCGGCCGACCACGATGCGCTCGTAGAATTCGCCGAGCCTTTTGGCGATCGGGCCAATCCGGCCGTCGCCCACCGTACGCCGGTCGACCGAAGCAACGTAGGCGATGCCGGCCGCCGTTCCGGTAAAAAAGATTTCCTCGGCAGCGTAGAGTTCTCCGCGATCGATCGAACGTTCGATCACCTCCAAGCCGAACTCGTCGCGAGCGATATCCATGATCGCCCGGCGCGTGCAGCCCTCGAGAACGTTCTGCGACGGATCCGGCGTGTATAGCGCGCCGCGGCGCACTAGAAAGACGTTTTCGGCCGACCCCTCGGCGACGTGTCCGTCGTGCGAGAGCAGAATCGCCTCGTCGTAGCCGTTCTGAATCGCCTCGCTTTTGGCCAATGCGGAGTTGACGTACAGACCCGTGATTTTTGCGCGCGGGGGAGCCATCGTGTCGTCGGCGCGGCGCCACGAGCTCACGCAGACGTGAAGACCCCGGCTCGTATCGAGGTAGGGAGCGAACGGCATCGGAACGACGGCGAAGGCGTCGGGCACGTTGTGCAGGCGCACGCCCACGTCTTCCGCCGCTTTGTATACGAACGGCCGGATGTAGATGTTCGTCCGGAAGCGGTTGCGCAAGCAGAGTTCGAGGGTGATGTCGATCAGCTCGCCGGTGCTCTTGGGAAGCGCCATCGTCAGGATCTTCGCGGAGATCGCCAGGCGCTCGTAGTGGTCCCGCAGCAAAACGAGAAAGAGTTCCTCTTCCTCCGGCACCCAATACCCTCGGATTCCTTCGAAACACCCCGTGCCGTACTGCAGCCCGTGGGTGAGCAGGCCGACCTTGGCGTCCTCATACCGGCGAAAGTCGTCGCCGGCGTATACGGTAATCGACGAAAGATCCACGATAGACTCCTCTTCGGACGTCCGGGTTGGCGAATGTTGCGCGATCGGGCGTACGCTTCCTCCGGCCCAGGCGAACCGGCCCGCAGCCGATCGGCCGTCCCCGGGTTTGGCGTTGGAACCTCCGATAGGGTAGGATGGCGGGAATGAACGGATGGGTGCTCGCCGGGACGACGTTTTTAGCGTCGAGCGTCGAGTTCGTCGAAGCGGCGACGATCGTCATGGCGGTCGGATACGCGCAGGGTTGGCGCGCGGCGCTTTTGGGCACGTTTTGGGCTACGGCGGCGCTCGGCGCGATCGTGGCGGTCTTCGGACCGTTGATCGGAAACGCCGCCTCGCTAGCGCGAATCCAGCTCGTCGTCGGCCCGTTTCTCATCCTCTTCGGCATCGGCTGGCTGCGTAAGGCGGTCTGGCGCTATGCCGGGCGCAAAAGCATGCGCGACGAGCAAGCGATTTACGACCGGGAGTTGGCCCGGTTGAACGCCGACCGCGAAGGCCGGCTCGGCTTCGCCGTCGCGTTTCAGGGCGTCTTCGTCGAAGGGCTCGAGGTCGCAGTGATCGTGGTGACCTTCGCCGCCGCCCGCGCGAGCGCGCTCGCCTGGTCGATCGGGGGAGCGGCGATCGCACTTGTCGCCGTGACGATCGCGTCGGTGGCGCTGCACAAGCCGTTTGCCCGCGTCCCCGAGAACGCGATGAAAGCGCTCGTTGGCGTCATGCTCTTCGCGTTGGGAACGTTCTGGACGGGCGAAGCGCTGGGCATCGTCTGGTGGGCCGGTGACGCTACCCTCTTAGCGATCGCCGGTGCGTACGCGGCGGCGGCCGCGCTCGCGACCCTGGCATTACGCAAGCGGGTGCAAACGTGAAAATTCTTGGCGAGATCTACGATTTCGTCGCCGGGGGTTCAATCGCCGCGCCCGTCGGTGCGGCGCTCGCGCTGCTGGTCGCGCATTTCGGGTCCGGTCTCGCGCCCGCGGTGCTGGCAGCGGCGTTTTTCGGGATCCTGCTGCTGACGTTTTTTGCAAGCACGCTGGAGCGCGCGAGGTAACGCCGCTTCGACCGGAAAAGCTTCGATTATGAAGACTTATCGGCGGCTCACGCATCCGCTCGTCCGGGATGGCGGTTCGTTGCGCAGGGCAACGTGGGAAGAAGCGCTCGATCGCGCGGCTACCGCGTTGCGCGGCGCGCGCGAACGCGACGGTTCCCGGACGTACGGGATGTTCAGTTGTTCGAAGGCGACCAACGAGGTGAACTACGTCGCGCAAAAGTTCGCTCGGGTCGCCGTCGGCAGCAACAACATCGATAGTTGCAACCGAACGTGACACGCTCCGAGCGTCGTCGGTCTGACGACGGTCTTCGGCGCGGGCGGCGGCACCAGCTCCTACGAGGAAGCTGAGCACACCGGCGTTGTCGTTCTCTGGGGTTCGAATGCGCGCGAAACGCATCCGATCTTCTTTCATCACGTCCTCAAAGGCATTCACAACGGGGCTAAACTCTACGTGATCGATCCGCGCCGAACCGGATCGGCCCAGTGGGCCGATGGGTGGCTCGGGCTCGACGTCGGCTCGGACATCGCGCTGGCCAACGCGGTTGGCCGGGAAATCCTCGCCGCCGGATTGGAAAACCGCGCCTTCATCGAGCGCGCGACCAGCGGCTTCGAGGCGTATGCCGCCTCGGTCGAGTCGTATACGCTCGAGTACGCGGAAAAAACCACCGGCGTGCCGCGCGAACGCATCGGCGAACTAGCGCGCGCGTACGCGACCGCGCCGAGCGCGCAACTCTGCTGGACGCTCGGCATCACCGAGCATCACAACGCCGTGGACAACGTGCGCGCGCTGATCAACCTCGCGCTGCTCACCGGGCACGTCGGGCGATACGGTTCGGGCGTTTGTCCGCTGCGGGGACAAAACAACGTGCAGGGCGGCGGCGACATGGGCGCGCTTCCGGACAAATATCCCGGCGGTCAAAGCGTGGCGAATGCCGAGGTGCGGGCAAAGTTCGAACGCGCCTGGGGCGTAACGCTGCCGGCGAAGCCCGGCTGGAACCTTACCGAAATGTTCGAGGCGATGGAGCGCCGCGAACTCGACACGCTCTACGTGGTCGGCGAAAACCCCGCGCAGTCCGAAGCCGACCAGCGCAAGGCCAACGCCCTGCTGCGCGATCTGCGCTGCCTGATCGTTCAGGACATCTTTCTCACCAAAACCGGCGAGTTAGCCGACGTCGTTTTGCCGGCCGCTTCGAGCTGGTGCGAGAGCGAAGGAACCGTCACCAGCAGCGAACGGCGGGTGCAGCGCGTGCGCAAGGCGCTCGAGCCGCCCGGCGAAGCGCGCGAGGATTCCGCGATCATGTACGAGTTGGCGCGCCGCTTGGGCTACGACTGGGGAGCGGGCGGCGGCGAAACGATCTGGGACGAATGCCGCGCGCTTTCGCCGTGGCATGCGGGCATGAGCTACCCGCGCCTGGAGGAGTTGGGCGGCATCCAGTGGCCCTGTTACGACGAGCATCATCCCGGCGAACTCTACCTGCATGGGCGTCTCTGGGAAGAACCGCTGCGCGGACCGCGCGCGCCGTTTGCCGTCGTGCGGCACGACCCGCCGGTCGAAGCGCTGGACGGCGATTTTCCGCTGCGGCTCACCACCGGACGCCGGTTGGATTCGTTCAATACCGGCGTGCAAAGCGGCGGGTACACGTCGCCGCTGCGCCGCGGCGAAAGTCTCGACATCTCGCCGGAGGACGCGCTGCGCTACGGATTGCAGGAAGGCCAGCAGGTGCGGGTGAGTTCGCGGCGCGGTTCGGTGACCGCACCGGTACGCATCGACCGAGGTTTGCGCGCCGGACTGGTCTTTATGACCCCGCACTTTAACGACGAGGTCGCAACCAACGTATTGACGATCGACGCGACCGATCCAAAGTCCGGGACCGCCGAGTTCAAAGCCGCAGCCGTTCGAATCGACCGCGTGTAAATGGATCTTCACTTTACGTCGGCAAGCGCGACGCAGCCCGAACGCGCGGCCGTCGATAGCGTCGTGGGAAAGCCCGACGGCGCATGGAACGGCGGACGGGAGGCGCGCGACCGGCGACACTTGCTGCTGCCGGTGCTGCACGCAATTGCGCGGCACGTCGGCTGGATCAGCGGCGGCGCGCTCAACTACGCGTGCGAGCGCCTCGCGGTTCCGCCCGCCGACGCGTACGGCGTCGCGACGTTTTACGCGATGTTTTCGACCAAACCGCGGCCGCCGCTAGTCGTGCACGTCTGCGACGACATCGCCTGCATGTGCGCCGGCTCGGAGGAACTCTGCCGCACGCTCGAATCGGCCTGCGGACCGCCCGGCACTCTTTCGCCCGATGGACGCGCGATGTGGCTGCGCAGCCCGTGCTTGGGCTTGTGCGACCGCGCACCGGCCGCGCTCGCTACCACCGCGGGCGACGAACCGGTCGAGCGGCAGTTCGCGCCGATCGACGCCGCCGGCGTTGCCGCATTGATCGCCGGCGACCTCACGGCAACGCCGCCGCATCGCGCATCGCGGCCGCATATTGGCGGTTCGGCGCGGCGCCTCTTACGCCGGGTGGGGGTGGCCGATCCCGAAAGCCTCGACGACTATCGTAAGCACGACGGATATCGCGCTTTGACGCGCGCCTTCGAACTCGGGCCGGACGGCGTGATCGCGGAAATCGTTGCGTCCAAACTCCTGGGCCGCGGCGGCGCGGCGTTTCCGGCGGGACGAAAAATGCAGTCGGTCGCGCGCGCGCCGGCACGGCCCCACTATATCGTTTGCAACGCCGACGAATCCGAGCCCGGCACGTTCAAGGACCGCGTGCTGATGGAGTACGATCCGTTTGCGGTGATCGAAGCGATGACCGTGGCGGCGTTCGCGGCGCGGTGCGACCGCGGGTTTATCTACGTGCGCGGCGAGTATCCGCTCGCGACCGAGCGCCTTTCGCTCGCGATCGGCGCTGCGCGCGCGAACGGTTTGCTGGGCGACGATATCACGGGCCGAGGTTTCGCGTTCGATATCGAGATCCGCCGGGGTGCCGGCGCGTACATCTGCGGCGAGGAGACCGCGCTCTTCAACTCGATCGAAGGCAAACGGGGCGAACCTCGCAGCAAGCCGCCGTTTCCGGTCGACGTCGGGCTGTTCGGCCAGCCGACGCTCGTCAACAACGTCGAGACGCTCGTCAACCTTCCGGCGATCGTGCTCGAAGGCGGCGCGAGGTACGCCCGCCTCGGCACGGCCGATTCGACGGGAACGCGGCTGTTTTGTCTCTCGGGCGCGGTGCGCCGGCCGGGGCTCTACGAAGTCGAGCACGGCACGACGCTGGGGGCGGCGATCGATATGGCCGGCGGTTTGACGTCGCCGGATGCGGTTCAAGCGATGCTCTTGGGCGGAGCCGCCGGAAGCTTCGTCGGATCCGACGCGCTTTCGATGCCGCTGTCGTTCGAAGGCGCGCGCGCAGCGAATGCGACGCTCGGATCGGGAGTGATCATGGTCTTCGACCGGAGCGTCGAGTTGACGGCGATCCTCCTGCGGATCGCGCGTTTCTTCCGCGACGAATCGTGCGGGCAGTGCGTTCCCTGTCGCGTCGGTACCGTTCGCCAGGAGGAAGCGTTGCAGCGACTCTCCGCGGCGGCCTCGGAAGCGCAACGAGCCAACGACGTCGCACTGCTCGATGAAATCGGGCGAGCGATGCGTGATGCCTCGATTTGCGGTCTGGGCCAAACGGCGGCAAATGCGATCGCGTCCGCCCAAACGGTTTTGGGCGCCTTTTCAAGGAACGGCTCCGCATGATCCGGGGACCGATTCCCAAGGAGCGCGTCGAAGCCCCAGCGGCAGCGATCGAGATGACCATCGATGGCGAAACCGTTCGCGTCTCCGAAGGCTCGACGATTCTCGACGCCTGCAATGCGGCCGGCGTATCAACGCCGACGCTATGTTTTCTCGAAACGCTCGCGCCGGTCAACGCCTGCCGCGTGTGCGTGGTGGAACTCGAAGGCGCACGCGTACTCGTTCCGGCCTGCGCCCGAAAGGCCGAAGCCGGCATGGTGGTGCGTACCGATTCCGAGCGCGTCCGCCACAGCCGCAAGATGGTGCTCGAGTTCTTGGCATCGTCGGTCGACCTGACCACCGCACCCGAGGCGCAAGAATACTCCGCACGATATGGCGCGGATCCTGGCCGCTACGGCACGAGCGCCGCGACGGTCGCGCAGCCGATAAAGATCGATAACAACCTGTACGTCCGCGACTATTCGAAGTGCATTCTCTGCTACAAATGCGTCGAAGCTTGCGGGACCGAAGCCCAAAACACGTTTGCGATCGCCGCCGCCGGCCGCGGGTTCGACGCGCATATCTCCACCGAGTTCGACGTCGAGTTGCCCGACTCGGCGTGCGTGTACTGCGGCAACTGCATCGCCGTCTGCCCGACCGGCGCGCTGATGTTTTCCTCCGAACATGCGATGCGCGAGGAAGGCACCTGGGACGAGACGCGGCAGACCCAATCCGATACGATCTGTCCGTATTGCGGCGTCGGCTGCACGCTGCGCCTCAACGTCCAGGATAACGAAATCGTCAAGGTCACCTCGCCGCTCGAAAGCAGCGTCACCCACGGCAATCTCTGCATCAAGGGACGCTTCGGAACCGTTTACGTGCAGAACCGCGACGGCGGGAGCGCCGGAGATGACCGATGAGGCGCGCGTGCGCCCGGGCCGCACGGTCGAAATCGAGGTACTCGCCCTAGACGGCGCCGATCGCGCGCCCAAACACGACAGCGTCGTCACCGAGGAGCCGCTCGAGATTCGGCTGGTCGCCGGCGGAGCGACCCACGCCCTGGCGGTAACGATGCGCACGCCGGGAAACGACTTCGAGCTAGCCGCCGGCTTCACGTTCGGCGAAGGAATCGTCCGCGCGCGCGACGAGATCGCCGGCATATCGTACTGCCTCGACCCCGATCTGGACTCCGATCAACGCTACAACGTCGTCAACGTCGAGCTATCGCGCGCCGACCTTCCGGACCTGGCGCGCTTCGAACGCCACTTCACGGTCAGCAGCGCGTGCGGCGTCTGCGGCCGCGCGCAGTTGGATTCGCTGCGCGATCTTGGCGTAACGCCGCTCGACGATGACGTCCGCGTTTCCGCCGAGCTGATCTATTCGCTGCCCGAGCGCATGCGCGAAGCTCAGCGAGTCTTCTCCTCGACCGGGGGTTTGCACGCCGCCGCGCTCTTTAGCGAGACGGGCGAAGCGATGGTCGTACGTGAAGACATCGGCCGTCACAACGCCGTAGATAAAGTGGTCGGC
The DNA here is from genome assembly GCA_039922955.1 of Candidatus Tumulicola sp. GTDB lineage: Bacteria > Vulcanimicrobiota > Vulcanimicrobiia > Vulcanimicrobiales > Vulcanimicrobiaceae > Tumulicola. The sequence goes on from JBDTDR010000103.1 coordinate 20,009, forward strand.
TGGGGCCTGCTCAACGGCCGCCTGCCGTTCGCGCGCTCGATCCTGATGGTCAGCGGCCGCGCCGGCTACGAGATTCTCCAAAAAAGCGCGGTCGCGCGCATCCCGATCGTCGCCTCCGTCTCCGCCCCCAGCAGCCTCGCCGTCGACCTCGCTTGCGAATTCAACATCACCCTCGCCGGCTTCGTCCGCGGTACCCGTGCGAACGCGTATAGTGCGGCGAGCAGGATCGAAATCTGAAAATCCGCCACACTCACGTTCTTACCAAGAACGTCCGTAGCAGCGTGTTGAACCTTTCGGGGTTGTCGGCGTTGGCGATGTGGCCGGCGCCTTCGACGGTGGCGAACGTTGCGCCGGGGATTGCGTTGACGATTTCTTCCGACAGATGGCGCGGCGCCACCGCGTCGTGCTCGCCGCAGAGGACTTGCACCGGAACGTTGATGCTCGGCAGGACGTCGCGATAGTCGCCGGTCCAAGTGGCTTGTGTCGCTGCCAGATAGCTCGGTACCGATTTGCACGCCATCTGCTCGATGGTTTCGCGCAGCCGCGCCGGAGGCAGGCCGAGTTTCGCAGCGCGGCCTTCGGCGAAGGCACGCATGTCGCCACTGGCGCGCGCCGCCGCCTTGACGCCGTCGGCGTAGGTTTGCCCGTCGGGATAGCACGCGAAGCTGCCGACGATGACCATTGCGTCGAGGCGTTCGGGGACGCGCTTCCATAGCTCGAACGCCACGACGCCGCCGAGGCTGCAGCCAACTAGCGTGAATCGCTCGATGCCGCGTGCGTCGGCAATAGCGAGTACGTCGTTTACAAACCCCTCGCGAGCGATCAGAGCCGGGTCGGGGTCGGGCTGCAGCGCCCCGTTGCCGCGCAGTTCGATTGCCAGGCATCGGTAGTCGGGTCCGAACGCATCGAGTTGCGCATCCCAAATCGCCGCGGTCGAACCGACGCCGTGCACGAAGACGAGGGTTGGACCGGCAGATCCGGCGCAGCGCGCGCCGGTTACGGCACCATCGGGCGCGATCGCGCGAATCGCCTCGACGGTCACGCCACCCTCCCGCGCTTTGCATTCACGAACGCGCGCATCGCTTCAAAGGGCGCGGCGTTGAGGATGTCGGCTTTGGTGAGGCCGGCGCGTCTTGCCTGTCCGACCGCCAGTTCGATGTCGTTCAAATCGCCGGTTCGGTGCGCGTCGCTGTCGGCGGTAAAGGTGACGCCGAACGTTTTGGCTTTACGGATCAGCGGCGCGGCCAGGTCCAGCCGCATCGCCTGCCCGTCGATCTCCAGGGCCGTGCCGGTGCGCGCGGCGGCCGCGAACACCGCGTCGTAGTCGAACTCGTAACCCGCCCCGCCGTCGAACCGCCGTCCGGTTGGGTGGCCGACGATCGTGACGTACGGATTTTCGCACGCGCGGATCAGGCGTGCGGTCATCTCCTCGCGCGATTGATGCATCGAGGTATGGACCGAGGCGACGACCACGTCGAGTTCGGCCAGCACCGCATCGTCGAAGTCGAGCGAGCCGTCGGGCAAAATGTCGACCTCGCTCGAGCACAAGGTGTGGATTCCGTACCGTTCCTCGAGCGCTTTGATTTCGCGGCGCTGCTCGCGCAGGCGTTCGGGCGACATCCCAAAACGCCGGCCGCGCCCCTGGGAGTGGTCGCTGATGGAGTGATACTCGTACCCGCGCGCGGCCGCCGCGGCGATCATTGCCTCGAGCGCATCGTCGCCGTCGCTCCAGGTCGTGTGCATGTGAAAGTCACCGCGCAGATCGGTTGCCTCGACGAGTCTGGGAATGGCTCCGGCAAGCGCGAGGTCGATCTCGTCCAGACCGCTGCGCAGTTCGGGCGGAACGTACTGCATGCCCAACGCCGCGTAGACGCCCTCCTCCTCGGAACACGCGATTGCGTCGCCGGTCTCGAGATTGAGGATGCCGTTTTCGCTCACGCGCAGACCTCTGCGCACCGCATGTTCGCGCAGTTTGATGTTGTGCTCGCGCGACCCGGTGAAGTGCTGCAGCAGATTGCCGTACAAATGGTCGGGGAGCACGCGCAGATCGATTTGCAAGCCGCCCGGAAGCCAAATGCTGGCTTTGGTCGGCCCTTCGCCGAGCACCGCATCGGCGCGTTCCCAGGCGGTGAAATGCGCGATCACGCCGGCGGCATTGCGCGACGTGCAGACGATGTCGATGTCGCCGACCGTCACTTCTTGGCGCCGCAGGCTTCCCGCGTAGAGCAGGCGATCCACCGGCGGCCCCGTGCGAAGGTAACTCGTCGCTTCGTACGCGATGACGCGCGCCTGCGCCAGCGGCGTACGGTGCTGCCGCCCCTTAAAGGCCAGAATGCCGCGCTTCCAATTTTCGATCGTCTTGGAACCCAGACGCGGAACGCCGGCGAGCGCGTCCGCGGCAATTGCCGCTTCCAGGTCGGAAAGCGAAGCGATGCCGTAGTCGGTAAATAGCATGGCCGCGGTTTTCGTTCCGATCCCGCTCACTCCGAGCACCTCGAGGATCGACGCCGGAAAGCGCTCATGGAGCTCGTCGAGATGATCGGCCGTACCGGTTTTCACGAGTTGCTCGACGGCCGCACCGATCGATTTCCCGACGCCGGGGAGCTTAAGGTGCTCGCCGGCCGCCACTAAATCGGCCAGCGGGGCGGCGTTTTCTACCGACGCCGCCGCCTTCTCGTAGGCCATGTACTTGTAGAACGACTCGCCGGCCATTTCCATGAGCGCACGAATCTCGAGCAGCTTGGCCGCAACCTGCGCATTTGAAAGCACCATAGTGGGTTTGGCTACGAGCGGCGAATGGTACTGCCTTGACGCTCCTGTTGCGCATGCGCGAGGCATGTTTCGCCGCCAGCGGCGCCCCCGTTGGCCCGGTGACGCTGGACGTGCGCCCGGGCGAGCGCGTCGCTCGGGTCTACGCCGACGCCCGCGAAGCGACGATCGCGGCCATGCTCGCAGCTGGCATCGTTAAAGCCGGCAGCGGAAGCGTCTTGATCGACCAATACGATCCTCGGGTGCAGTCCGCACATTGCAAACGCATTGCGGCCTTTGTGCCGCATGCCGCGCTTCCGCTTCCCGACGAAGCGGAATTCGAGCGCTACATCGCCTATCGCGCGGCGCTCTGGGACGTCGACCCGATGCGCGCCGTCGCGCGAGCGAAGCTCCTGATGGAACGGCTCGAGGGCGTTCACGAGGCGTTTGCGTATCCGCTCGCCGGCGCGCTCGTTTCCGGACCGAAGCTGCTCGTGCTCGATCGCCCGCAGGCCGCCTACGCACGCCAGATTATCGCCGCAATCAGACCCCTCGCGGTATTTTCGACCCACCTGAATGCGGCGGCGGCGCAGGCATTTTCGGCCGTCGCCGCGGCCGCGGCACCGGCGTGACCGGACGCGCCTTTTTCGCGATCGTTGGCGCCCGTTTGCGCGGCGACCGGCGAACCCTTATCTACGCGTGCGCGAGTGCCGCCGTCGTCGGGTTCGTTCAACCGCGCGGTTTGGCGGGCCCCGTTTTTTTCTGCTCGCTGTTGGGCATCGTCATCGCGCTGGTTCAGAACCCCGGTCGATATCCGCACCTCGACCTGTGCGAGCAAAGCGCGCCGCTCTACGGACGAGAGCTCGCGCGCGCCAAGGCGCTCGTGCCGTGCATCGTCGCAACGCTGGCAACCGTCGCGTACTGCGTGGCGGCCGAGGTCGCGGGCTTGCGCGACCTGGCGGCCACGTTCACGATCGCGCTCGCGGCCGTCATTCCAAGTACGCTCACGGCGCTCTCCGCCACGATCCGAACCGGAACGTCGCAAATACTCTACGTCGTGATGGCGTGCGGCGTCAGCGCGATCGCATTCGCGCTGGTTGTCGCGGCCGGTTCCGTGCCGGCCGAGTTAGGTTTTGCCGCGCTGGTGTCGTTTTTCGCGCTGCGCCAGTACGGGGAGGCGCTGGCGCGGTACGATCCGGTTTAAACCGGCTGCGGCGGTGCCGCGGCGGCGAGCTTTTCGAGCATGGCGCGATTGAATTGCGGCAGATCGTCCCCGCCGCGCGTCGAAACCCAATTCGAGTCAGCGACCGTCGGCTGATCGCGAAAGAGGCCACCGGCGTTGCGAATGTCGTCGGCAATCGATGGCGCGCCGGTGAGCTGTCGCCCGCGCGCAAGCTGCGCCGAGATGAACACGTGCGCGCCGTGACCGATTGAAAACATCGGCTTCTTGACCGTATCAAACTCCCGGCAGAATCGGTGAACGTCGCGATCGGCGCGAATTCGGTCCGGCGACGTGCCGCCCGGAACGAGCAGCGCGTCGAAATCCTCGGCGGTGCAATCCGCGACGAGTTCTTCCGCCCGCACGCTCTGCCCGTCGTCGAGCCCGCGTTTCCCGCGAATGCGCTGACGCGCTTTTTCGTCGATTCCGACGATCGTTACGACGGCCCCGGCGTCCTCGAGGGCGCGGCGGGGTTCCGTCAAATCAATTTCTTCGAATCCGTCGCCGATTAAGGCGGCGATTCGTTTTCCATCCACTCCTTGCATCGGACCCCTCGTTCGCGGTGCCCCCTAAAGGGTCCCACCGGTCGCTTCAACTGCGGCTCGCAGGAGGTAGGCGAGTTCGACCTCGGCCTTGCCGAGCGGATCGAGGAGCCCGTCCTCGGCGAGCGCCTTGAGCGTGGGATTCCGCCGCGTCATGTCCCCTTCGGGCACCGCGTGGCGCGGGTTTATTTCGCGCATGTAGATGCGAGCGTCGTAGCGCACCGGGCCTTCGGGCAGAAAGTACAGCGGATCGAGACCGAAAGCGTAGGCTTCCAGCGAGAGTATCTGCGTGCGCTGGAGAAACTCGATCGGCTTTAGACGCAGCGCGGCGGCAAAGCGAGCGAGCGCGCTGATGCCCACCCGGCGCGTCCCGGCGACGGTCGCGGCGAACTCTTCGGACGACAGTCCGGCGGCTTGCGCGAGGGCCGCGGGAGCCGTTTCGCGATCGTTGGCCAGCGCGGCCAAGGCCGCACCGAAGGTCGCGCCGCCGGCCGTCCCCTGGCGTCCATCCCAGGTCGCTCGATCGCTCACGATGCGTCCTCCGGTTCGGTGGCAACGAAGACGGCGTCGTGCTCGACGTAGAGATCGAACCGCCGCAGCGCGGCAAAATCGCCGAGCGTCATCTTGCCGCTGCGCACATCGAAACACCACGCGTGCCACGGACACGTCACGGTCGCCCCGTCGACGATCCCTTCGCCGATCGGACCGCCTTGATGCGGACACGCGTTTTCGTAGGCGTACAGTTCGCCGCGAACGCTAAAAATCGCCACGTCGTAGGCGCCGGCGCGTACGATCGACGCAGATCGCTCGGAAACGCCGGCACGCGCGGCGACGCGAACGTACGTTTTTTCACCGATCGTGTCGGTCACCCGAAAAGCCCACGCGTCATGCCGCCGTCGATCGAAACGGTCTGTCCGGTAACGTAACTCGCCGGTTCGCCGCACAGAAAGGCGACCAGCGGCGCAAATTCTTGCGGGGTTGCGACGCGTTTGATCGGCACGTCGGCGGCCGCAGCGGTCCGAATCGCTTCTTCACTGTCGCCGTACAGCGACCGAAGGCGGTCGGTGTTTACGCGGCCGGTTGCAATGCTGTTGACGGTAATCCCCTCGGGGGCGACTTCGTTTGCCAGCGTGCGGAGCGCGGCCACCAGGGCGGTACGAAAGGCGTTGGAGAGGACGAGCGTATCGATCGGCTGCTTCACCGACGTCGACGTCAAGGCCACGATGCGACCCCACGCGTTGGCGCGCATCCCGGGGACCACGCGTGCGACGATCGACAGCATCCCGCGCAAAACATGGTGGTAACCCGCGTCCCAATCGCCGATCGCCATATCGGTAAATTTTCCCGGTTTCGGACCCCCTCCGTTGAGCACCAGGATGTCGACCCGGCCGAACGCATCGTGCACGCGATCGAGCATATCGGCGATCGACGACGCGTCTTGCAGGTCGAAAGTAAAGCCGCGCGCGCCGGTTGCGCCGAGTTCCGCCGCGCGCCTTGCCAGCACTTCGAGCCGATCGGAACGACGGGCCGCGGCCGCCAGCTTGACGCCTTCTCGGGCCAGCGCGAGGGCGACGGCCTCGCCGATGCCGGCGCTCGCCCCGGTGACCAGCGCAACGCGCCCACGAATTCCTAAATCCACATCACTTCTAGCTTAGCACGGCACGTTTAGTAGGGTACGCCGCTTTTCCGGCGTTCGCGCAGCGCTTCCACGTACCACGCGAACTCGTCGAAGAATCCCGCCGAATACTCCGCAGTCTTGGGGTCGGTCGGGGTGCCGTCCTCTTCGAACGCCCGCGCTACGTGCGCCGTCGGCAGGAGCGACGGAATGGTGACCATGCCCATCTCCGCCAGCGACATGCGCAGCTGCATCGCCGCCCGCACTCCACCCCAACGGCCACCCGAATAGCAAACGATTCCGGCGGGTCGCCAGAAATATTCCTCGAGAAAGTGGTCGAGCAAATTCTTGAGAGCGGGCGGGATGCCGTTGTTGTACTCGCCCGAAACGATCGCGAACCCGTCGGCTCGGCGGAAAAGATCGGCGAGCTCCTCCATCGCAGCGGGAGCTTCCCCTTTGGGGAATTCCTTATACATCCGGTCCAGCAGGGGCAGCCGCTTTTCCAGCGGATCGACCAAGACGGCCTCGACGTTGCGCCGTTCGAGCTCGCGAACGACAAAGCGCGCCGCCTTGATGCCTTGGCGCTCGGCGCGGACCGATCCATAAATGACTGGGACCAAAAAACGCGGCTCCATCTCGCCTGCGATTGCTCCCGCACGGCGGAAACCCTACGAAGGCCGGCCCGGCGACTTGCCTACAGCCCTCGGGCTCTGCTATGGTAGGCCGGTCGCCGGGACGGGCTTCCCCAGCCTGTACCCAAGCGAGACCATCCTGCATAAGGAGCTGCTTTCGTGCCACTCACCAAGGAACAAAAGGCGGAACTCGCCGCCAAGTACGGCCGCGGAACCAACGACACCGGTTCGGCCGAAGTGCAAGTCGCGGTCCTCACCGCCTCGATCAACCTGCTCACCGAGCATTTGAAGATCCACAAGAAGGATCATCACAGCCGCCGTGGCTTGCTGCTGCAAGTCGGCCAGCGCCGCCGTCTGCTCAACTATTTGCAAGCCAAAGACGTGGTACGCTACCGCACCCTGATTTCCGACCTCGGCCTGCGCCGCTAGGAGCCGGCCGCTAGCCGGTTTTGCGCTTGCGGGCGCGCCGGACGGCGGCTTTAATGGCGTCGACGCCCATGCCGTAGAACTCGATGAGTTCGGCCGGATCGCCGGATTGACCGAACCGGTCGTCCACGCCGACGAACTCGATCGGCACCGGGTGGTTCTGCGCCAGAATTTCGGCGACGCGCGAACCCATGCCGGCATGTTTTTGGTGCTCCTCGACCGTCACGACCGCTCCGCAGGTTCGCGCCGCATCCACGATTGCGGCTTCGTCCATCGGTTTAACCGTGTGATTGTTGACGACCCGGCATTCGATGCCGTCTTCGCGTGCGAGCGCGTCGGCCGCGATCAGCGCGTTGTACACCAGGATGCCGCACGCGACGATGGCTGCATCGCCGCCCTCGCGAAACGTCTGCGCCTCGCCGACCGAAAACGGCGTTTCGTCGGTCGTGATCACGGACGACTTCTCGCGGCCGAGGCGTAAGTACGTCGGGCCCCACCGTTCGGAGAGCGCGAGCGTCGCTTTTTTCGTCTGCACCGCGTCGCACGGGACGACGACCGTCATGTGCGGAATCACGCGCATGATCGCGATGTCTTCGATGGCCTGGTGCGTCGCGCCGTCGGGGCCGACGGAGACGCCGGCGTGCGCGCCCGCGATCTTCACGTTGGTTTCGTTGAGCGCCATGATCGTGCGGACTTGCTCCCACGACCGTCCCGGGTTGAACATCGCGTAACTCGCGATCCACGGAATCTTGCCGACCGCCGCGAGGCCGCCGGCCATCGCGACCAGCATTTGTTCGGAAACGCCGATCTCGAGGTATTGCTCCGGATGCGCTTTCTTGAAGCCTTCGAACCGCGTCGACTCCGCGAGATCCGCACAGATGCCGACGACGTCGCGATTGCGGGTGCCCGCTTCGACCACGCCTTCGCCGAAACCGTTGCGCGTCGGCACTTGCTTGAGGTCGCCGGCTCGGTAGTCGACCAGACGCATCGCCGCCGCGGCGGCATCGAGAACGCCGGTGGTGCTGCCGCTAGGCATTGGCGAGGATCCTTTCGCGTGCGGCACCGAGTTCGACGAGCGCCTCGTGGGCTTGCTGCGCGTTGGGCGGCTTACCGTGCCACGTGTAATCACCCTCCATATACGAAACACCCTTGCCCGGAACCGTGTTCGCGATGATGACCTGGGGACGACCTTTGACAGCTTTCGCGCGTTGCGCCGTCTCGATGAACTCGGCGATGTCGTTGCCGTCGCACTCGAAGACTTCCCAGTTGAATGCCCGGTACTTCTCGCCCAACGGTTCGAGCGGCATGACGTCTTCGGTGCTGCCGTCGATTTGAATGAAGTTGCGATCGACGATGGACGTGAGGTTATCGAGGGCAAATTTCGCGCCCGTCATTACCGCTTCCCAATGCAGTCCGCACTGATGCTCGGCGTCCGACGTCACCACCCACACGTGAAAATCTTTGCCGTCCATCTTCGCGCCCTGCGCCATTCCGACGCCTTGCGCCAATCCCTCGCCCAACGGGCCCGACGTCGTTTCGACCGATGGGAGCGTAACGCGCTCCGGATGGCCTTGCAGCCGCGACCCGAACTTGCGCAGCGTCAACAGCTCTTCGACCGGGAAATAGCCGAAATTCGCCATCGCCGAGTAGCGCACCGGCGCGATATGCCCGCACGACAGAAGCAGCCGGTCGCGATCCGGCCACTCCGGCCGCTCGGGATCGTGCCGCAGTAAATAGCCGTACAGCGCCGCAAAGACGTCGGACATGTCGAGCGGGCCGGCGGAATGCCCCGAGCCGGCCGCCAGCAGCGAGCGAATGATGCCCTGCCGCACGTCATTGGCCTTGAGCTTGAGTTCCGTCAGGCGCGCCGATGAGAGCGTTTGCATGCGGGACGTTATACCAGGAGGCTGCGCTCCGAACCTACTTCATTCGTATCGCCCAACGCATGCAAGCGCTTACGCCGCCCGGAGGCGCGCAACGTTATTCGCCGAGCGTGGCTACATCTTCACCATGGTCGTCGTCATCGGCCCGGGACCGCTGAGCTCGAGCACTACGGCGTCCTTTGCCATCGCGTAGTGATGCACGCCGGTCGGCACGGCGACGTACGATCCCGCGGGCAGGGTCGTCATCTTGGCCGCATTCATGGTATCCCCGAGGCCGACCAAGAACGTGCCCGAGAGCACGGTTACGTACTCGGGGCCGCCGTGATAGTGCGGCGGAAACTTGGCGCCCGCCGGAAGGCTGATGCGCACGACGTACCAGCCGGCTTTCGCCGGATCGCCCGCCACCACGGCCATCTTGCCTCCGGCCGGCAGCTCCGCACTGGCGTTCCAATGGAGCTGCGACGGCGTCACGATGAGCGGCGCGCTCGGTCCCGAGTTCGCCGCCGCGGCGGGAAGTACCATGAGCCCCACGAGCGCGACGCCCGCAAAAAGTGCTTTCATTCCCTAAACCCTCCTCAAAGTAGCACGACCAAATGCCGCGAAGGGCCGCCGGTTTCCTTGGCCCTTAAGGCCCAGCCGCGGTGCGCCCCGGCAGGTCGCCGGCGGGCCTGGCTAGAAGCATCCGCCGTTCACATATAAGAGCAAACAAGAAGAAATTTAGGAGTTAATGTGCCCGATTCCGTG
>JBDTDR010000104.1:0-4832 GCA_039922955.1 Candidatus Tumulicola sp.
CATCGGCTCGACGACGCCATCCTCGATCAAAGCCGTTCCGAGCCCGGTCCCGAGCCCCAGAAACAGCATCTTCCCGCCCTTATAACTGCCGAGCGCCTGCATCGCCGCGTCGTTGATTACCTTGACCGGACATCCAAACGCGGCTTTAAAATCGAAGCCGACCCAGCCCTTGCCGAGATTGTGCGGTTCGGCAGCGGGCATCCCATGCAGCACCGGGCTGGGATAGCCGATTGCGACGGCGTCATATTTCCATTGCCCGGCGAGCTTCTTCACGCCGTCTACCATCTGTTGCGCCGTAAGCTTAGGCCCCGATGGGAACGCCCGGGACTCCGTTTCACCGCCGGCGAGGATTTTTACGTGGGTCCCGCCGACGTCGATACTCAATACATTCATGCCGTCTTATGCTCCTAGCCCGGCCTCGGTGACCTTCTCGCGGCTGGGCGCGAGCGGATCCGCTCCGCTCATGCCGGAGGCGCGACGTACATGACGCGTTGCGGGATATCGAGGGTAAAGACCTTGCCGGCCCAGTATTCGTTGCCCACGTTGCAATCGTACACCAGATCTTCGAATACCACGTTGGGCCGCTGCAGGCCGGAGTCGGGCGCGCCGACGAGTGCGAGCGATGGAATCGTAGCGGCGACGCCTTCGCCGAGCGGGGTCCGCGCACGTTTGAGCCCGGCATCGGCGAGGTTAACGCCCAGCTTGGCCGCAAAATGCTTATCGAGCATGATGCCTCGCGTGCCGGTGTCGATCACGCATAACCCGCTTTGCCCGTTACCAAAGTCGAAGCGCGCAAACAAGCCGAGCGCGATGCCGAGTTCGTCTTGAAGAAATAGGGGTACGCGGGTCGCAAAGCGTTTGCGATCGGCGAAGGTTACCGCATCCTCGATCAGCAGTTCGTGAGCGCGAAAATCGAAGGTGGTCGCGACGTTGCGAAATGCGGTGGCCGAGATCAGGCCGTCGGTTCCGGTTCCGTCCAGGCCGTTCCAGATTCCGACGATATGGTTGTCGACGTGAAACTCGCCGAGCGCAATCGACACGACGGTGCCGATCGGAAGGTCGACGCGTTGGCCCGTCAGACTCAAGGTGACGTATTTCCCCGTGATATTCACGGCGCGCGATCCGACTCGCCCGGAGAGCACGTCGACTCCAGCACCCAAGTCCACCAGCATCGGAACCGGCCCGCCGTTAACCGACCCCTGAACCTTGATCAATCCGTCGTCGCTCGCGAACGGGATGCGCTCGAGCGCACTCGCCAGGCTCGGCGCCATCCACACGAGGGCCGTTGCGATAAAGGCCGTCGTACGCAGGATCGTGCGAATCATGATAAGCGCTCCTCACTTAGGAGTTTGTCGGACTCCTAGCCTTGAAGCCAGCCGCTTCGGCGAGGAGGCCAACCGCTCCGCTCGACCGTTCCCAGCGAATTAGGAGTTTGTCGGACTCCTAGGAGCCTGTAGGCTCCTAGTAAAAAAACTGCTGCAGTTGGCTGAACTGTGGGCCGAACGCCCAACCCATGCGTTTACTCGGGTTGACGACTACCGGCGGCTCGGCGATTGCGAATGTGAACCCGGTAATCGTCTCGACGCGATTTCCGGCCTCGTCGTAAACGACGATCGCGCTCCCGGCGCTTCCGTTGCAATAGAACGGATCCGTAACCAAAAACAGTTTGTTGGCCGGGTCGACGGTTACGCCCGCTCCGCTATTGCTCTGACTCGCTGGACCCGTGCAAGGCAACTGCACGGCGGCAATGCCCTTGAGCTTTTTCAGGTCATAGAACTCGACTTGCGCGTTGAGTTCGGTGTCGGTGGCCGCGACGCCGGTGTTCGGATCGACCGCCAAACCGTTGACGTACCCGGCGTGAAAGCCGCCGTTGTTATAGCCGTTGAACTGCGTCGTCTTCCCGGTCTGAAGGTCGATCAAGACGTTGACCGGTGCCGCCCCGCCGACCCTGCCGCCGTCCGGCGAAAGGGCCAACACGGCCTGGTTCGCCGCCGTATATTGCCCGAGCCGCGGACCGTTGCCTCCGCCGAAGAGGTTCGGATCCAAGTGGATCACTTTACTAAACGTATTTGCGGCGACGTTCGATACGATTAGATCGGGTCGGTCTTGATTCTTGAGTTCGATCGCAAGCAGGACGCTCGTCGTCGTCGCTTGATTCTCGGCGCTCAACGCGACGTCCACATCGGTGACCGGCGGCGTCCACTTGCCGGTGAACTTTTCCGCGGTGACGGGATTGACCGTTTCGTACTTTCTAATGGCGAAAATGCTGCCCGTAGGCACGATGTAGTGCGTTACGAGCGCGGCGTCGCCCGCGAAGATCCCGTCGAGGGAATACGAGTTTCGCGTACCCGTGTCGCGAGCGAAGGAACTGGTGATGCTGCCCGTGTTCTGGTCGAACGTCTCGACCGACACCTTGTACACTCCCGGTTTCGACGTGTCTCGCGACGACGCCAAGATGCCGTCGTCTCCGTTTTGGTCGATATCGAATCCAAAGATCTGACCGCCATCCTTCGTCGATAAAACCTTGCCTAGGCCGACGCCGCCCCGCGACGCGTCGTAATGCGCGCCCGTTCCCGGGATCGACGAGCCGGCCGGGCCCCCGCCGCTGCTCGCGCAAGCGTTGAGACCCAACGTAACGACAAGCAGCCCTGGCCCGATAACGCTCCACCTAGACAGACGATTCATGACCTTTCCTCCGGATAGTCTACCAGGCGCACGCTAAGCGTAGAGAATGAAAAAAGCCTGAAGCGCGAAGCTCGATTGGCCGACCCTGGTCATCGAACGAGCCGATAATCGCGTTGTCGGGCTCGAGAGGCGAGACGCCGAAGCCTCCGCGAGCGTTACCGATAGGTATAAACTCCCTCTACTGTGAAGGGCGCTGGATGCTACACTAGCCAGACCCCCCTTGAGCTTGTTTTTTAGGAGGCTTCTTTCGTGAACAGAAATTACACTGAGGCGCTTGCCATAGCCGGCATCGCCCTCTTGGCCGCATGTTCCGGCGGCTCGATGAATCAGACGGTGCCGGCAGGAACGACCGGCGGAATACCCCAGGCGATGGGTTCCAACGCCGCTCCAAATACACGCGCGGCCTGCGCGTCGATCCCCGGCCCCGGGTTCGCACGCTGCTTCGCGCTGATCAGAACCGATATTGCAGCCGAGAACGGCGCGCACCCGAACGTTTCCGGTTACGGGCCGGCCGATCTGCAACTAGCTTACAACCTTCCGTCGTCGACGAAGGGCACCGGTCAAACGGTCGGCATCGTCGATGCGTTCGACGATCCCAAAGCCGAGAGCGATCTCGGGACTTACCGTTCGAACTTCGGTTTGCCCGCCTGCACGACCGCCAATGGCTGCTTTAAGAAAGTCAACCAAACCGGTGGAAATAGCTACCCGAGCCCGGATGCCGGTTGGGCAGCGGAGATTTCGCTCGATCTCGACATGACGTCGGCAATCTGCCCCAACTGTAAGATCGTCCTCGTCGAAGCAACCAGCAACAGCTTCGGAAACTTGGGAATCGCGGTCGACCAGGCCGTTACGCAGGGCGCCCACCAAGTCAGCAACTCGTACGGCGGAGGTGAGGGCGGCCCGAGCAACCCGCACTTCGCGCACAAGCACGTCGCCATCACCGCGTCTTCCGGTGACGGCGGATACGGCGCACAGCAACCCTGTTCGTACGCAACGGTCATCTGCGTCGGCGGAACGACGTTAGTGAAAGGTGGCTCCGGGCGTGGCTTCACCGAAACGAGCTGGCGGGGCGCCGGCAGCGGATGCAGCGCCGTCGTCAAGAAGCCGCTCTACCAAAAGGATACAGGTTGCACCATGCGTTCGGAATCCGACGTATCGGCGGTCGCCAGCCCGGCAACCGGTGTTGCCGTCTACGACAGCTATCCGACCGGCGGTTGGCAGGTCTATGGCGGAACGAGCGTGTCCTCACCGATCATCGGCTCGGTGTACGCGCTGGCCGGGAACGCCGCGACGCACTTCCATGCAACGAGCATCTGGGCGGCCGGCGGAAGCTCGAAGCTGTACGACATCACGGCCGGAGCCAGCAACGGAAGCTGTCCGCCCGCGTACCCGTACATCTGCACCCCGGGTCCCGGCTACGACGGCGTCACCGGTTGGGGCACGCCCCACGGAGTCGGCGCTTTCTAGGAACTCGGAAATCGGCTCACGCACCGGAGCGCGGCGATGACTCGCCGCGCTCCTTTTTTTGCACCCGTCGCCAGAAAAGGGGATAACGGGCGACGGGCGCTGCGTCGAGCCATCATCCTATCGCAACTTGCTGTGCCAGCGTTGTGCGCGGAGCCCAGCCGGGCGCTCCTCTCCGGAACTCGTATCGCACCCACGGACCGTGTAGCGCGCTAACGCGCGCTGGGGCAGCGAGCCTTTCCAACAAACATAGCGTTACGAATAGCGACGCGCTGTGTGTCGTTTAGGTCCGGTCACGATAAAGATCGTTCGTGGCCATGTGAAAGACGTATCCCTCTTGTTCGGTGGGATCCTCATTACACGGCATTGCCCAATAGCGAACGAAATAACGAACGCGCCAAGCGACCTTCGGATTTCCGAACGAGTGAAGCGTTCCATTTGCGCGCTGGCAAGCAACGATCTCATCGAAGTTCGACGCAAAGCCGGTGCAATCTGCGCTGAGGGTCTCCTGCACGGAATTGAGCGCCTTAAGCTGCCCCGCTGTTGTTGGCGTGAACTGCGATACTGGGCTCGGGCTACTGCAGCCAGCAAGCGTCACAACTGCCGCGCAAACGCATACTGTGTAGCTCAGCAGGCGCGTCTTCTTCATAAGTGTGCTCCCTTGCCAGGATGCGAAGGCAGGT
>JBDTDR010000105.1:0-2852 GCA_039922955.1 Candidatus Tumulicola sp.
AGACCGACGTATGGACCCGAATGGGTCTGGTTGATCGGCGCCGCGTTTTGCGCGACGTAGATGTCGCCATCCCAACCCGCGTACAGATAGACCGGGAAGGTCTTGCTGAACACGAAGTCCAGGCCGACGTCGTAGGACTGCAAGTGGTACTGCTGGCGGTAGGACTGGTTGAAGTTGGGGCTGTTCGGATCGTTGACCGTGTAGTTGGCGGCCATGTTGGGATAGTAGAAGTACGATCCGTGCACCGTGAACGTGTTGTTGAGGTCAGGCAGCTTCTCCAAGCCGAAGCCGAAGCCGTTGAGCTTGGGATAGCCGTAGTTGGTGGAGCCGCCCGCATAGGCCGCGCCGATGTAGACGCGCGGATTGAAGATCTTATACTCCAAGCGCGCTTCGCCGAGGGTTTGGCGAGCGTTGAACGGCGGCACGTAGCACTGGCCTCCGTCGATCGTGTTGAAGAACGTGGCCGGTCCGCCCGGCGTCGACGGGTTGGGCGAGAGCGACGGGTTGCACGGCAGCGGTCCTTGCGGGATCACGCCGTTGGTCGTCGTGGTGTATTGATCGCTGCGCAGTCCGACCTTGATCGCGAACGGATCGAACAGCAGCGCGCCGGAGTACTGATAGCTGCCGGTCGACGTCGCTTGCGCGGCGAACTCGTTGGAGATGCGGTGGAAGACGTACGCGCCTTGCACGAAGCCCAGATAGTTCGGCGCTGCGGGCGCCGGCGTCGGCGTCGCGGTCGGCGCAGGCGTCGAGACTGGCGTTGGCGGGGGCGTTGGCGGCGCGGTCGGCACCGGCGTCGGCGGGATATAACGCACGACAGTGATGCGCCGGTCGGGCACCCACTGGACGTACGCGCCGAGCGCCTCGGACATCACGCGCACGGGCACGACGAGCGCGCCCTTGTACATCTCAGGCGGCACGTCAAGCGGACGCGACTCGCCGTTGATGACCGCTTCGGTCTTGCCGAGCGTCACCTGCACCGAGGCGCCTTCCTTCTTGGCCGTGGCGCTCTTGCTGGCAGCATCCCACGTGACGGTGGCGCCCATGGCCTCGAACATGCTGCGCAGCGGCACGAGGATGACGCCGTTCTTGACCAACGCCGCGAGCGTGCGGTTCTGCTTGAGCGTGCTCGGGTTGGCGTACACGTGGTGGTCATTATAAAGGATGGGAATCTCGCCGGATGGCGGCGATCCGAAATTCATCGAACCCGCGTCGGCCACGAATTGCGGCGCCGCGAACAGGTCGCTGCTCTGCGCCAGCGTTGGCGAGGCCGCGGCAAGCAAGCCGACGAAGGTCAGCGCCGCCACCGCGAGACTGATGTGAACTCTCTTCAAGTCTTGTCCTCCTAAGACGTCTCCGCTATGGTCGGGGTCGTCGCGGATAAGGGTGACACTCGAAATGCGGATCGGACCCCCCATGCACTCGAGCGCGTTCACCTTAACCGCCGGCCTTTCCCGCTGCATCGCGCAGGCGGCGTCACTATACAGCATTCTTTAATGCCGTTTCATGCAGAGGCGGACAGCCCGCACCGCAACGCGAAACGCGTCCCACAATGCCCGAAGTAACCGTGCGCGTCACTCTCTTGGAGAAGTCCCCGTCACCGACGGAGATGACGGCGACCGCCGCGCGCACGTGCTACTCGGCGAACTCGCCCGAAGCCATCGTGGAGCGTTGGCGCACCAAGCCCGATGACATGCGCAAAACCGTCGACCGCGTGCGTGCGGCGGGCCACCACTCGACCCTCGAGCACAACATCTATGTCTTCGGCGTGACGGGCATGTCGCGCGCCGCGACGCATCAGCTCGTGCGTCATCGCCATCTGCAGTTCGACCAGCAAAGCCAGCGCTATCTGTCGTTCAAGAACGCCGAGTTCCCGTACGTCAAACCTTCGAAGATCGCATCGTTGCCGGAGGTTTCGGCGCGGTTCGATCAGTTGATGAGCGACATCGGACGCATCTATCAAGAGATGCTCGACGCGGGCATCCCGGGTGAAGACACGCGCTTCATCTTGCCTAACGCCACCGCCAGCCAGCTCGTGGTCTCCGGCAACGCGCGTGCGTGGTACGAATTCTTGACGTTGCGCACGTGCAACATGGCGCAGTGGGAGATCCGCGAGATGTCGTTCCAGGTGTTGCGGATCTTGAAGCGCGAGGATCCCGACCTGTTCAAGGACGCGGGTGCGACCTGCGTGCGGGGCTATTGCCACGAGCCCGAAGGGCCCAACTGTCCGCGCTACATCGCGGTCGTCAAGGCGCAGCTCAAGGAGGCGGAGGCGGCGCGCGGCTGGCTCGCGTCGAAGGCGCAGAAGAACGGTTCGAGTTGAGGCGCGTTTAAAAAAACGCGCTACTACATGATTTTCGCGAGATCGTCGTCGAGCACGGTCGCGTCCATCACACCGATGTGCACCGCGCGCAGCACGCCCTGACGATCGATGAACAGCGACATCGGAATCGCACTGCCGCCGTACACGCCGATCGCGCTGCCCTCGTCGATCACGGTCGAATACGTGACACCATGAGCCTTCACGAACGCCCGCACTTGGGCGGCGCCTTCTTGCTGGTCGACGCCGACGACGCGTAGCCCACGCGAACGCAGAGCCACGTAGCGCGACTGGATGAGCGGCAGCTCTTCCTTGCACGGCCCGCACCACGTCGCGAAAAAATTGACGAGGAGCGGTTTGCCCAGGAACGACGCCAGCGGCACATGGCCGCCCTCAAGCGTGACGAACTGCGCATCCGGAGCAGGCGCGCCGATCGAAGCCGCGCCGTATTTCGCCCCGATTCCGCTGTTCCACCGCGAATAATCTATATAGAAGAGGAACGCCGCGCCGCAGAACAGCGCGCCGACCACCG
>JBDTDR010000106.1:0-34383 GCA_039922955.1 Candidatus Tumulicola sp.
CCGCGCTCGCCGCCGGGAAACACGCGGTGTGCGAAAAGCCCTTCGCGCTCGACGTCGCGAGCGCGGAAGCGATGCTTCGCGCCGCACGGAGCGCCGGAACCGCGTGCGGCGTCGCCCACGAGTTTCGCTTCGTGCCGCAAGCCCAAGCCCTCGAGCAGCTCGTCGCGAACCATCATCTCGATCCCCTCCGGAACGTTGAGATTACCCACCTGCGCCGGATGCTGCATCGCGGCGGAACGCGCCCGCGCGGGTGGTGGTTCGAGCGGGAGCGCGGCGGCGGCATGGCCGGGGCCATGCTCTCGCATATCGTCGATCACGCCAACTGGCTGGTCAAGCGCGTTCCGCACCGAACCGCCGGCCTTTTACGTACGGCCAACGCGGAACGGAGCGACGACGCTGGGACCTTTACGTCCACCGTCGACGACGGAGCGTTCGCACTGCTCGACTACGGGGACGGGCTGGTCGCACGGCTGACCGCCGACGGAACGACCTCGGTGGACGGGTACACGTGCGCCGTCCACGGTGAAGACCGGACCGCGGTCGCGAGCGGTCCGGGTATCGCCGATCTGACCCTCTTTACGATCGACCGCGACGAAACCAACGAACTCCAATGCAAACCTTCGCCGTATGCCGGCTTTGCCTCGATCAACGCCAACGTTCCCTTGCTGATGGAACTCTACGACGAGTTCGTCCGGAAGATCGAGGGCAAGCCCAACGCGCTGCCGACGTTCGAAGAAGCGCTCGCAACCCAACGAGTGCTTTCGGCCCTCGGTTATAGCGCGGGTTAGGCTCCGGTGGTTGCGAGATGCTTCCAGAGCAGCCCCAGTCCGATCGTCGTAGCCCGGCTTTGCACGGCCGCGCGGTCTCCACGAAGCTGCATCCGCCAGGCCCGCCCACGGTCGCCGGCGTCGTCGATCGCGAACCAGACTAATCCGACCGGCTTCTCCGGCGTTCCGCCGCCGGGTCCCGCAATGCCCGTCGTTGCGATCGCGACGTCGGCGTGCAGCCGCGTTCGCGCGCCGCGTGCCATCGCCCGGGCCACGGCTTCGCTGACCGCACCGTCGCGCTCGATCGCGCTCGCGTCGACGCCTAGCAACGCGATCTTTACGGCGTTCTCGTACGCCACGATGCCGCCGGCGAAGCTTCGCGAGGAGCCGGGAACGCTCGTCAGCGCAGCCGCGATGCGGCCGCCGGTGCAGGATTCCGCGGTAACGACCGACTGACCGCGAGACTGCAGCAAGGCATGGATCGCGCTCTCGGGCGTTGCCCCGTCGGTGCCGAACACAAAGCCGGCGAGCCGCCGCTCGATCTCCGCCTGCAGCGGCGCGATCGCCGTTTCCGCCGCCTGCGCCGACGCGCTCTTTGACATGATCTTTACGTCGGCGCGCGCGTCGTGCGCCAGCACCGCGATTTTCGGGTTCTCGGAGCTGCGAAACAGTTGGTCGATCCGATGATCGATTTCGGACTCGCCGATGCCGATGGTATGAATCACGCGCGTGTAGATCGCATCCCGGACGCCAAAGCGTTCGAGTAGAAACGGCACGAGCCGTTGCGTCAGCATCGGTTTCATCTCACGGGGTACGCCCGGCATGCAGGCTACGAATTTTCCAGCGGGTGAAAACGCAACGAAACCCGGTGCCGTTCCGTTGGGATTTTCCAGCGGCCGGCTTCCGCTCGGCAAATCGGCTTGTTTGCGATTGTTGGGACGCATCTCGCGCCCCAACGTCGCGAAGAACGCCTCCATCTGCCGCAGTGCCGGTTCGTAGGGTTCGACGTCCACCCCTAACGCGTCGCACACGGCTTCCTTCGTCACGTCGTCGACCGTGGGTCCCAAGCCTCCGGTCATGACGGTGCCGTCCCGGCGTTCGAGCACGCCGCGAACCGTCTCGGCAATGCGCGCGCGATTGTCGCCGACCGCGTGTGTCCCGCGCACGTCGATGCCGATTTCGGCCAGCCGCTGCGCGACGAAGGCCGTATTCGTGTCCACCAACTGCCCCAGCAGCAGCTCGGTGCCGACCGCGATCAGCTCAACGCTCGGCATCGTCAAACCAGGGCGGATAATCGAACCGCACGTCGGCCCCAAAGCCGTTCGCAGCCTCGATCATCGCCGCCCGCCGCGTGCCCGATTCTTCCGGCAGCGGGTGTCGTGCGCGCACGCGTTCGCGCTCGACCGCCAAGCGCTCCACGAAACGCGCAAACCGGGCATCCATCGCCTGCGCCAGCGCCTCCTTGAGCACCTTTCCAACCCGCGGCGCCAACCCGGCCGTGGAGATCGCGACCCGCACCGGCCCCGCCTTCGCAATCGCCATCATCGCAACGAACCCAAACTTCGGCTGATCGATGCAGCACAGCAAAAACCGTCGGCGATCAGCCAACTCCCGCAGCCGTCGCGACAACACTTCATCCTGCGGCGTCGAAATCACCAAAAACGCGTCCGCAAGCTCCTCGTCGCGCACTGCCCGAGGATCGGTAAGCCGGCGCACCTCCGCGCCCGCCTCGCGAAGTGACGCCGCCTTCGCAATCGCTTCAGGATCGTCCGCCGCCCCGATCACGACGCACGTTCGCCCATCCAAGCTCAACCCCACCGGAAAAAACGGTTTACGCAAATTCCTAGAAGTCCACGGGACGAAGGTAGAACTCGTTGATTGCCGTGTCGGTGAGCATCGCCGTCGTCGGAAGGTGCCGTTTCCAATGCGTCCCATCGACGCGCTGCCGGACGAGCGCGACGTCGGCGGGCGCAAAACCGCGTTCGACCAGCTGCGCGTCGTTGTACCCCAGCAGCAGTTGGGAAAGAATCGCATCCGCCCGCGCGTAGGTAATGCCGAGGTCCCGTTCATCGGTTTGCTCGGCTTCCAAATCGGCGCTCGGAGCCTTGTCGATAAGCGCTTGTGGAACGCCGAGATACCGGGCCAGCGCCCAAACTTGCGTTTTGAACAGATCGCCGAGCGGATTGAGCGGCGGCGTGTCGTCGGCGTGCCACGTGAAATACCCGAGCAAACGCTCGGTTTTGTTCCCCGTACCCACCGGCAAAGCGTCGAGCTTTGCCGATTGATCGAACAGCACGGCCATGCGGACGCGCGCCATCACGTTGCCGCGCCGGCGCGGATCGGCCCCCGGTTCGTGCTGCAGGTATCCATCGACCGCCGCGGTGATGTCGATGGTTCGGCAGTGGATCCCGAGCTTGTCGACCACCAGTTGCGCGTCGGCCAGACTCGCCGGGCTGGACGTTGCGTAGGGTAAACGAAAAGCGTAGACGTTCTCCGCCCCGAGCGCCCGCGCACACAGAAACGCGGTTAGCGCCGAGTCTACGCCGCCCGACAAACCGACGACCGCACGCACGACGTTCCGGCGCAGCCGAAGTTCGTCGCGCAGAAACGCGGTCAGCCAGTCGGCCGTGACCGCGACGTCGATTCCGGGCGGCTGAGGCACACCGATCGGCGTTTCAACGATGCGAAACGTCACGCGTGCCTCGGGGTAAGGGGAGTTCCTCGTCGAGCAAGAGATCCGGAAGGACGGCATCCAAGTCGCCGAGTAGTGGAAGGCTGGCGCGGGCGAGATCGATCTCGCGCAGGTCGAGGTCGGCGCGAACGATGCACGCTTGCGCTGCCGGCGCCTGCACCAGTATGGCACCGCGCGGATCAATCACGCACGAGTTCCCGGTCATGCCCTTGCCGCCTTCGAAACCCGTGAGCCCGGCGTAGACGACGAAGACGCCGTGCTCGATGGCCGCCGAAATCAGCATTTCGCGCCAACGCGTTACGCTCGTGAGTTCGCCTTCGCCCTCGATTCCGCGACCGGGCGACGCGCTCGGGACCAAAAGTACCCGCGCGCCCTTGACGGCGGCGATGGTCGGTACGATCGCGTGCCAGGCGTCCTCGCAAATCAGGATCGACATTTTCCCGAAGTGCGTTTCGAAGACTCCGAGTTTCCGGCCGCGCGAGAGAAACCGTTCTTCGTCGAAAACGCCGTAGGTCGGTAGGAACAGCTTGCGATGCACGTGTACGATCCGCTCGCCGTCGCGGCCGACGTGTGCGTAGAGCGCGCTGTTGTAATAGGTTCCGCCGTCATTTTCAAAAAATCCGGCGACGAGATCGACCTCCGCATCGCCGCGCGCCTCCCGCCAAGCGCTCGTCAAATCGCTCGCAAAGCGGGAAGCACTCAGCGCGAGGTCGTAAACCGCGCCCTCCAAGAAGTACCCGGTAAGCGCCGCTTCGGGAAACACGACGAGATCGGGCGGCGCATCGCCAAGCTGCGCAAACGCTTCGCCGGCCGAGGCGAGATTGTCGGCGTACCGGCCCTTCGCGGGTTTCATTTGAACGATTGCGACACGAAGCCGCGCTTCAGCGTCGCGCATCAACGCTCGTTGCCACTTCCATCGCTTCGTCGCCGGGGGCGGTCAGGCCGAGCTGCGCCGCGCACAGCTCGGCCGGGTAGGTCCATATCTCGGCCAACGTCGGATGGAGGTGCGGAATGCGCATAAACTGTGCGACCGTCGATTCGAAGCTCATCGCGACGATCACCTCGTGGATTAGCTCCGAGCCTTGCGGGCCGATGACCGCCGCGCCCAGAATCCGCCCGTCGGAATCGGCCATCATCTTGACGAAGCCCTTGGTCTTGGCCAAACATTGGGCCTTGCCGTGCTCGGCGAAATCGTAGCGGCCGACCACGTACGGAATCCCTTTCGCCTGGAGCTCCTTCTCGCTGGCACCGACCGCCGCAACCTGCGGATCGGTGAAAACCGTGTACGCGGCAACCAGACGGTAATCGGCCTTTTCGGCGCCCTTCAGACACGAGTTGCGGGCGGCAATCTCGCCCTGGTAGATCGCGACGTGTACGAGCATGTACTCACCGCTTACGTCGCCGATTGCAAAAATCTCCGGGTTGGTCGTGCGCAGCGTCGCATCCACGGTGATGCCCCCGGTGGGGTGATAGTCGACGTTCGCATTTTCTAAGGCCAAGCCGGCGACGTTGGGGGTCCGGCCGAGCGCGTAGAAAAGTTCATCCGCGGCGAATTCGCGTTCGGCTCCGCCGACGAGCGCGTGCACGACCTTCTTTTCGCCGCGTCGCTCCGCCCGCAAAAGTCCCGCGCGCGTCACGACCTCGATGCCCTCGCCCCCGAAGTAGCCGGTCAGTGCAACGCCGACATCGTCATCGCTGCCGGTGAGCAGATGATCGCTGCGGATCAGGATCGTCGTCTTGGCGCCCATGCGCGCCAGGAACTGCCCGAGTTCGCACGCCGTGTAGCCTCCGCCCAGCACGACCACCGACTCCGGTATGCGTTCGAGTTCGAGAACGGCGTCGCTGTCCACGTACCCGGTCTCCGCGAGGCCGTCGTGCGTGGCCGGGGTCACGATGCTGCCGGTCGCGAGGATGAACCTGCTGGCCTCGATCACGGCGTCGTCGCCGACGGCCAGTTCCGTCGGGGAGAGGAAACGCGCCGCGCCCGCATAGAGCGGAAACTGCATGATGCCGTCGATCCGGTAGTCGGCGAACTCCTTCACGAGCCCGCGCTTCCGTCGCGCGATGAACGGCATATCCACCGCAACGCGCTCCGCGCCGACGCCGAGCGCAACGGCCTCGCGCGCGTCGTACGCCGCGTCGCTCGATGCCAGCAGCGCTTTGCTCGGCATGCACCCGCGCAGAATGCACAGGCCCCCGAGCGGTCCGTGGTCGACCAGCGCGACGTTGCAGCCGAAATGTTTAGCCGTGCGCGCGGCCGCGTATCCACCGGAACCCGCGCCGACGACCACGAGATCGTGAGCGTAACGCATTAGTTAGCGCCCGGAGGACGGGCGGGCACCGAGCCGGTGGATCGATTCGATAAACCGCACGGTGCCGCTGGAGTGCACGTGGATCGAATGGGTCCGCGCTTGATTCCCGTAAAAGCGGACGCCACGCACCAGGTCGCCGTCCGTGATACCGGTCGCGCAGAAAATGACGTTATCGCTCTTGACCAGATCGTCGATCTGCAGCACGCGCTCGAGATTGCCGAAACCCATGGCGATCGCCCGATCGGCCTCTTCTTGATTGCGCGGCTCCAGGCGCCCCATGAAGTTTCCGCCCAAACATTTTATGGCCGCCGCCGCCAGCACGCCCTCGGGCGCGCCGCCGGTCCCCATGGCGACGTGGATGCCGGTCGTGTCGATCGCGGTCGCGATGCAGGCGTCAACGTCGCCGTCGGAAATCAACCGAATCCGAGCGCCGGCTTCGCGCACTTCGCGAATCAAGTCCGCGTGGCGCGGGCGGTCGAGAATCACGACGCAGACGTCGTTGATCGGTTTCTCGAGCGCGTTGGCGACAGCTTCGAGATTCTCTCTCACGGGCGCGTCGATGTGAACGTATGGCGCCGCCTTGGGACCGACGGCGAGCTTCTTCATATACGAATCCGGCGCGTGCAAAAGTCCGCCTCGCTCGGATATCGCCATGACCGCAATCGAATTCGGCAGGCCGTTAGCGACCAAATTCGTGCCTTCGACGGGGTCGACCGCGATGTCGACCTCTTCGCCGCCGCTTCCGACCTCCTCGCCGATATAGAGCATCGGCGCCGCGTCGCGCTCACCTTCACCGATCACGATTCGTCCCGAGATCTCCATCTCGCCCAGCGATTCCCGCATTTTCTCGACCGCCGCACCGTCGGCGGCGTCGCGCTCGCCGCGCCCCATCCAGCGCGATGCCGCCAGCGCCGCGCTTTCGGTGACTTTCACGAAATCGAGCGAATGGACCGGATGATTGAAGAGCGTACGTGCCGTCGACCGTGCCATGCCGATGAGGCTACAAGGGAAGCGGCACATATCCTCTTAACAGGTAGCCTCGCCGTGTCTGCTAGTACGCACCCTCCACAATCGTTGCGATCGCGCTGGGTTCGCCTCGACGAATTCCTCGCATCGGGCCCCGGCCCGCTCGCAGCGGTCGCTTTGGCGGGTCTCACGCTGGGCTTTTTTGCTTGGTACTCGCTGATCGTTCCGTTGCACGACGCAACGATCTCCGAACTCGGCCTGCTGGCGGCGCTTCCTGCCGGAACCCTCGCAGCGCTCGCGGCCTGGGTTGGGTACGCGCGCTATTTCTCACGGCGCGCCGGAACGACGCTCGTGCGCTCGCTGCAGTACGACGCGCTGGCCTGGCTGCCGTTCCTCCTGCTCTGGCTTACCTTCGTGTTGCCGCCGCAACTCACGCACGGCGCGCGTCTTTTTCTCGTAGCGGCCGCACTCCTATGCATCGTAAAAGTCTTGATTGCTGCTCGCTTCAATCAAACGGTCCGCGAAGTGCTGCTCGATTTCGTCGCGACCCGCATCGCGATCATCGTCATCGCCGAGCTTGCCGCATTGATCATCGGACAACGTGCCGGACCGCACGTGCAGGAATCCCGGCACATGCTGCTGTCCGTCTGGGGCCACTGGGACGCCGTGCACTACATCGATATCGCGACCAAAGGCTATCAGGGTTTGGACATGGCGTTCTTCCCGCTCTACCCGTTGCTGATTCGAATCGTCGGAGCGTTTGCCGGCAATCACCTGATCGCCGGCTTGCTGATCTCCAACGCCTCCTTCTTCTTCGGCCTGCTCTTCCTCTATAAGCTGCTAGAGCGTGAATACGATCGAGCCGTCGCGCGGCGCGCAATCTTTTACGTGTCGATCTTCCCATCGGCGGTGTTCTTTTCCGCGGTCTACACCGAGTCGCTCTTCTTCATGCTCACCGTCGCATCGTTCTACTACATGCGTTCCCATCGCTGGTGGCTGGCCGGTGCGATTGGATTCCTCGCAGCGCTGACGCGAGTCGAAGGCATCTTGCTGATCGTCCCATTTTTGATCGAGTGGTACGTCCGGTACCGGACGACGCCCGTGCGCGGCCTCCCCAATCTGCTCGCGGGCGCATTGATGCCTCTCGGAATGTCGGTCTACATGGGCTATTTGTGGGTGCTTCGGGCGGATCCGCTGTATTTCTCGCACGTGCAGATTCACTGGAACCGGCACCTGGCGCCGCCCTGGGTCAGCCTGATCGATGCCTTTCAAAAACTCGCGCACGCCACCACCGGGCAAACCGCTGCGAACGAAGCAGTCGAGATCGCCTTCACGGTTCTCATGGTCGCCGTGCTGGTTGGCGGCTGGAACCGGCTGCGGCCTTCCTACGTCGCGTACCTCGCGCTATCGATCCTCGTCCCGATGTCCACCTCGAGCCTGATGTCGATGCCGCGTTTTGCGCTGGTGCTCTTTCCGATGTTTGCGATTCTCGCCCGGTGGGGAGAGCGGCCGTGGGTGAACAACCTGATCCTCGCCTTCTCCCTGCCGCTCCTTGGCCTGTTCACCGTGCTGTTTGCAGATTGGTATTGGGTTGCATAACGCCATCGGGCCGATTGCGGCGCATCGCGGCGTCCGCCAGTTCGTGAAATTCGGAATCGTGGGTGCCTCGGGGTTCCTCGTGAACCTCGTCGCCTTCACGCTGCTCCAGCGCGTCGTGCCCGACCACGCGCGTCCGCTGGAATACTACCTGATCTTCTCCGCCGCGTTTCTTTCCGGCGGCGTTTCGAACTACTACTTGAACCGCATCTGGACGTTCCGCTCGTCGGGGCACGCGGTCCGCGAAGGCGCGAAGTTTCTGAGCGTTTCGCTGGTCGCACTCGCGGTCGGATTGGTCGTCTCCGCCCTCGTGAGCCCGTGGCTTGGCCACGGTCATAAGACGTGGTTCGTCGCCAACGTCGCCGGCATTTTCATCAACTTCTTCCTGAACAAATATTGGACGTTCAAACACGTGAGCTAGGAGCCGGCGGCATCCGGCGGGAGACCTGGTGGACGCTCGGCGTGGCGGCGATCGTCCTGCTCGCGCTGGCGCTTCGGCTGCACGGCATCAACAATCCGATTCTTGACCATCCGGGGTGGCGTCAGGGCGATACCGCCGCCATCGCGCGGAACTTTGCGCGCCTGCAATTTAACTTCATGTATCCGCAGACGCTCTACAACGGGCCGCCGCCTAACTACGTCGAGCTCGAGCTGCAAATCGTCCCGTTTCTGACGGCAACGCTGTATAAGGTCTTCGGCGTACACGAGATTTTTGGACGGCTGGTTACGTTGGCGTTCAGTCTCGCCACCGTCGTGACGCTGGCACACTTCGCACGCTGGCTTTTCACAAGTTCGCTGGCGGGGATTACCGCCGCGTTCTTTTTCGCCGTGTTCCCGGGCAGCGTCTACTACGGCCGGTCGTTCATGCCCGATACGGCGATGGTCTTCTTTCTGACCGCCGCCCTCTACGGCCTCGCCCGATTTCTTCTCGAAGACCCGACGCTTGCGCCGCGCATGCTGGCGCGGACGGCGGCGCTATTGACGTTCGCCTACCTCGCGAAACCCGTGGCCGTCATCGCGGTTCTGCCGCTCGCCGCCGTCGTCGCGCAGCGTCTCCGCGCCGGGCTTGCCACCCGCGCTAGCGCCGCAGCGGTCCTGCTGATCGTGCCGCTCGCGATCCTCTGGCTGTACGACCGCCGCGTCGCCTCGTACGCCGAATGGCACTGGGCCAGCGGCATTACGACCCTCCACGTTCTACCCGCGTTGCGCGACGCATTCGGGAGTTTCTCCGGCTTCGCGGCAAAATGCGCCGCTTTCCGCTCCGCCCTCGGAATGCTGAGCCAAACGATGCTCGGCTCGACCGGCTTCGCGTGCTCCGTTGCCGCGTTCTTCACGCTGCCGTGGGTAACCGCGCGCAGCAAGCCGCTGCTGTGGGCGTGGCTGATCGCCGCGCTCGCGTACGTCTTCGTCGTGGTAACCGTCGAGCGCGTCGACTACTACATGTATCCGCTTCTGCCGCTGTGCGCGCTCGCTATCGGCGGCGCGGCCGCCCGCTTCGTCAACGCGGCGATCGCCGCCGTGGCCGCCCCGGCCGCGCGTTACGCCCTCGTCGCGCTGCTTCCGGTTCTCGGACTGGTCGTGCTGGTGCAGGGCCGCGCCGCCGTGGCCCCCTACTACGACTATAATCCGCAGGCGTACCGCAACGCCCTACGCCTGGATGCCGCGCTCGATAAACACGCCCTGGTCGTGATCGGACATTACGGACCCGACGTTCAGTACTACCTCGACCGTTTCGGTTGGGAAGAGGATGCGGCCCTTTGGACGCCGTTCGACGAGGAAAGCGCGATTCGCAAAGGCGCGCGTTATTTTATCTCCATCGAGGATGACCGCCTGCGGCGCAACGTCGAACTCTGCGCGTGGCTCCAGCGCTTTCCGGTGTTCGACTTCGGCGCGCCGTGGATCGTCTACGAAACCGATCCCGCCAAGACGCTACCGAACGCCGACGCGCTTTGGAAAGCGTTCCGCGCTGCCGAGCGGGCGGGTAAGGCCAGCACGTTTCTCGACCGCTTGCCGCGCTGCGCCACCCACCCGCCTCACGGACCGATAGCATCGAAGGTTCGCAGTGCGGCGTGGAACGCCTCGGGTCCTACCGTGATCGTGCCGCGGTAGGGATAGTTCATCGCCACGATCAGAAAGAGCATCAAGCCGATGAGCAAACCCAGCGATCCGGTCATCAGCACTTGCATAACGTCGTGCCGAAAACCGAAGAGAAAGGTGAACCCGACGGTCAGCACCGCACCGGCGAGCAGCACCATCCACATGAGGCCGTTGATGCCGGTAGCGTCCTCGGACAGGCGCGTGTCCCGGTCGTTTTGCGCGATATTGATGGCCGCAAGCATCTGGTCGTGAATGTCTTGGCGTGCGTAGGTCGTCACCGGAAGGGTTCGGATCGTGCGATCGATGTGTTCCATCAGGTCGTCGGCTCGCGCGGACTCTTCGCCCCGGCGCATCCTCGGCCACTCCTGCGCGATGACGGTTTCGGTATACTCCCGGAGCGCGCCGCGTAGCTGGCGCACCTGCGCGAATGCGTCGGCATCGCGATAGACCACCGCGAGCTGCCCGGCTTCCTCGAAGCTACGCGACTCGGCCTGCTGGTAGCGCTCCCACACGCCGATGGTGACGAATGCGAGCAGAACCGCGTAGATGACGCCGACGACCGCCAGGATGAACCCGGCCAGATCGTTGTGCTCGATCCGCACCGCGCGCGGGACGAGCTTGCCCACGGCATATCCGGCAACGAGCGTAAGCGCGAGGAATCCGCCGACGACCGCGAAGCCGGTTCCGGCCGCGGGCAACGATTCGAACCATGCTTCCATATCGATCTCTTACGGCAGCGGCAGCAGCGAGGTCGTGTTTGAGGTAGTGGATTGCGACCCGGTTTCGGGAACGCCCGAGGTCACCAGCTGGCGATACAGGATCAGATGGTTGCCGTTCTTGACGATGTCGAGCTGAAGCTCATAACTGCGCTTGATGGCGGCGGTGAGATCGTTGGCGTCAAACGTATACCCGAATCGCGCAAGACTCTTGAGCAGCAGCTTGTTCGTACCGTTGAGCTGCTCGTAGGCGCGCTGGAGTTGCAGGCCGGCTTCCCGGTAGCTGGGGTAGTTGGACACGACGATCTCGCGCTTGAGCCGCGCCTGCTCGAAGGTGCGCTTGAGCGCGGCGAGGCGGACGCTCTCCGGATCGACCGCCAGACCGTCGCCGGTCGTCGCTAAAGCGTCGTCGAAGTTCCCTTTGGCGTACTGTGCCTGGGCGAGACCGGCGGCGGCGCGCACGTATCCGGCCTGCGCTCGCGGATCCGTTGGATCGACGCGCAAGGCCAGCCGGTAGGCTAACTCCGCATCGCGCACGTTGCCGTGGTCGAGCGCCAGCTCGCCCTGATGGACGCGCGTGCTCACGATCCACTGCTGGATCGAGCCCGCGCACCCGGTCAAGCCCGCGATCAATGCGAGCCCGGCGAGGATGCTCCCAAAACGGCTCCCTTTATCCACGATTTACCAGATGCGCCACGAGCTTGATGATATCCGCCGCCGGCCACAGAATGAGCTGCGACAACAGCCATCCGGCGATTGCGGTGACCGAAAGGTAGAACACCATCGCCTTGACTTCCTCGTGCCTGCGTTCTCCCTTTACGGCTTCGTCCACGATGATCGACGACGTCGGATCGACGAATAACGTGAACGCGATCGTGCCGATTCCGTTGATGATTCCCGACGTTCCAATCGCGGTCCGCGCCACGTTGATGTCCAGCACGCTCGCGTAATACGCCGCCACCACGCCGATCGCATAAATCCCGGTCACGACCACATTGAAGATCAGGAGACGGCGTGGAATCCCGCGCATTGAAAAGGAAAATATCTCGCGGTAGTGCGGCACCCGAACGCGCCGCAGGATTTCGGCCAGCACGCGCGGGTCGAAGAGCCGCAGCATCGAATGCGG
The DNA here is from genome assembly GCA_039922955.1 of Candidatus Tumulicola sp. Lineage (GTDB taxonomy): Bacteria > Vulcanimicrobiota > Vulcanimicrobiia > Vulcanimicrobiales > Vulcanimicrobiaceae > Tumulicola. The sequence goes on from JBDTDR010000106.1 coordinate 12,273, forward strand.
CAGCGATTTCGTTCGCTCGAAGGAGCGCACGCCGCGAACGTACATGAAGGTGAACATCGGGAGCAGGAGGCTGCCAAGAACGGTCCCCAGCGTGCCCGCCAGAATGATCGCGCGAAGCTGCCATTCGAACGTGTGTTGAATTCCGGCGATGAGCTGCAGGTGCTCCGGCGCAAGAACGTGCGACGGCGATTTCGGGAGCAGCGCCTTAATGGCGTTGCCGGCCGTATCCGAGAGCGGTCCTAACATCAGCGTGTACACGAGCGTTGCGAGCCGGCTCGCGGTCACGAACAGGTTGAAAAGCGAGATCGAGGTCGCGATGCGGCCCGTTCTAACCCCGGAGAGACGCGCCGCGTAAGCCCCTATTTGAATGGCCTGCACGATCACGTTGATGATTAACGCGACGACGAGTTGCCACGTCCAGAACGGCAGGCCGGTAAAGACTTGTCCGCTAGGCGGCGTCACGGTTCAAGGCAATCGCCGACTCGTCGACCGGGCCGATGATGCACAGTCCCAAGTTATCCTCGATCAGGAGTTCTCGTGCAAGCTCTTGGACTTCGCCGGCCTTCACCGCGTCGATCCGTTGCTCGATTTCTTCGGGAGCCACGTGCCGGCCGAGCGCGAATTCGCTTCGGCCCAGCCGAATCATCCGGCTCGACGTCGACTCCAGGGACAGCGTGAGGTTTCCTTTTATGTGCTCCTTCGCGAGCTGCAGTTCGCCGCGATCGACGCGCACGTCGCGCATCTTGGCAAAGGCTTCGACGATCAAGTCGACGCACTCCGGTACGTTCTCGGGCGACGTCCCAGCGTACACGCCGAAGAGTCCGGCGGCACGGTAGGCGGCTTGGAAGGAATATACCGTATAGACAAGGCCACGTTTCTCGCGAATCTCCTGAAACAGGCGGCTCGACATCCCGCCGCCCAAAATCGTGTCCAGCAGCGACAGGACGTAACGGCGCTCGTCGCGCACCGAGAGCCCGCGCGTCCCGGCGATCACGTAGGCTTGTTCCGAATCCTTGTGCCGCACGAGCCGGTCGGGAGTGGCGTTCGGCGATTCGGGGCCGGGCAGCCCGCAGGCTCCGCCGAAGGCCGCGAACTCGCCGGCCACGAGCTCGACAAAACGATCGTGGTCGACGTTACCGGCGGCGGCCACGACCACCGAATTCGGCGCGTAGTGGGCCTTCATGTGCGCCCGTAAGTCGTCGGGCGTGAACCGCCCGATCGTGTCGACGAAGCCGATCGTCGGATCGCCCAAATTCGAGCCGTTCCACATCGTCTGCAGGAAAAGATCGTGAATCAGTTCGTCCGGGGAGTCGTCGTACATCTTGATCTCTTCCAGAACGACCTTTTGCTCTTTGCCCAGCTCTTGGGGATCGAACGCGGAGTTGAGGAACATGTCGGCCAGCACGTTCGTCGCCAACGGCACGTGGCGGTCCATCACCTTGGCGTAGTAACAGGTCGTTTCTTTATCCGTAAACGCGTTCAGGTTGCCGCCGACGCCGTCCATCGTTTCGGCGATTGCTCGCGCCGTGCGGCGCGCCGTGCCTTTGAACAGCATGTGTTCGACGAGATGCGAAACGCCGCGATTTTCGCGGCTTTCCAGCGACGATCCGACGTCCGCCCAAATCCCGATGGTGGCCGATCGCACGGCCGGCATCGCCTCCGTCAGGACCCGCAGGCCGCTTGGGAGCGTCGTCTTACGATACATCAGGTCCCCTGTTTCTTGAAAGCTGCGCGCGCCCATTCTTCGTCCCAAAAGACGTCCGCTGCGGGCGTCCCGTCGGCGGTGGCGGTCACCGCAGCGGGCGATTCGCCGCGTCGCGCGGTGAGGCTAAACACGACCTTCGAAGTCGGCCTGGCCAGGTCGCCGCTCACGACCACGCTCTTCCCCACCTCGATTGGGATGCTCGCCCATACGTCAACCTCTTCGGCCCCGGATGCGGCAGCGAAAGCCTTTTCCACGACCGACGTGACCTCGTCGACGAACGCTTGGCGGGTGAGCGCGTAGCGAAACTTCACGCCCCACAGCCGAACCCCGACGATCAAGTGCGAGTCGAGTTCATTGGCCGAAATCTGACTGATCTCGGCCGGCCACGCCCGGCTGAAGATGCTCTCGCCGATCCGGGTGGCGATGTCGATCCGGTTGCCGGCCGCGCGCGCCGACGCATCCAACTCGGCAACCGACGGTACGTTTGCCGATGCGGCGCCGCCGGCGAGTGCCAGCGTCAGAACGAGCGCCGGGACGGACGCGCTAATAGGACTGCGCAAAGTAGGCGCTCACTTTCGCCGGTTCGCCGCACGCAACGCACGCCGAACCGGCGTCTTGCGCGAGTTCACGAAGGTTGCGGGACGTCGCCCCGGTTTCGGCCTTGACCCGGGCTTCGCACTCGGCGCGCCGGCACCACGGGATGTCGATCATGCCGGCTCGATTTCGGCACATCTCCAGGAACGCGCCGCGGTCGCGTGCCTGAACCGTATGCGTTCGTAAAAACACTGTAGCCTGTTCGTAGAGCGAACTTTGGATCTCGGCGAGCAGCTCGGGTAGCACGCGCGGGAGCGCGTCGAGCGGCACGTTCGTCTTGTGGTCGGGGTCGCCCTTAGCGCGATCGCGCCGAACCAGCACGGCCGTTCCGGCATCGACGTCGCGCGGGCCGATGTCAATCCGCACCGGGACGCCGCGCAGGTCCCACTCGCCGTACTTCCAGCCGGGCTGCGCGTCGCGCGCGTCGACCCGAACGCGAAACCCCGCCTTCGCCAGCTCGCCGGCCGCGGCGCGGCAGACGACTACGGCGCGCTCGTCATTCGACCGGACGATCGGCACGAAGACGGCCTCGAGCGGCGCCATCCTCGGTGGAATGCGCAGTCCGCGATCGTCGCCGTGCGTCATTATCAACGCACCCAGCATCCGCCACGACATTCCCCACGAGGTCGTGTACGCGTGCTTGACCTGTTGATCGGCATCCGTGAACGAAATGTCGTACGCCTTGGCAAAGTTCTGGCCCAGGTCGTGCGACGTCGCCGACTGGAGCGCCTTGCCGTCGGGCATGAGCGCCTCGATCGAAAACGTCTCGACCGCTCCGGGGAAACGTTCGCCCTCGCTTTTCACGCCCGCGTAAACCGGCACGGCCGCGACGTTCTCCGCAAATTCGCGATAGACGTCGAGCATGCGCAGCGTCTCCTCGCGCGCCTCGAGCGCGGAAGCATGGGCCGTGTGCCCTTCCTGCCAGAGGAACTCCATCGTGCGCAGGAACGGCCGGGTCGCTTTTTCCCACCGCACGACGTTGGCCCACTGGTTGATCAGAATCGGCAGGTCCCGGTACGATTCAACCCACTGCGCGTACATCGTCCCGACGATCGCTTCCGATGTCGGGCGGATCGCCAAGCGTTCGGTCAGCTCTTCTTGGCCGCCGCGCGTCACCCACGCGACTTCCGGAGCGAATCCCTCGACGTGCTCGGCTTCCTTCGTGAGCAGATTTTCAGGAATCAGCAGCGGGAAGTACGCATTCTCGTGGCCCGTCGCTTTGAAGCGCGCGTCGAGATCTTTCTGCAGGTTTTCCCATAGCCCGAAGCCGTACGGCCGCAGCACGACGCACCCGCGAACGGGTGAATACGAAACCAGCTCGGCCCGCAAGCAGACCGCCGTATACCACGCAGAGAGGTCGGCCGCTTTCGGAGGAATCTCCTTAATGGCGCCCGGGGCTAAGGCTTCGGACATGACCGGCCACGCTTCGCTCGGATCCGGCTCGCGGCCTTCTCGCGCGGGTAAGCGCCGCTCCGGGTATCCGCCCCGGCGCACGCGAACCATCAAAACCATGCCGAAACGCACGCGCATCTATACCCGCACCGGGGACGACGGCACCACCGGGCTGGTCGGCGGGCAGCGCATCAAAAAGAACGCGCTGCGGATCGAAACCTACGGCACCGTCGACGAGCTATCGAGTTCGATCGGCGTCGTGCGCTCGGCGTTGCGCGCCGTGCGCGAAAACTCCGCGCGAGCGGCCCGTCTCGACGCTTGGCTTGCGTGGACGCAGGACGCGCTCTTCAATCTCGGGAGCGATCTGGCGACGCTCCTCAAAAGCCGCTGGGAAGGCATGCCGCTGGTAGGCGCCGCCGACGCGACGTCGCTCGAACGCGCCATTGACGAAGCCCAGCCCGACCTTCCGCCGCTCGACGCGTTCATTCTTCCCGGGGGCTCGCTCTCGGGAGCCCATCTGCATGTGGCGCGCACGATTTGCCGCCGCGCCGAGCGCCTGCTGATCGCGCTGCGCGAAGAAGACGATGGCATTTCAATCCAAACCGTGCATTACCTCAACCGGCTCTCGGACGCGCTGTTCGTGTGGTCGCGCTGGATCAACGACGAACTCGGCGAGCCCGAATACCAGTGGAACCCGGCGACCGCACCCCCCGCCCGGCGGCCCGAAGCGTGAGAAGCGCGTTCCGGATTTCGGTGGCGCATTATAGCGATCGGGTGAGGACGAGCACGATCTTGCTGCCTTGCAGAACGTAGGCGTCGGGCGCGATCGTCGGCTGCCCCGGCAGCGCCCCGTAGGGGACGCCTCCGCCCACGGTCGTAAACGGCGCGGCGTACACGTTGGTAAGGTTGGTGCCGTACAGCCCGACCTCGTATCCGCCGCGGCGAAAGGCGACGTGCGCGTCGAGAGTCGCATACGGCGAGCGATTCAGTTCGTTATACGTGCCCTCGTAGTTGAGCTGCGCGCCGAAGACCAGCCCGTGGCCGGCCTCGCGGTCGAACGCAAGGTACGCTTTATGCAGCGGCTCGCCGAGCGATTGCTGGCCGAGGACGAGGGTTCCGTCTTGGATCTCGGGCGGAATCGCGGTGAGAAAAGCGCTGGCGACGCTCCAACCGGCGCGCAGGCGAACGTCTTGGCCCAGTTGTTGTTCCGCGCAGGTCGATGCCGCGGTAGATTCCGTTGCCCGCGTTGACCGGATAGCTCAACGGACACGGCGTCGGGTTGCGCTTGGTTTCGCAGCTGGGAATCGGATTGACGTTGAGCTGGCTGGACGGATCCCGTAGATTCGACTGATAGGCGTCCACCGAAAGATGCAGCTGGTGCCCGAGTTTCCCAAAAATTTGTTCGCCGCCAAGGTCGTATTCGGTCGCGTGGTCGGGTCGCAGGTTCGGATTTCCGATATAGACGATGCCGCCGACGGGAACGCGATCCGCCGGCGGGGGCGCGATCAGCTCCGAGAGCTGCGGCGTTTGAAACGTCGTGCCGACCGACGCCCGAATCGCCGTGTTACCAGTCGGAGTCCACGCGAAGCCCAGCCGCGGATCGAAACTCGAGCCGAAGGTACTGAAGTTGCTGTAGTACGCGGCCAGCGAGTAGTGGATTTCGCTGCTGAGATCGCCGCTATAGCGCAGCACCGCGGAGCGCTGCGTCTGCGCCAGCGACACGAGGTTCACCGGCGGCGGCGCGGCGTCTAGCGGCTGCGCGTCGACGCGCTTCAGTTCTGCCGTCACCTGGCCTTGCACGTAGTTCGTTGCGAGCGATTCGGTTCCTAAGTCGTACTTAAACGACAGCAGCCCGCCGGAGAAGCGATGGTCGAGCTCGAGCCAGTCGTCGCCCAACGCGTCGCGCTGGTTGTAGAGATACGGCTGCGCCTGGGCGCCCGGACCATCGACCGATTGCGCGTCGAGCGTCGTCAAATGACTGAGTTGAAGGGTCGTCGCGGGTGCGCCGTCGAGTTTCTCGCCCCCCAGCGGGAGTTGGACGTCGAGACCGTAGTTGGCCTGATGGGCCGCAAGCGTCGTGCCGCTGAAGCTCTGGTAGCCGCCGCTGGGGACCGCGTCGCCGCCTCCACCGCCAAAGCCCGGCGGCGTGTACGTCGTCAAGAGCGCGGAGTCGTCCTTGACGACGGTTTGATTGCGAAAGGCGAGCTGCACGTATCCGTAGCCTTGGGCACCGCCGAGCTGGTAGCGCAGTTTGGTCAGCAGCGAGTCGCCGGACGAGTTGCTTCCGACCGGCTGCGACGCGACGTCTTGGTTCACCGAACCCGACGAGGTCGCACCGTGCAGCGAGACGGCGTAGCCGAACCGGCCGTCGGACCCCGTCGTTTGCGCCGTCTCGCCGAAGCTGCCGTACGATCCGCCGAAGATTCGCAGCAGCGTATGCGGTGTGACGGTGGGTTGCAGGGTTTGAATGTTCACCGCACCGCCGATGGTGTTCGGCCCAACGAGTGAAGACGGCGAAATGCCGTAGACGAGCTGCACGTCTTGCAGCGCCGCCGGATCCATCAAGGAAAGGTCGAAAGCGCCGGTGCTGCCGTTATTGACTTGGTGGCCGTCGATGTCAACCAGCGTTTCGGTCGGATCCGGACCGCGCAAGGCGAAGCTGACCGTCGCGTTGCTGCCGCCGCCCAGGGGCAGCACGGGCGTCGTCGAGAGCTGATCCCAAACCATCGCCGAAACGGCGGTCACCCCGGCGGCTGCGGCGTTCGCGGCGCTCAGGGTGACGCTGGGAGCGGAACCCGTCGAAACGGTGTCGCCGGCGGAGGCGCGCACGTGTCCGATGACCGTGAGCGAGTTCGTGGTCGCGCGCGACATCACCAAGGCGAGCACCGCTCGGCCCGGACCGACGGTCACCGTTTGCTGCGAAAGCGGCGCGTATCCGGGCGCGGAGGCCGCAACGCTATAGGTTCCGTTTGCCATTCCCGCCAGCGCGAACCGACCGCGCGCATCACTCGTCGTGGTGCGCGCGCGTCCCTGCGCGGTGAGCCTGATCGAGGCGGCGGCGATCGGCGTTCCGTCGTCGGCCGCTACGGTGCCGGTGACGTCAACGGTTGGCGCCTGCGCGGCGGCCGTGGCAACGCACGATCCAAACCCGATGCAAAGTGACAACGGCAACGCGCAGAGTGCGCGCGCGCGCCGAGTGATATTCTCCATGGAAGTACTTTCCGAGTTGGCTAAGAGGTAAAAAACTAGCCAGAAATCGGAACGGGCGGTCCGCGCTTGCACGCGCGCCGCGAGAGAAGCAGCGCGCGACCGACGCTGCGCGTCGCGCGCGCGCGATTTTGCGCGAGGGGAAGGGGCGCAGGCCGCAGGCTCAAGCGACTGAACGCGGCCACGATAAACGCTGAGATCGGTAACTCGCGATCCGCGATCGCTCGCGCGACGCGATGGGCGAGCAGGCCGAACAGCGTACCACTAAGCCCGGCCGCACCCGTGCCCAGCAGCACCGAGCCGCCGAACAGATCGGTGACGCCGTCGATGCGGCCGGTTAGGAGACAGTCGAAAGACTCCATGGCCACCAGGGCAACGATCGCCACGCCCGCGGTCGCCGCCGCGAAACGCGCCGGATCGCCGAGCGCATCGCGCACGGCCGCGAGTACCGAGGGCTTGGAATCACAGCGACGGTCGAGGATATCGAAGATCGTTCGGATCGCGGCGATGAGGATCGCAACGCCGACGGCGGCCAGCAGCAGCGCGCGGGAATGATGCGCGATGCCGTCGTAGGCGTCGCGCGCCAGCACGTAGTCGCCGGCCACGTCGATGGCGACGTGCGCGACCGCAGCAGCCAAGGCGCCGGTTACGGCGATCAGGCACAGCCGAAGTGCCAACTGAGTCGAACGCATCCGACCGCGACCCTTGGCGATGGGCCGCGCTACCGCCTCCTCGATAGATGGCCACCCCGATCTCCAACCGCACCGATTCGACCGCTGATTCGCGCGATTTCCCTGGGGGAGAGGCCCCCCGTGCTTACGAACCGAGGGCGAATGTCGTTCGTTTCCCAGTTGTTTGCGACCACCAACGTCGACAAACTCCGCGAACTCGGCCGGCGAAAAATCCTTCGCCGAGCGCTCACGGCCAAAGATCTCGTCGCCATCGGCTTGGGCACCATGATCGGCGGCGGAATTTTTACGACCATCGGGACGGGCGTAAAGGGCGCCGGACCGGCCGTCATCATCTCGTTCCTACTGGCCGGCCTGACGTCGTTTTTCGCGGCACTCTGTTACGCGGAACTCGGGGCGATGGTGCCGGTGGCCGGCAGCGCCTATACGTACGCCTATGCCACGATGGGCAAGCTGTTTGCGTGGATCATCGGTTTCGCCTTAATCTTCGAGTACGGCATTAGCGCCGCGCCGGTGGCCCAGCAGTTCTCGGCCTCGCTTCAGGACGTTTTCAAGAGCATCGGTCTCGCGCTGCCCGCCTGGGCGCAGCAGTCGAACCTGATCGTCAACGGCCCCTGGTGGAACCCGAGCAATTGGGATCTGCTTCATTCCCAGTACGATGTCGTCGGCGCGCTCTTCGTGATCGGGCTGAGCGTGCTGCTCTCGATCGGCATCCGCGAGTCGGCCACCACCAACAACGTCTTCGTGGTTCTGAAGATTTCGGCGCTGGTCGTCTTCGTGGTTGCGGGCCTGTTCTTGTTCCATGCCGCCAACCTGCACAATTTCAATCCGATCGGTTGGGGAACGCTGCATCCCTTCGGTGGAGCCGTCGAATCGGCGCAGCCGTACGGCATCATCGCCATCGGGGCGTACGTCTTCTTCAGCTACATCGGATTCGACACCGCGACCACCACCGCTGAAGAATGCAAGAACCCGCAGTTCGACGTTCCGGTCGGCGTCATCGGGGCGCTCGCGATCGGCACGGTCATCTACTGCGCAACGGCGTTCGTATTGGTCGGATCCGTTCCATGGAACCACGTGCCGGTCAAGAATCCGCTGGTCTACGCGCTCGCACCGCTGCACATGCCGATTTTGAACTGGGTCATCACCATCGGCGTCTTGGCCGGCACGACCAGCGTCGCGCTGAGTTCGCTGCTCGGCCAATCCCGGATTTTTTACGTGATGGCGCGCGACGGCATGCTCCCGCCGGCCGTCGCCGTCATTCACCCGCGCTTTAAAACGCCGTTGCGGACGACCATCTTCACCGGTTTCGCGGTCGCGGTTCTAGCGCTGATCGTTCCGCTCAACAACCTGCTCAATCTCGTGAACATTGGGACGCTGATCGCCTTCACCGTCGTCTGCGCGGGCGTACTCTACCTACGCAAACGCAAGCCCGACTTGCCGCGCAGCTTCCGCGTGCCGTTCGTTCCGCTCTTCCCGATCTTGGGCATCGTGTTCTCGCTCTTCCTCGCGGTCTTCGGACTCTCACGCGCTACCTGGACCTGGTTCCTGATCGCGCTGATCGCCGGTCTCATCTTCTTCTTTGCGTACGGCTTTCGCAAGTCCAACCCCGACGACGTCGGCCCGGTCGAGGATCCCGAAGGGCTCACCGAACTTCCCTAACCGGATTCGATTGCCGTCGGAGAAAGGCTCTCGGGCATCGCAGCGGATCTGGCGAACACGCGTGAAGCAATCCTCGGCGATCTCGAGGCCGCTGAGAAAGAGGGAATCTCTGTCAAGATCGAGCCGACGCCGGTCGTCGAAATCGCGGTTTAACGCTGCCAGGAACTCCGCTTGAAACATGAACAGCCCGTTTGGGAAAGGCTTGGGTGCAACGCTGGCTTATGCGATATGCTTGTCGGGCGTGATATTTATTATTGCCATCCTAAGTGCGACCGGAATTGTTGAAGTTCGGTCTTCGTGGGCTAGTGGTGTGCCGTCGTTGCCTGCCTTAAACTTTATATCTATAGTCGCCTTCCTTGTTTACATTGTTGCCGCCACCATTTTTCTACGTTTCCGAGCTAGATTGAGCGCACGCAAGGCCAACAGAATGCGCGATAGGGCACCCTAGAACTAGCGGCGGCGACGGGGAATCCTACGGGTAGATAGCGCCTATTACTCGGCGCTGCCGCGCTATGTTAGCCGAAAGGTTGTCGTGCACGTGGGCCGGCTGTGGCTGCGGATCCTCGACGCCAATAGCCTGGAATGCATTCGCGAGCATCCGATCGCCTAACGCAAGGGCCATGATTGCCGGCGCTGGCCCGAGCTGCGGTGCATTCGCCCACCGGCTCGTGGAGGAACGGGGCGCCGTTGCCTTGCGCGCGCTGTTCGGGATGCTCGATCTACTGCGGCGCTACGAAGCGACCGCCGTGGAGCGAGCCTGCTCGTATCATTCCCGAGATCGAGACGTATATCAAGCACTTCATGACGCTGACGCAAGGAGCAACTCCGCACGCGTCGACGCGGGCCTTTCAGCCAACCGGCCGGGGAGTTGCGCCTCGGTGGCCTCCAGCTCCTCAACCCACAACTCCACTGCTCGATCTGTCGCGCGCGCTTTTCGCTCTTCTGTCCAAACTGCCGGCGACGTAGCTTCAGAAACTCCAGCTTTCGCGCGGAATGGACTATGGAGAGGTGCTCGGCGAAGGCGACGGCAACGGCGATACTTTGTAGATCTGATCGAGAACTTTCAGCATGATCGGATTGGCGGTGATGCCTCCGTCCAGCGATAGCGTCAGATTGGTCCAAACGACGAGCGCCACGTCGTTCTTTGGATCGTAGCCCATGAACGAATTGAAGCCTACGGTTTCGCCGCCGTGAAAATACATCGCGTTCGACGACCAGCGGATCTCGCTGATTCCATACCCGTATTGTTGGCCGTCAGGTTTGCCAGGGTCTTCGGGTCGCAGGCTGTCGAGCCAACGCTGCTGATAGGCGGCATCGAGCACGCGGCCTGAAACCAGGTCCCGTATCCAAGTCGCGAGATCGTCGGCGGTGGAAATGGCGCCCCCGGCTGCCCCAGAAAAGGAATGATTCACAGCCGTGTAGTCGGTCGGCAGCAACGTGCCGGCCCGAGCTGCGGCTTGGACTTCGGTCGAGTACGCCGGGTTTTCGGCCCCCACGGCGTTGAAAGCACTGCCGTAGAGGTAGCCGTGCGAAAACGGTTCGGGAATGGCGTTCACCGTGCTGCGCGGAAACATCGTGTGCCGCAGACCCAGCGGGCCGAACAGCCGATCCTGCATTGCCTGGTGTAGTGGTTCGCCATCAACCTTCTCGATGACGAGGCCGAGTAGCATGTAGTTGGTGTTGCTATACTCGAAGGCCGTCCCCGGTGCGACATTGGGGGAATGCGCGAATCCGATGGCCAGCAGTTCGTCCGGCGTCCAAACCTTGGTCTGGTCGCGATCCATGACATCCGAGATTTTGGAGTCGTTGCTATAGTTGTACAGGCCGCTGCGCATCTCGAGCAGTTGAGCGATCGTAATGTGGTCGCCGTTGGGCACGCCTGCGACGTATTTCGAGATTGGATCGCCGAGCTTGAGCTTGCCTTCCTGGGCGAGTTGCAGAACGATCGCGGCGGTCATCGTCTTTGTGTTCGAGGCGATTCGAAAATATGTGTCCGCGGTGGGCGGCGTCGTCGTGCCCAGTTGCGTGGTGCCGTACGTGACCGTAAAATTGCCTTGGGGCGTGCGCAAAACGACTACCGCGCCGGGAATGAGCAGCTTGCGGGCCGTCGTGTCGAGCAGGCTTTGCAACGCCGCCTGGCTGATCGGCTTCAACCCGGAGCCGGCCGTCGGGGCTGCCGTAGCCAATCCCGTCGACAATCCGAGGACGACCCCGCCGAGTACGACGCTCGTAACTTGAACACACCGGCGCCGAGACGCCGATCCCGGCGTCCTGAAAAATGGTTGCATGCGAGGGTCCTCCTCGGTTTCATACTAGCAGTTTTGTGCGGTCAGCCCTACGGGTATCCCGCTGCGACACGGACTAGGTCAGGCGATGCAATGCCAGAGAGCCGAGAGCTGAGCGACGACCTTGGATGTGCCGGGTACGCCCCGTGTCCCGAATAACGAGCGGCGACCATAACTCCCACCGCAGTGCTTTTGCCACAGCGTACTGATAATAGCGCCTACGTGACGGCACTCCTGCGGCGCACCGGCCGTTGCGAGATGTTCGCAGAGCCGGCAATGCTATCGGGGGTGTGGCCCCCGGAGTGACGAACCGGACGGCATGGCTCCGCCGTTGAAACGCAATGCCGTCATCCTAACGTTGCTTACGACCTTGGCCTTTTATGCATACCAGGCCCGCGCGCTTGCGTCCCCTCTTGCGGATGCGCCAAGCGAAGCGCACCCGACCGTCGTGCATGTCGGACTTGTGATCCGCAACTTGGCCGCAATCGACGAGGTGAAGGAGAACTGGCAAGTTACCGGGTTGATCATCGCAAAATGGACCGATCCGATCCTGAGATATCGGTCGTCCGGCCGAGCACCTCTTTATCGCGACCTGCCGAAAACGACATGGAAGCCGCAGTTTGACTTCACCAATGAAGCTACGCCGACAGATTTCCGCTTCGTCGATTTCTATGCCCAGCCGGATGGCACCGCCGTATTTACGCAATTATTTAGCGCGACACTCTCGACCGACTTAGATTTGCGTCGCTTTCCGTTTGATACTCAGCTCTTGCCCCTCGTGGCTCAAGCGCAAGGCGACGACCTCGATCGCACGATTCTGATGCCGGATCCCAAACTTTCACGGTTGCCGAAGCGATCCTACGCTGGTCTCGCGCAGTGGGTTCCGCTTACCCTTACCGAGCGTTTAGGCACCGCCGCAGGGAGTCCCGGACGCGCGAACGACGTGGAGTTCCTTCTCAAAGTGCGGCGCAATCCGAAGTCTTACATTTGGAAGTTCATCGTGCCGCTTCTCCTACTAGTGATTATCTCGTGGGTTACGTTCTGGCTTTCGCACGAGGAGTTCAAGACGAAAGACCAGCTCGAATCCGCCGTCGCCACACTGCTGATTGTCGTTGCTTTCAATATCACAGCCACGAGCCTTTTGCCACGAACCGACTATATCACGTACATCGACGCACTGTTATTTACTTGTTTTGCTTTCGTTATCATCTCCATCGCCACGATCGTCGCAACCCACCTCCTACGGGTCAACTACTCAGAACGGAGCGCGCTGCTCGTGCGCCGGTGCGCCGGCCTCGCTCTCCCGGTTGCGTTCTTAATCACTCAAACGTTCTTGTTCTTCACATTCCACATCGCAGGCTAGTTCCGCTCAGAAGCCTCTAACCCGCGAAGCCTTCAGAAAAATGGCTTTTGTGGCGGCGAACGGAATGGAGCGTACGCGTATGCAAAGTCAACCCGCGCGAGGCTCGGCAATTATCGCGGCGATCGCCTTGATGCTATGCGCATGCGCGCAAGGCGCCGGCGGCTCGCCCTCGGCACCGGCCGGCCCGTCAGCCGGGCCGCCCGGGAGCGGCCATCCTCAGATCCAACATGTCGTCGTCGTGATTCAAGAAAACCGCTCGGTCGATAACCTATTTCAAGGATTCCCGGGTGCGGACACGCAGTCGTACGGCCTCGACCAGCGCGGGCGCAAAATTGCGCTCATGCCCGTCCGCCTCGAGGCGGCGTGGGATTTTGAGCACGATTCCACGAGCTTTTTCAACGCCTGCGACGGTCAAGGCTCGTATCCGGGAACGCGCTGCAAAATGGACGGCTTCGACAAAGAGAACTGGCGTTGCGGAAAAGCCGGATATCCGCCATGCCCCAACGCCAACCCCCCGTACAGCTACGTGCCAGGTTACGAGACGCGACCGTACTTCTTCATCGGGGAACACTACGTATTCGCGGATGAAATGTTTCCCTCTAACTTCGACTCGGGCAGCTTCGTTTCGCACCAATACATCATCGCGGCCCGAGCCAGTTCCACTGTCAACTATCCAGTCGGTCCTTGGGGCTGCCAAGGCGGCTCGAACAGCACGATCCCCACGGTCACTCAACAGCGGACGGTCGGGGGAAACGTCAGACCATGTTTCAATAACACGACCCTTGGCGACGAACTCGACGGTGCGGGAGTGTCGTGGCGATACTACACATCCACCGTGAGCGGGAACGGGGGTACGTGGAGCGCATATCAAGCCATCCAGCACATCTACGGCGGATCCGACTGGAGCAGAAACGTTATTACGCCGCAGACGAAGTTCTTCAGCGACGTCTCAAAGGGAGCTCTGCCGGCCGTGAGTTGGATAACGCCAACCTGCCAAAACTCCGATCACCCCAACTGCCGCTCAAACACCGGTCCCGATTGGGTTGCGTCGCTGGTGAACGCGATCGGGGAGTCGCAGTATTGGGATTCGACCGCTATCTTCATCTTTTGGGACGACTACGGCGGCTGGTACGATCACGTTCCGCCGGAGTTGGTAGACTACGACGGACTGGGCATTCGAGTTCCACTTTTGATCGTTTCAGCCTACGCGAAAGAAGGATGCGTATCCCACGTGCGCTACGAGCACGGCAGCATCCTAAAGTTCGTCGAAGACCAATGGATGCTACCGAGGCTCTCCGCGAGCGACACGCGCGCGAACCCCATAGCGTCGAACTGCTTTGATTTCTCGAAACCACCGAGGCCCTTCACGAAGATACCCTCGTTGCGCGGCAAGCAATATTTTCTCCAGCAGCCGCTTGACACGCGTCCCCCCGATACGGAATAGCGTTACTGCGTTTGGTCGGTTGTCGACGGTGCGGCGGACTGCCCGATGCCCGGCGTGAGCACGAGGACGCGCGCGCTGCGCGGATCGTAGCTCGCCCGTACGTTAAAGGCGCTGGCGACGGCTCGTAGTTCGATCATCACGCGGCCGCGGACGCGAAATGGCGGATGCTCGAGCGTCAGCGGCATGCCGTTGATCGACGCGCGCGCATCGCCGACCCTCACGCGCAGCGACCGGTGGCCGCGCACGACGTCGATGCGACCGCTTTTATCGCCGGATTGCGTTTGCGCTCCTAGCGCGTCGGCGACAGTGCGGAGGGGCACGAACACCTTCCCCGCCGTCGCGACTACCGGCGGTACGTCGCTATCGACGCGTTGCCCGTCAACCAGCATTTCGACGGGACGGGCAAACGCCAACAGCGCCGAAGCTAGGAGCGCTACGGCGACGGTCGCGAGCAGCACTCGCCAGCTCGGCGGCCGATACGTCACGCTTGAACGCCGACCTCGTGTATGAAGGCCGGATACTTCTCGGCGATGACTTTCTCGATTTCGAGGCGGAGCATACCGAGCAGTTCGCTCTCGGGGTACGTCCCGACCAGCTCGCCGGCCCGATAGATGGCGCCCTTGCCCTTGCCGCCGGCAACGCCGACGTCGGCCATTTTCGATTCGCCGGGACCGTTGACGACGCAGCCCATGACCGCAACTTTCACCGGCGCGCTGTACGACTTTGCGATCGCCTCAACCGCTCGGCCGAGTTCGAGAACGGATATTTCGGCGCGCCCGCACGAAGGACACGCGGTAATCTCAAAGCCTTTTTCGCGCAACCCGAGCGATTTCAAGATGCTCCAGCAAACCGGAACTTCTTCGATCGGATCGTCCGCCAAAGAAACGCGCAGCGTATCCCCAATGCCTTCGAATAACAGAATCCCGAGGCCGATCGACGATTTGATGGTACCGTCACGAAGCAGTCCCGCCTCGGTGATCCCCAAGTGCAGCGCGTAGGGCGTGTTGCGTTCGCGCAAGCGGCGATCCATCAACCGGTAGGCTTCCACCGTCGTTAGGACGTCGTGCGCTTTGAGCGAAATCGCGATGTCGGTGTGTCCGTGTTCTTCGAGCATCATCACGTGCCGCAGTGCCGACTCGACCATGGCGTCCGCGGTATGGCCGAGCGTCTTCTCGAGATCGGGCGCGAGCGAACCCATGTTCACGCCAACGCGAATCGGTATCTCGCGCGCTTTCGCGGCGGTTACGACCTCGGCGACCTTTTTGGGATCGCGAATGTTCCCCGGGTTGAGCCGCAGTTTCGCCACGCCGGCTTCGATCGCGGCCAGCGCCATCTTGTGGTCGAAGTGGATGTCGGCGACGATCGGAACCGGCGAGCGGTGAACGATGGCCGGCAGCCCGGCCGCATCCGGCGGATCCTTGACGGTGACCCGTACGACTTCGCAGCCTTCCATCGCCAGACCGTAAATTTGTTCGAGCGTTTTGTCGGCGTCCGCAGTATCGGTGGTCGTCATGGACTGTACGGCGATGGGATGATCGCCGCCAATCCACACACTCTTAGCGTCAGCCTTCCCCGTCTTATTTTGCAAAAAGATCGGCTTGCTTTGACGGCGCAGGCGAAGCATTACATAACTCCATTTCCGCTGGCTATGCGGGCGATGTCGTGGAAAGCGACTAGCAGCATCAGCGCCATCAGGGCGGCGAAGCCGGCGATGTGGACCATCGCCTCCTTTTCCGGATCGACGGGTTTTCCGCGAATCAGTTCGGCAACGATAAACGCCGCGCGTCCCCCGTCCAACGCGGGGATCGGCAGCAAGTTGAAGAGTCCTAAAGCAAACGAAATCGTTGCGGCCAGCGAGAAGTACGGTCCCCAGCCCCAATCCTCCACGGTAGCGGCGACTTGGCCCATGCCGATCGGGCCGGAAATCTGCGGGGCGTATTTCGTGAAGTGCGTGGCGAGTAACACGATGCTGGCGACCGTTCCGTCCGCGATGTTCCGGAACTGGGCTCCGCTGTCGCGGACGGCTTCCATAAAACCGACGCGCTGGAATGCCGGCACCGGCGAGAAGCCGATGCAGCCCCACTTCTTGCCGGGAATCGGGCACAGCCCCGGGGTCACGTAAATCTCCGTGCGCACGCCGTTGCGCAGGTAAACCAGATCGAGCTTCTTGCCCAGCGATCCGTGAATCGTGTCGACCAGCGAACCGCCGTTGGCGATGACGGCGCCGTTGAGCGCGACGATGCGATCGCCGGTCTGCAAGCCGGCGATTGCGGCCGGCGAACCCTTCACGAGCACCCCGACGACCGGCTGATTGGCGTTGCCGGCGACCCCGAAGACGAGCGCGGCGACCAGCAAAATGAGGTAGCACAGCAGAAAGTTTGCGACCGGCCCGGCCAGCACGATCGCGAGCCGCTGCCACGCCGACTTCGCCTGAAAATTATCTTGTTCGGCCGCCGACGCGTCGCGAAATTCACGCTGCTGCTCGGCTTCGGACGTTTTTCCGTCCTCTCCCTGCATCGCGCAGTAACCGCCGATCGGCAGCGCTCGGATCGAATACAGGGTGCCGCTGCGCGGGCTGGTCCAGCCCACGAGCTTGGGGCCCATGCCGACGGCGAACTCGTTGACGCGCACCCCATTGCGGCGCGCTACCAGAAAGTGGCCGAACTCGTGAAGGACGACGAGAATCGAGAGCATCACGATAAAGGTGACGACCTTTTCGATTCCGACCAGGTTAACGATAGCTAGCGACACGATGGCCTTTC
The DNA here is from genome assembly GCA_039922955.1 of Candidatus Tumulicola sp. GTDB lineage: Bacteria > Vulcanimicrobiota > Vulcanimicrobiia > Vulcanimicrobiales > Vulcanimicrobiaceae > Tumulicola. The sequence continues at coordinate 29,376 of JBDTDR010000106.1, forward strand.
GATGTGGTCCACAAACTCCTTGGCGGTTTCGCGAGCCGTCCGGTCGGCGGCTCGCACGCCTTCGAGCGTCAGCTCGCCGCGTTCGGTCCGCTCCATCGCGCTTTCGATGATACCGGAAATCTGCCCGAACGCGATCCTACCTTCGACAAACGCCTCGACGGCGACTTCGTTTGCGGCCGATAGGATGGCCGGCATGGTTCCTCCAGCGGCCAGCGCCTGATAGGCCAGCCGAACGCACGGAAACCGGTCGGCGTCGGGCGGCTCGAAATCGTAACGCAGCCGCGGCTCCTCGGGTTTCCCCCCAAGCGCCAGGAGGTCGGTCGACGCAAGCCCGGCGGCGGGCTGCTCCGCCCGGCCCGGCACGGCCGGCAACCGGTCGGGATAGGCGAGGGCGTAGCCGATCGGCAGGCGCATGTCGGGCGCGGCGAGTTGCCCTTTGACGCTGCCGTCGATAAAAATGACGAAGCCATGCGCGATCGACTGGGGATGGACGACGAATCGGACTCGCTCGCCGGGTAGCCCGAACAGGCGGCTGGCCTCGATTACCTCGAGGCCTTTGTTCATCATCGTCGCCGAGTCGATCGTGTTCTTGACGCCCATTTGCCAGGTCGGGTGAGCGAGCGCCGCGGCCAGGTCCGCGTGCTCCATGGCTTCGCGGGAAACTCGCCAAAAGGGGCCGCCCGAGGCGGTCAACACGATTTCCGCGACGCTCGATCGGGCTTCACCGGCCAGGCATTGAAAAATTGCGCTGTGCTCGCTATCGACCGGAAGGAGCCGCGAGCCGCTGCGACCGGCGGCCTCGACTAACAGCTCGCCGGCGGCTACGATCAGCTCTTTATTGGCGACGGCGATCGCAATGCCGCGTTCGACGGCGGCGAAAACGGCATCGAACGCCACGGCGCCGTCGGTCGCCGCCAGCACGACGTCGGGCGCGCTCTCGACCGCAACGCGCACGAGCCCGGCCGGGCCGTCATCGGCGGTCGTCGCGATCTCGGGCGCGAACCGCTGCACCTGCTCGCGAAGCAGGGCCGCGTTGCGTCCGGCCGCCAGCCCGACGACGTCAAAGCGATCGGGATGCTGCGCGATCACGTCGAGCGCCTGCGTTCCGATCGAACCGGTCGATCCGAGAATCGCCACCCGCTTGCGCGCTGACACTAACTGACCTGCAGAATTCCGAGCAGGTGAAGCGTCGCAAAAAACGCCACGCCGCCGAAGAGGTAGGAATCGAATCGGTCGAGCACCCCGCCGTGCCCCGAGATCATCGCACCGGCGTCTTTCACGCCGGCGTCACGCTTGAGCCCCGACTCGACCAGGTCGCCCGCCTGCGCCGCCATCCCGGTAAGGAGGCCTAGTACGGCGCCCTGCCACGCGAGCAAGTGCAGCGCGGGCAGCCGGGTCGCGGCGACCGCAAAAATTATTACGACGACGAGCGAGCCCAGCGAACCTTCGACGGTCTTGCGCGGCGAAACCCGCGTGAGCTGATGCCGCCCGGCGACCGTGCCGATGACCATGCCGAAGATGTCGGTCAGCGCGATCATCAGGATTACGTAGAACGTCAGCGCGAAACCGTCCCCGGCGATTTGCCGAATGAACACGAAGTACGTGAGCAGTTTCCCGATGTAGAGCACGGCCAGGAGCGTGTAAGCCGTGCGCGCGAAGTAGCCCTTTTGCTCGCCATACATGCCGATCCAAAACGCGGCGATGACGATACCCGCGAGCAATACGCCTTCCCATTTGTGCAACAAGCCGAAAGCCGCCATGACGACGTAGCCGGAAACGCCCAAGAATGCCACCGGATACTCCAGCGGCTGTCCCTTCTTCTCGCACAGCGCGTTGAGTTCGTAGATGCTCGATAGTCCGATCGCCAGAATCAACGCGTAAAACGCCCAGGGAACGACGACGCAGCCGAGGCCTATGACCGCGACGACGATTCCAACCACGACGCGGCGCGCGGTAATCGGATTGCCGCGGGTTGCCGCCGGAGCGATCGCCTCCGGTGCGCTCACGCTCCTCCGAACCGCCGCTCGCGCTGCTGGTATTCGGTCACGGCTCGCACCAGATCGTCCTTTGAGAAATCCGGCCAGAACACGTCGCTCATCACGAGTTCGGCATAGGCGGCCTGGTAGAGCAAGAAGTTCGAAAGCCGGTGCTCCCCGCCCGGGCGAATCAAAAGATCGAGTTCGGGAAGATCGGCCGTGTAGAGATACCGGCCGATAAGCGCTTCGTCAACCTCGTCGGCCCGCACCGACCCGGCGGCGACGTCGCGCGCGATCCCCTTGACCGCCCGCTCCAACTCGGCGCGAGAACTATAGTTGACTGCCAAGTTCAGGAGCAAGCCGGTATCGGCCGCGGTGCCGGACTGCAACTCGGCCAGCGCGCCGCGCGGTCCCGGCGGCAACGACTCCCAGTCCCCGATGACCCGCACGCGAACGTTGTTGCGCACCAGTTCCGCAAGTTCGTTGCGCGCAAAATAGACGCACAAATCGAACAGCAGCGAAACCTCGCGCGCGTCGCGATTCCAGTTCTCGGTCGAGAAGCCGTATACGGTGAGAACTTGGATGCCGAGGTCGCTGGCCGCGCGCGTGGCGCGACGCAACGAAACGATCCCGCGGCGATGCCCTTCGATGGCGGGCAGCGTTCGGCGTTTTGCCCAGCGCCGATTTCCGTCCATGATGATCGCGACGTGCCGCGGCACCGCGCCCGGATCCACGTCGACCGATTGACGAGTGGGGTTAATCATGGAAGGCGCTCGTAGGATTCGTATCCGACCGTCAGATCGGCCGATTCGTCATCGTTGCGTTTCAAGCGCAGAACGCGCAGCGCTCCGCAGCCGAGCCAAGCGCCGTACGGAGCGAGCACCGAGATTCGCAGGCGATGCCCGCGCAACGCTGCGCGCGCCTCGACCTCCGGTACCAGGATCAACTCGTTCACACTTCCATTAACTCTTTTTCTTTGGCGACGACCAAGCCGTCGATCTCTTTCACGAACCGGTCCGTCAGCTTTTGCAGCGTATCTTGCATGCGCTTGCTGTCGTCTTCGGTGATCTTTGCGCTTTTGAGCTGTGCCTTCAGGTCGTCGTGGGCCTTGTGCCGGACGTTGCGCACGGCGATCTTGCCGTCCTCGGCCTTCTTCTTAACGACTTTCGCGAGTTCTTTGCGGCGCTCTTCGTTCAAGGGCGGAATGACCAGGCGGATGCTCGTTCCGTCAACGTTGGGGGTTAGGCCCAGATCGCTCTTTTCGATCGCTTTGCGAATGTCCGGAACCACACCCTTATCCCAAACCGTGATCACCAAGGTGCGCGTATCCGGGGTCGCAACGCCGGCTACTTGCTTGATCGGGACCGATTGACCGTACGCATCGACGTGCAGGCGGTCGAGCAGCGCCGGCGTCGCCCGGCCGGTGCGAATGGAGGCAAAGTCCGCGCGCGTCGCTTCGACGCATTTGGTCATCCGGGATTCGATGTCGGCGAAATATGAATCGCTCATCCTTACACGCTCCTGCCTGCAACGGCCGGCGTCGTTTGCGGGCGCCCGACGTAGGTGCCGATCGCTTCGCCCCAAATGACGCGGCGGATGTTGTCGGGAACGGCCATGTCGAACACGATCACCGGCAGCGCGTTGTCCATGCAAAGCGCCATCGCCGTCGAATCCATCACGTCCAGGCCGCGCTGCAGCACTTCCATATACTCGAGCCGGTCGAAGCGGGTAGCCGTCGGATCCTTCTTCGGATCGGCCGAGTAAATGCCGTCGACTTTGGTGGCCTTCAAAATCGCCTCGGCGTTGACTTCCACCGCGCGCAATGCGGCCGTCGTATCGGTGGTGAAATACGGGTTACCCGTTCCGGCTGCAAAGATCACCACCCGGCCTTTCTCGAGATGCCTAATGGCGCGCCGCCGAATGTATGGCTCGGCGATCTGATGCATGGCGATGGCCGTCTGCACCCGCGACGGAACGCCCATCCGCTCGAGCGCATCTTGGAGCGCCAGCGCGTTAATCACCGTGGCGAGCATGCCCATGTAATCGGCGGTCGCCCGGTCCATGCCGGCCTCTTCGTGGACCTTGCCGCGCCAGATATTCCCGCCGCCGACGACGACCGCAATCGAAACGCCGGCCCGGCTGACCTCGGCGATCTGGTTGGCCATCGCTCGCGTCGTGTTGACGTCGACGCCGGTTTCGTTCCCCGAGAACGCTTCGCCGGAAATCTTGAGAAGCACGCGCGCGAACCGCGGTGGACTCGAGGACAAACTCCGCGACGACACCCGGCTATTCTCCGAGCGCGTACTTCGTGAAACGCCGCACTCGGATTTTTTCGCCGAGCGCGCCGATCGCCCCGTTGATCAGGTCGCCGATCCGCAGCGCGTCGTCTTTCACGAACGTCTGATCGAGCAAACAGCGCTCCTCAAACCACTTGTTGAGCCTTCCCTCCACGATTCGATCGGCTACTTCGGGCGACTTTCCGGCCGGGACGCTCGCGCGAAATTCCGCGCGCGCCCGTTCGACGACGTCGCTCGGGACGCTCTCGCGGTCGAGGTACTCCGGCGACATCGCCGCGATGTGCATCGCGATGTCGCGCGACAGTTCGGCAAACTTCGGATTGCGCGCGACGAAGTCGGTCTCGCTGTTCACCTCGACCAAAACGCCGATCTTCCCGCCGGCGTGAACGTAGCTCGTGACCGTACCTTCGTTCGCGGTACGTTCGGCCTTCTTGGCGGCTTGGGCGGCGCCACGCTCGAGCAGCAGGGCTTTGGCTTTTTCGATGTCGCCGGACGCCTCGACGAGGGCCTTGCGGCAATCCATCATCGGCGCGCTCGTTTCTTCGCGGAGCGCTTTGATCTCATCGGCTTTAGGTTGATAGGACATTGCGGTGGACACTAGTTCTCTCCAATCGACGTGGTTCTTGCTCGAAGCGGTTGAGGAGCTCGGCTTCTAGACGGCGGCGGTTGCTTCGGCCTCCGCCAGCGTCGTGGGGGCTTCCTCGGCGACCTCGCCGGGCGCCGGCGCCTCGTACT
>JBDTDR010000107.1:0-9145 GCA_039922955.1 Candidatus Tumulicola sp.
GACGCAAGCGACTTCGACGACCCGGTCGTTGGCCGGGCTGAAACCGGTCGTTTCGACATCCACCACGGCATAGCGTTCGCGCGACATGGGTCCATCCTAGAGGCACTGGGTGCCATACGCATGGCAGTCAGGTTAGCGGGGTCGAATTTTGCGCGTGGAGGGCGGCGACGCGCTCGAACTGCAGCCGGAAATCCGCCGGTGTCAGCGAGGTCTGCGCGGCCAGGCGGCCCAGCGCCGGAGCTTCGAAGTCGCGCGGTTCCAGACGCACCATGTTGTCGCGAGCGACTCGATACGCTTCGGTCGTGACGTCCACCAGGCGCGTGCGAATCCGCCCGGTCGCGGGATCCAACAGGTCCTCCAGGCGCACCGGCTGAACCCGGCCGCCGCTCAACGCGATCAACGCCCCGCTTCCGCCCTCGAGCAGATAGCGCACGGCGCCGTATCCAAGCGTCCGCGTGTAGTCGAGATCGAACGGGACGGGCTTCGCGCAACGGAGTTCGTAGCCGATGTCCTTGGCCATCACGGTGGTCGTGAGGCCGATCTCGGCCAGCCGGCGCCGCACCCCGTCGCGCAGCACCGTGCCGATCGGGATGTCGGCCAACCGAACGTGCCCGAACGCGTCGCGCTCGGCCGTGTCGAGTGCGGCGGCCAGCGCGTCCACGGGAACCCGCTCGGCGATGCCTTCGGCGACGATCGCGACGCCATGATCGCGTCCGGCCGCGCGCTGTTTGACGATCGCGCCGACGATCGTGTCGATCACCGCCGCCACGTCGATCTCCGGCGGAAACTCTTCCGGAATGACCGCGAGCGTCGCGCCGGCCGCTTTGCACATGCCCAGCGCGAGCGCACCCGACTTTCGCCCCATGCTCACGACCACGTACCAGCGCGTGGTCGTCATCGCATCCTCGATCAGGCTTTCGATGATTCCCGTGCCAACCGATCGCGCCGTTTCGAAACCGAACGTGGGCGCATTATCGGGCAGCGGAAGATCGTTATCGATCGTCTTGGGCACCGTCGCGATGCCGATGCGTCCGGCCGCCCGCTCCGCAATCTTCGCGGCCCCGAACGTAGTGTCGTCGCCGCCGATGCACACCAGATACCGAACGTCCAACGCCGTGAGCCCCGCGATGCAACGCTCGAGCGACTCGTCGTCTTTTGCCGGGTTCGTGCGCGACGTTCGCAAAATCGAACCGCCGCTGCCGTGGATCCGCGAAATCTCATCCTGCGTCAGCTCGAGCGTCTCCGGCGGCGTTCCGGCCGCAAGGTCGCGATAGCCGTCGTAGATGCCCAGCACGCGCAGCCCGCAGCTCATCGCTTCGCTCGCCGCCGAGGCGATGACCCCGTTGATGCCGGGCGCCGGACCGCCCCCAACCAAAATGCCGAGCGTCGTCACCGGCTCACCGTGCGTCTCCCGCGCCGAGAAATCCTGGCGCAGAATCGGCCGCGCTCAAAGGGGTGAGGTGCGACTAGCGCCAATATTAGGTGCGCCTAACATGGATCCGCTACGATCGCTCCCGGGCTTCCGATCCGTTCTGATGACGCTCGCGCTGGTGGCCGCGGGTGTTTTGCTGCCGGCGGCGGCGCGGGCTGACGCCGACGCCACGCTGTCGGTCAATTCGACGAGCGCCGGCCTCCAGCCGATCCGTGGGGCCGTGCCGACCGCTACGCCCGCTCCGGGCGAATCGAAGATCTTCCGCCGGCCGGACGGCGCTTACCAGGCCGTACCCGGCGTGCGCGGACGGACTAAGACGTTCCACATCGTGGAGCGGGCCGCGCCGTGGAGCCTCAAACCCGGCCTGACCGTGATGGCCAACACCTACAACGGCGTCGTGCCCGGGCCCACGCTGGTCGTCAATCAAGGCGACGCGGTCACGATCGAGTATGCCAACGCCGACGCGACGCCCGACACGATCCATCTCCACGGCATTCACGATATTCCGGTTTCGATGGACGGCGTGGCCGGCATTTCTCAGCCGCTGGTGCCGCGCGGCGGCCGCTATACGTACCGCTTCGTCGCCCGCGATCCGGGAACGTTCATCTATCACTCGCACGACACCGAAGCGCTGGTCAACTCGGGTCTGTACGGAGCCATCATCGTCGAACCGGCGAAGCCGTTGCCCGCCGAACGTGGCTTGAGCCACGATTTTCTCGAGATCGTTTCGTCGTGGCAGATTCAAAGCACCGCCGAGAACGAGTTCACGCTCAACGGTAAGGAGTACCCGGCGACGCAAACGCTCGACGTAAAGCGGGGCGAGCGTTTTCGAATCCGTTGGATCAACATTTCCGGCGAAAACTTCCACACGATGCACACGCACGGGCACTACCAGCAGATCGTCGCGCGCGACTCGCAACCCGTAACGGCGCCCGACGTGGAGGACACCGTGCTGCTCGGCCCCGGGCAGCGGATCGACGTCGTCGTCAAAGCCGACGCGCAACCCGGGACCTGGCTGCTGCACTGCCACGTTCTCGACCATATGGAAGACGCCCAAGGGATGCCCGGCGGGCTCATCACCGCGATCCACTACGTCGGAACGCCGAACACGCTCGCCTCGATGTACGATGCGATGAAACCGGCGATGAAGGCCGGCGCGACCAAACCGTTGAGTTTTGCGCTGACGGTCATGCTGGGAGCGATTGCCGGGTTCACGATCTTCCTGGGCCTGCCGATCGCGCGGGCTCGCCGCGTGTCGGCGCAAACCGTCGCGCTGCTCAACGCGCTCGCAATCGGCATCCTGCTCTACCTCGTCATCGAAATCGCGCAAAATGCGATCGCACCAATTACGCAGGGCGTGAACGCGTGGCACGTTGGCGCGTCCGCATTCCCGGTTTGGCCGATCGTCGCGTTCATCGTCGGTTTGCTGGTGGGGCTGGTCGGCCTCGGTAGCATGGCCACGCACTTTACGCGCAGCGCCGCGCAGCATGCGGAAAACCCGATGCTGCTTTCGACGATCATCGCGATCGGCATCGGTGCGCATAACTTCGGCGAAGGCTTGGCGATCGGCGCGTCGGCCGCCTCGGGCGCGACCGCGATTGCGGTAGCGCTGATCGTCGGCTTCGCGCTGCACAACGCAACCGAGGGTTTCGGCGTGGCGGCGCCGCTGGTCGGCCGATTCGTGCCGTCGTGGTTCCAAATCGGGGCGGCGGGACTAATCGCCGGCGGCCCGACGTTCCTCGGCACGATCGTCGGCTATCAGTTCTATTCGCCGGTGCTTTCGGTGCTGTTCTTGGCGACGGCCGTCGGCGCGCTCGTCTTCGTCATCGGCGAACTGTGGGCGATGCTGCGAAAAACCGGCCTCACCGCGTTGGTCACCACCGCCATGACCGCCGGCTTCCTGGTCGCGTTTGCAACCGAACTGCTGATCGACGTCAGCGGTGGATGAGCGCCAGCGGCGGGGAAACGCGTGCCCGTACGGGGATCGGTTGGCGCGCGTCGCGGGTCAGCAGCCAGTTCCCGGCGCTCACGAAGAGGGTGGCGAGCAGCGCCAGCAGCATGGCGTCGTCGAGCACGCCCAACACCGGAATGTCGCCGAAAATATCGAGCGGCGAGACGATCAGCAGCGCGGCGAAGAGGGTCCCCAGCTTTAGCGCCAGCGGAACGCGCGCGTGGCGCATGAGCGGCCAGACCCGCAGACATAGACGCCGGGTGCCCGCAATCGTTGCAAATAATCGCATACCCTCGACTACTCCGCGCACGCGCCAAAAGTTACGGTCCAAGTAGCCATTGGGTCGGTCCTTTCACAGGCGCTTCCCAGGGAGCCGGATGCCTTCCGAAGAAGGGCGCGCGTGGAGGTTAGTGCTGGACCAACGGGTCAGGGTTGAAGCCGGGGCGGTTCGAGCGCTGCGGGCGGCGTCACTCCACGAACGGGTTCTGTTAGTGGAGGCCGGCCCTGGTTGGGGCAAAACTACCGCCGTGCGCGCGGCGTTTCCGGACGCGCAGTATGTCGAAGTGCCCTCAGGCGCGCGCCCGAGTGCTTTTCATGTCGCACTCCTGACCGCCTTCGGTTTCGCTCCGGCCGATGCCGGCAGCGTGGTTGCCCGGCTCGCAACCGATGCCGACGGCGTGACCCGATCCATCGTGGCCGGCGTGCCGCCGCGCACCACCCTGCTGATTGACGACATTCAACGACTCGATGCCGCCGGGGCGCAGCTGGTCGAGGCGTTGGTCGAGGCGCAAGACGTGCACCTGGTGATCGTCGGGCGCTCGATGACGGTGCTCCCGGTCGGTCCGTGGATGTCGCGAGGCCTCATCGGCATGCCGTTCGGTCCCGACACCCTGGCATTTCGACCCGAGAACGTCGAGCAAATTCTCGAGAACCTTCCGTACACGCCCGCGCTCGTCACCGCGATCGTCTCAACCTTCGCCGGCTGGCCGATAGCCGCGGCGCTCGCCGCGTCGTTGTTGCGCCGCGGCTATCCGGCGGATCACGTCCTTTCGCAGCTCGGCGACGGGGTCGCGACCATCGCCGGGTCGGCGCTGGCCGAACTGCCGCAGCCCGAGCGAACGACGCTGATCGAAGCCGCGATGATGAGCGCCTACGGAATCAGCCCGACACCCGATCACCTCGGCCTGGTTCGGCGGCTCGGCTTTCCCGAATCGGCCACCGGCCTGCACGAGATCGTCGTGTCGGCGCTGCTCAAGAGCGTCGGCGCGTCCGAGCGCAGCGACATCGCCGAACGGGCAGCCGTGCAGCACGGCGATCCCTCGGCCATCTTTGCCATGCTCTCGGCCGAGGCTCCGCACACGCTGCGGGAGCGCAGTTGGGACATTCTCGCACCGCTCTACGACGTTTACGATCGGGGCACGCTCGAACGGCTGGCTTCGCACCACAAAGCCCCCCCGGCGGCGGCCGCGGCAGCGCGCTGCTTTCTGCTTGTCTTCAGCTCGCACTACGGCGAAGCTGCATCGATCGCCGAACACATTCTCGCCGAAGTCGCGCGACATTCGCCCCATGCGGCTTTGCGTCTCGCCCGCGCGATGATGTACGACGGGCGAGGCGCCGGAACGCTCGACGTGCTTCTTGCCATGGAATCCAGCGAAACCGAGATTCTGGTCCATCGCGAGTGTTTGCTGGGCAACGTCCTGGCCGAGCGCGGACGTCTGGTTACGGCGATGGACGTCGCAACGCGCAGCGGCGACTTGCCGCTGGTAGCCTTCGCCGCCATCCATGGCGCGGTGCTCGCCGCTCGCAGTGGAGAACTCGACGAGGCCGAAGGCTTGGCGGCACGCGCGGAAGACGCCGCGCGAGCGGCGGGATCGGTTCTTCTCGAGGCGCGCGCGCTGAAGATGCGGTACGGCATCGCGACGTTGCGCGCCAACCTCGATCTCGCGGCCGTGCATGTCGGGCGCTTGGTGTCGCTGCAAGCACTCGTCGGAGACCCTGACGAGCGCGCGTCCGATCTGGTGGCCGCCTTCGAAATCGAAGTCCTGGCGGGCCGGTCCGGGCGCGCCGCCGCCTACGACGATGCCGTGCGCAAAATCGGCCATGGGTGGCTGGGCATGGAGACGTACGTCATTTGCCGATCGATCGTCGACGCGTGGGACGGCCTGCTTCTCTCGGCCGCCGACCGCGCCGCGGCGTTCGCGTCGGCCGCTCCCAACCACTTGCAACGGCTACCGCTCTCACTCGCCGCCTTCTTGGCAGCGGCTGCGGAGGCGACGGAACGCGGGTCGGAGCTGTTACGTCAGCTCGCCCCCGTGACGCCGTCATCCGACCCGTTTGTCTTGGCACACCAGGAAATGGCCTCGTCGTTTGCTTCCATGGCCGAGGTATTACTCGGGCGTTTCACGGCCGCGTCGGTCCGTCTCAAAATGGAACCCCGAACGGCCTTCGGTGCGGTGTTCGTCGGCGCGGCTCGCCGGTACGCCGTTCACCGCGACATCGCCGCCTATGCCGAGACGATGCGAACGGCCGGCCTCAACGGGATTGCCATGATGGCGGAGGCCTGCGGGCTAGATAGCGAGCGAACGCCGCTATCGCGGACTGAGCGCTCCGTGCTCTCGTATCTCGCTTCCGGAATGGACGCACCGCACATCGCCAACCTTACCGGCCGTTCCGTCCACACGATCAAAAACCAGCGACGCTCGATCATCAGCAAGCTCGGCGCCGGTAATACGGTCGAGGCGGTAGCGATCGCACGTCGGCTTGGGTTGCTCTAGCTCCAGCGTAAGATGCTGCAAGGCAAAACGCTGCGATAGCATTTTGGTGTCATGCGGTTTCGCGCCGCCCCGTTGTATCATGACTGCAACACGAGAACATCAGTAAGGAGCCTTGACTATGACCCTTGCCCTGCTGCACCATTTCATGGTGCTCGCGCTCGCCGTGCTTCCGCTTATCGTCCCGCCGTCGCTACCGTAAGAGCGTTTTTGTGATTCGTTATCCTGGAGAACGCGCGGCGTTCGAGGAACTGCTTTCGATCGTTCGCGACGAAGTGCGGTTCGAAGACCGTTGGGCCATCGTCGACTGGATTCGCCGCGAGATGCACGCCGCTTCGCCCGAGGAAATCACCGATTTGCTCGATCGTGCCGGCACGAACGTCGCGGCCGGCGTTCCGGAGCACGAACGACGTGTCGTACTTTCGCGCTTGGATGCCCTGCGCGAACGCGCCCACGAAATTGTCTGGGAACAGGCTGCCGTCCGCGGAACGACGCCCGAGGACTTGGTCGATGCAATGCATGAGATGATTCGCGCGGTCGATCCGACGCTGCTCACTCATCTCACGGGTGTGGGCTCCCTTGCCGGGCGCATCGCCAAGGACCTCGGGCTGGACGCCGATGACGTGCATCACGTCGTGACGGCCGGCCGGCTCCTCGACGTGGGAAAGATCGCGTTGCCGCAAGCCGCGCTCCATACCCGCGAACCGCTCGACGCCGCCACCATGGCCGTGGTCGAAGGACACGCGGCGATGGGCGAGCGGATGATCGCCGCGATTCCGGGCCTGCAGCGTTATGCCGGCTGGATACGCGCGCATCACGAACGGCTCGACGGGTCCGGATATCCCGATGCCCTGCGCGACGGCAGCATTCCCTACGAAGTGCGGATACTTTCGGTGGCCGACGTATTCGATGCCATGGTCTGCAATCGCACCTACCGGGCCGCGCACTCGATGCGCGAAGCGATCGAACATCTCAACGCCAACTCCGGTTCGCGCTACGATCCGCAGGTCGTCGCCTCGCTGGAGCACGTTCTGGTTACGAAGCGCCGTCGCTCGGGAGCCTCGACCGCAGCGTAAACCGCCGAGCCCTATTCGTCGGGCGGCACCAGCGATGGCTTCGCGTTGATGAAGTCGCTCGGCCGGCGCATGCTCGGGATCGGCTGGAACGGCGTGGGCGGCTGGGTGAAATCGAACATGTCGCCGAGCGCGTCGGCGCGTGCGTCGGCGCCGCCCAGCGAGGGCAGGCCGAACGTGTTTTCGATGAAGTGTAAGCTGCTCGCAACCTCGTGCTGCCGATGCGAGACGTAGCCTTGCTTCGCATACGGCGAGATCACGATCAAGGGAATGCGGTGTCCGAGACCCTCGAACGCGCCGGTGCGCGGGTCCTGGTATTGCGGAGGAACGACGTGATCGTACCAGCCGCCCCATTCGTCCCACATGACGATGATGGCCGTGCTCTTCCAATACGGGCTCTCGCCGATCGCGTTGACGATCGCCGCCACCCACTGCGGCCCCAGTTTGCTCTGCGAGCCGGCGTGATCGGAGTTGACGAAAGCCGGCACCACCCACGAAACCTGCCGCAACTTCCCATTTTGCACGTCGTTGAAGATGAGCGTCTCGGGCGTCTCGACGTCGTTGGCCCAATCGGCGCCGAATCGCACCGGCCAAATCGCGTCGAAAGCCGACCAAATCCCGCCGCTTAACGCGACGCTCGGCGCGTAGTACGCCCACGAAACGTTGGCCGCATCCAACAGATCGGCCGCCGTGCGATATTGAAAGCACGGCTGCGGCCCCGTTATTTCAATGCCGGTGCTCGGTGAAAAAACCGGCGGCTTGGACGACCCGTACTTCAAAAGATACGTGACGTTCGTTCCGGCTCCGTCACAGCCCCACGGCGCGGCGGACGGGTTCTCCGTTACGTGGGCCGATTGCCCCGCGATCATATATTGGTGCGCAACGTAGCTCGGCCCATTATTCGAGGCGAACGTTCGGTCGCCCAGCGCAAATCGTTGGGCCATCGTCCAGTATGGCGCAACCTCCGAGCGCGGAGCGAAGGAGTATGCGAGCCGCACGTGCGTCGGATCGGTGAAAAAGACCCAACACGACGGATGGTTGCGCGGATAGGGACAATTCGGAGCGAACTTTTGAATGTCCCGATCGAAACCGTCGTTCTTACCCCGATCGTAGTCTTCGAGGAACTGCACGTGCTCGTGATTGATGTCGAACGGTTTCTCCAGCCCCCACGGCTGCAGCACATACTTCTTTCCGTGACCGTAACCGAAAGCGGCCGTGTCCGCCCCCGGAAATTTCTGGAACAGGTAATCCAGGGAACGGTTCTCCTGCATGATCACGACGACGTGCGCGATCTTCCCGCCGCTGCCCTCGAACGCGCGTTGAAACGCCGGCCGAGGTAGCGCGTCGCGCGCGGCGCCGCCGGCCCCCGCACAGCCTCCCAGGGCGAACGCGGCCGACAGCCAGAGTGCGGCGAGGGTGGACGGGCGCATGGGCGGCGACTTCTCGGCGCACGCGGGGAGACCATGCTTCGTAGGACAACGCCGCGCCGGCGGCGACTCTTTCCTCGGGAGGCTCTTATGATTGATTACAAGGCGATCGCGAACTCGATTGCCGATGGGTTAAACGGAATCGCGCGGGCTACCCGCGCGATGTCGTCAGCCAAAACTACCCCGGAGGTCGAGCGCTGGACGCACGAGATGAGCCAGGCGTCCAAACACGTGCTCATGGCGTTCGGCATCGATCCCGAGCAGCTTAAGAATCCCGTCATCCCGTGCGGCGGCGGGTGGCACGTCGAGTGGCATGACGGCGAGAACGGCGAGTGGCGGGCCGGGCAAAAATAGCCGGTCCCGCCGCCGTTGGTTCCTACATCTTGACGTGGGCGATGCTAATCATGGTTTTACCGCCCCGGGTGCCGATCGTAACCGACGTTTGCGATTTGCCGGCTTCCCCCACCATGAAAACGGCGCTCTCTACGGGC
>JBDTDR010000108.1:0-23434 GCA_039922955.1 Candidatus Tumulicola sp.
CCCAGACTCAAACTCGGCGAACTACGAGATCTTTCAGCCGGACGGCAGCGGAGCCGCGGTCGTGACGCAGATGCACTTCCCCGGCAATCTCGGGAAAGCGGCCAAGACCATCGGCGCCGACGAGACGACGTTCGCAACCGAAACCTTCGATCCGCCACTTTCGAGCGATGTCATCACATTGCTCGTCCAAGGAGCCGGCAGCGACGCCTCCGCCAAGCAGGCAGCACGAGAGCAGTTGAAAGCCAAGTGCGGCGACTCCGGGTTGAAAGCCGGAGGCTAAAAAGCACGCCGCTGGCCGAAAGCATCGGCCCGCCGATCTTGCCGTGAAAGGCGCCCGGAACAAAGATACGCCGGATAAACGCAACGTCTCTCGATCGCGCGGCGGCGACCAGCATCGCTCCGCGGGTTTCCGGGTGGAGCCGACGGTCAGGATTGAACTGACGACCTATTGTTTACGAAACATGTCAAAGCGTGAGGAGTCGAATCGAATAAGTCAGTAAATGCAGCACTTCCGTTTGCTTCTGTCCATTAGAGTTTGAACCTATAGGCTCCCCGTAGGCTCCCCATCGTGCTACACTTGTACAGTAACGACCATTACTGTACAGGAGCGCACCTTGAGACCAAGCCGAATCAAGACCGAGAACCGCCGCACCGTTGGGTACGTCCGCGTTTCAACCGAGGAGCAAGCGGCTGCGGGCGTTTCGCTCGCCGCCCAGGAAGCGAGAATCGCTGCCTACGCGACTGCGATGGGGTGGCATGTATCAGAAGTCATCCGTGACGGCGGGGCCAGTGCCAAGAGCCTTGCGCGCCCAGGAATGGCCTTTCTGCTCGCTCAGGTGCGCGCCGGAACCGTCGAGCGGATCATCGTGGCCAAGCTCGACCGGCTGACGCGCTCCGTGCGCGACATCGCCGACTTAGTGGACCTCTGTGCGCAGTACGACGTTGCGCTCTGCTCGATTGGCGAAACGCTCGACACCAGCTCGGCCGCCGGGAGGATGATCGTGAACATGCTCGGCGTCATCGCCCAGTGGGAGCGCGAGGCGATAGGCGAGCGGACGGCTGAGGCGCTGCGCCACAAGCGCCAACAGGGATGCGCCTACGGGCCGATACCGTTCGGTTATCGACGCGATGGCGATGCCCTGATCCGTGACAATCGCGAGCAAGCCGCGCTCACCGAGGCGGTTCGCATGGACAAAGCCGGCCGTTCGTTCCGTGAGATTGGCGCCACGCTCACGACGCTCGGCGTCATGCCGCGCCGCGCTTCGACCTGGCACGCATCATGCGTGCGCGCTGTGTTACGCTCGCGCATGGCGACGGCGAGATAAACAGACGCGCAAAGCTCGAGGAACCCGGACGCTGGCGAAGTCGAAGAAGCGCCGTCGGCGCCAGAGGGGCGAGGGTTCGCTCTTCTTCGACCACGACCGGGAATGCTGGGTGGCATTGTTCTCCCTCGGTGTTGACAAAACGAGGCGCCGCATTCGTCGCAAGCTCCGAGCCAAGACGTTGGCCGAGTTGCAACGCCGCGTAGCCGACGAGAAGGCGCGGCACGGCGGCAGCATTCACGCACGGGCTAAGGGGACCGTAGGCGATTTCGTCGATCGCTGGTTGGACGGCATTGAATCGCACCGCCGCGCCACGACGTTCGCGCAATACAAGTTTTTGATCGAAACCTACGTGATTCCGCATCTCGGCCGGAAGCGGCTAGACGAGGTCGACGTTGACGACATAGGCGAGTTCTACGCTCGTCTTCGCCGAGATCACGTAGCGACGAGCGTGCGGGCGGCTATTGGGACGCGCTTGCGTACCATCTTCGCTACTGCCGTCAAGCAACGGAAGATTCCATTCAACCCGGCACTCCTGATTGACAAGCCGAAACACCTCGCCAAAGAAACGCGGTTCTTGGATGCCCAGCAGGCTGCGCGGTTCCTGGTCGCTGCACGCGGCGACCGCCTCGAAGCCTTTTTTACTCTCGCGCTGACGGCGGGCCTCCGCTACGGCGAACTCGGTGGCCTCCGATGGGAGGACATAGATTTCGACAATGGTTTTCTTTCGGTGCGACAGCAGCTCACCGAAGCGGGCGGCGTGCTCTCGTTTTCTCTACCGAAGACGAGCTCTTCCCGCCGGCGGGTTGAACTCGGCGAGTTGGCGGTCGAGGCGCTGCGCCGACGGCGCGAAGCGTACGAACGGGAAGGGCATGGGTCCGAGCTGGTATTCACGACCGAAGCCGGCCAACCGCTCCGGCACTCGAACTTGCGTTCGCGCTCCTTCCAACCGATTGCGGAACGCGCCGGCGTTTCGGTGACACTCCACGGTTTGCGCCACGCGATGGCCTCGCTCATGGCACCGAGCGGAGCGAAGGTCGTGCAAGAACGCCTCGGACACTCGACTGTGAAACTGACGTTGGACAGGTACTCTCACGTCTTGCCGACGCTGCAACGTGAGGCCGCGGAGGAGCTCGACCAAGTGCTAACCACGCAGATAAAGGCGCTCGAAGCACGTTGACGCTCTCGCATGGCGACGGAGCGGGTTGCCTAGCTATCGGCCGCAGCTAACTTGGTCGCGGCGCTTTCGCGCAGCGTCCGGGAAAGCGACGTTCGAGCAGGTGCTCAGATTCTCGGGCATCATCTTGGTCTTGGACTATCCGCTGATCCGCCGGTAGTGGGCCAGCCCATAACCTGCCAGTGTATTGCCTGCTTCTCCCACTGGTCGCAGATAGCGCCTTGGTCCTCGCCAAAGTAATGCGATGAGCACTGGACTAATCGTTGGACTGCAAGCTCGAGCTTAGTATCGGCTCCATCGACCCCTCGATAATGCATTAGCCACGCCCATACCAAAGTAAGCATCGCAACGCTGTACTCGGCCCGCGGGTCTTTCCCCGAGCAATCTTTTATGAGAAATTCAGTGTCAGCCTTAAAATTTCGCATGACCACTTTAACGTTCTCGGCATCGCTGCCCATTTTTAGAAAGTCTTCGTCGGTGGCCAGCTCGTCAAACGTCATGCGGCAGACGGCCTGCTTTCCGGTTTCAGCTTGAGCCGGAACCGGCGCGTAAAAAGCTGGCGCTGACAGCGTCGCGATCGCCAGGACGGCCATCAGTCTTTTCATGTTTTTATCCTACAACCGAAGTCATTCGCGTGCTCCCAAAACGATTGCTGTTACTTACTGACGCCTGGGGCGCGGCGCGACGCGATTGCGGCTCGAGCAGTAACACCCTGCACGCCCAGGAATCGGTAAGTAGCCTCGACGAGGCTCGCCCTTTCTTGAAGCTTAGGGGGGTCCGAATACCTTGTCGAGGTTCGACATGACTCGTGCCGCGCCGGACAGGATAGCCGGGTCCCCACACTTGTTCGTGATCTCAGCATTGAGGTTTCGAGATGCGTTGGCGGTCGGGATGGCATCGGCATCTAGACCTTCGCGTTGGTAAGCCATGGCAGACACCGCCAGGTTGACTTGAGCGATCGCGAGATCGATGCAGCGGGAGTTGCCGCTTTCCCGGTTCGCGTCGATGAGATGGTCTTCTGCCGACAGCTTGCAGATTACGGCCTGGCCCGAGTTGTCGGCGCTTTGGACTGCTGCTAGGCAGCCCGCGTCGTGCTGCGACTCGAAGACCTGAGTAGCTGCCGCCTGAGCCGCAGCGAGCGACATAAGCGCAACAGCCAAGCTGGTAGAGAACAGGACCTTCATCGGTTATCCTCCGGTCTTGACGCTGGGCGTTGGCCCCGGACTAGTTAAGTCTAAAAACGCCGTTCCTCGGCGGTTCGGTCGCGCCCTTTGCGAGCGTCTCCTCGACCATGCGGTCGACGATCGCATCGGCGTAGGCTGCGCCTTCGTCGGTGCTAAGAATCTCGCGGAGGCCATCCATTTTTGCTTGCGCGGCACGCGAGGCGGCTTTGTCGTCGACGCTGACTTCGACCGAGGCTTTCTGCGACCAACGTTCGGGAAACCGACGTTCAAGAATCCAGGCCGATGCGCGCCAATCACGCTCGCCGGCGCGTTGAATGCGTTCCAGAAGTTTCCACTCGTTGATCGCGCGCGCACGCACGAAAGCGTCCGCGAAAAGGGCGTAGTTAGTGCGCGGACGGCCGGCTGCGACGTCTTCCCGGCCTCGCGCGACCCAAGCGTAAATGCACGACTTCGCGACGCCGAGAAGGCCGCACGTGGTCTCGAGTGGCACGCCCCGACGAATGTGCGCCATGAAGGCCGCGACGAAGTCACGATTTAGTTTCGGTGATGATCCGCGCGGCCGTCCGATTCGCTGTTTCTTCATGTCGCCAAACCTTGCGAAACTCTCTCGCCCGCGACGACCGCCGGATTTCGCCTCAAATCGCAGATCATCGACTTCTTTGCCCTCTCCCAACCAATCGCAGACCCCTTCGAGTTCGATCGTACTGAGACCGCGCCGGCAGGCGCGGATAATCTGCCAGGACGTCTGAACCCTGCCTTGCGGCTCGCAGCTCTTCGCATGGGGTAAGCATAGGGCGTTGGCAGCGTGTCGACAACGCCAGAGACCGGGCGGGTCGACTTCGTCGCGTGTCTCAGCATTCGAGCTGCGACAAGTCCACCGTATCAGGGATTCGCGCACGTACGCGCGCACGCGCGGGAGGCGTTCCAGCGTTGAATCGTCCGACACGTCACCTGAATCTCTTGAGCGATCGCGCGCGTGTTCAGACCGTCGACGCGCAGTTCGGCCGCGCGCCGACGTCGAGCGTCGGTCGCGCTCAAGTACGCTCGTCGCGTTTGCGCGTAGCGTCGAGCGCCTTCTGAACGCCGATAACGGCTCCACGAAAAGCTCACGATCGACGCGACGGTCCAGCGTACTTCCGACTCCGCCAACGGTTGGACGAATCCGGCGTTTGTTTCCGCGGCGAACGCGCGGACGCGAGCGATAAAGCCCGCCCGGTCTTGGATCGCGCGATAAGGTTCGACAACGCGGTAAGCCTCAAATCGAACGGCCTCAAAGAGCGCGCAGTTTCGGCCGTTCTGCGCGTAGCCGCCGCTCGGTCTCGGCGTCGACCGCGCCTCGTCAAAGAGCGCGGGGCTGACGACGCGGGCGAGCTTGCGCAGGTTGTAGCGTCGGCCGTCTCCCCAGGTTTCCCATCCGGCAAAGAGCGGATTGTGCGTGAACGTGCCGGCGTAATATGGGTCTCCGTTGAGCGTGCGACGATAGGCTTCGCGCACACGGCGAAAGAGCACCATCGCTTTCAGATTATCCTCCCGGACCCACACGATAAGCTCGTAGGCGACGTGCGCGTGACCTGTGCTCGGATTCACGACGCACCAGCTTGGGGTAGGCAGGCCGCTTGCCGCTACGACCTCGATCGCGTTAGGCAGGTCGACGTCGAGCCGAATCGCGCGCTTCCATCCGCGCGGATCCGGCGCGATTTCCGCCCATCGCGCCGCTTGTTCGCGCGGTTGTCGAAACGCACCGCCGTCGAAACCGTGCTGCGCGACGAGTACGCACTTTGACAACGTAAGCGCCCAGCGTTCGGTCACGTTGTCGAGACGTACTTGCGCCGTGTTATACTGAGATTCCATCGAGGGCGGCGACCGAAAGCGCCGCCGCAGAGTAGGGAAACACTGGAAGCTCCTTGCAAGAGCGGCGCTGTCGGGGCGCCGCTTTATTTATGCAGCCGGCTTGTTTCTGCGGCGCCGGGGCGCGCTCGATTCCTGAGGATTCAAATACTCCTCGATGGCCTGGCGTGGCACTCTGATTTCTCCGCCCGGCAACCTGACATAGCGCAGCTTTCCGCGCTTTAGCATCGAGTACACGGTGCCGCGGCATACGCTGAGCGCGGCAGCCGCCTCCGGGATGCGAAACGCGAGCTGGCCGGTCGATTCTTTAACTTTGTCTAGCACTACTGTACCTCCGCGTACGATGCTAAACGCTCATTAGCAGGAAGTCGAAAGGTGCGCATCAGAATGCATTTAGCAAGAGCGCGCGGTCGATTTGGCGGCGCTTGGAGCGACTATGACCGAACGACAACGGCCACAGAGAGGCAGGCCGGAGGGCCCGATGCTCGACTTACAAACGTCGAACCGTCTTCGCGAACTCATCGAGGACGACGTCGCAAAGGCCAGCCAGCCCCTGCGCGTGCTATCCGCTGCGGCCGGTCTCAGCGAGCAGCGAATCTACGCCGTCATCGGGGACCGAAAGAAGCCTCTCAGTGTTGACAACGCGCGGGCAATCCTTGCCGCGGAGAGCGTGGAACGAATCATCGACCTCGCTGAGTTTGCCGATCGCTGGAACCGGATTCGCGAGGAGGCGCCGCTACCGGACAACATCTTTAGCCCGGCGGCACCAATCATCCAAGAAGTTCGCCGTCTCACGAAGCGGGGCGTGAAGGTGAAAGCCGACGGTACCCTTGAACGCACTCCGCCGCGTGTACACATGAACGCGGCGACACGTAAGACGGTTTTCGCTGCGATTGAACGCGGCGTTCGGAAAGCGGGACTTGTGTTTCCCGAACCGGATCCAACGCTTGAAGGGAAGTTCGGAGAACTCTTCCGATCGTACACCGCGGCCGTCGATAAGGCGCGACAAAAGCGGGACGGTGCTCGTAGGAACGTGCGCTGAAGCCGCGGCGTCCGCGCCAAGACCGGAGGTAGCACGATAGGCTCCCCGAATAGGCTCCCCCGCGCTCTTAGGCTCTCCCAACGCCATGTCGCCGGTATAAAAAAAAGCCTACTGGATTATGGGTTTTTCCACTAAGCCGACGGTCAGGATTGAACTGACGACCTATTGTTTACGAAACAATTGCTCTACCACTGAGCTACGTCGGCACGCCTCCGGAGGAAGCCGCGTACTTCCGGCCGACCCTCGTTCCACTCGCTGCGCGGTCAAACCCTCTCTCCCCGGGGCAGCCCATCGGCGGGTTAAGCGCCCTAGGCCGGCCGGCGTCAGTCGCGGCCGCCGCGCTGCACGTCGGCGTCGTGGAACGTGCCGCGGGTCGCCCGCTCGTCGAGTTCCAGGTCGTCGAGAAAATAGTAGACGATCTTGCGGTCGGGAAAACCAACCTTTGCCAACTGGCGCCCGCCGATCTCCACGACCTCGTGAATGTGGCCTTCGCGCTGCGCGTACGAATAGTTGACCGCGCTGTAGTTAGGGTCGGCCGGTTTGGGGTGGGGGATGGCCTTCACCCCGCGCAACGGGGTCTGATGCCTGTGCATATGGGCGAGGTTCGACGCGGACGGTTGCGAAGCATGGCATATGCTCATTCCATACAAAGGCAAGCGGCCGGCCGTCGATCCGTCGGCGTTTATCGCGCCGACCGCCACGATCATCGGCGACGTAGAAATCGGACCTGAGTCGAGCGTCTGGTTCGGTGCGGTGCTGCGCGGTGATAACGGCCCAATCCGCGTCGGTGCCCGAACGTCGATCCAAGACAACGCCGTCGTGCACGTCAGCGAGCACGGCGGAACGTTCATCGGCGACGACGTTACCGTCGGGCACTGCGCGGTAATGGAAGACTGCGACATCAAGCGCTACGCGCTGATCGGCAGCAACGCGACGCTGCTCAACGGGTGCACGATCGGTGAGGGCGCGCTCGTTGCGGCGGGAAGCGTCGTCGGTCAGCGCGCCGCAATCCCGGCGCGCTGCGTAGCGGCCGGAGCGCCGGCCCAGGTGAAGAAGTCGCTTGAGGGCGAGGCCGCCAACTGGATCGAAATCTCGGCCAAAGAGTACGTGAAGCTTGCGCGCGCGTATCTCGCGCAGAGCATCGGCGGCGTGGAGGACCAGGAGACACGGATCTGAACGTCCGCGAACGGGTCGCGCGATTTATCGAAAGCGAAGGCCATCGGGTCGATACGACGGTCGTCGGCGACGCCCAAGAACTCGCCGAACTCGTCTTTCGCACGCGCGGGCAGACGTTTTCCGTCGCGATCTCCGAACTCGAGCCGCAGCGTTTCAGCCTCTCGACGGCCTACGAGGTTCCCGAGTGGGTGCGCGACCGCGCTCATACTCGAGATGCGCTCGGCGACGTCGAGAGCGATTTCCCCGAGACGCGGTTTACGCTCGCGCACGACGATACGATCTTCGTTGCGACGGTCGAATACGACGCCATGGACGTGGCGGCGTTTCTCGAGAACTTTTGGGACATCGTCGGCCGCTTGCGCGACGCCGGAACCGGGGCGGTCGAGCACATGGTGGATCGCAGCGAAAGCAAGGCGGCCGCCGACAACTTCATACGGCAGTTCATGAAGGGCGAACGGTGACGCGGTGGTGAGCCAAGGCGACCACCTTTACCCGCTTGAAGCCGCAATCGACGATGAAGGTTTATTTTACACTCGCGACAACGACGACGAAGCGCTACGCATAACGTTCAAGAGCGAAGGCGACCGCTATTTCGTCGTCGGCTACCGGGACGATCCGAACTTCGTGATGATCGGTTCGGGTTGGGCTCTTCCGGCGGACGTCGAACTTCACGAGGCAAACGCAGCCGCCAACGCACTCAACGTCCGCAAGAAGTTCGTGAAAACCGCTATCTGGGAGGAGGAGCGCGACGCGCTCTTCACCGTCGAACTTTGTGTCGCGAACTCCGAAGAGATTCATCCGCACTTCGGGCGTCTGCTCGACGCCTTGCGCGATACCGCGATCGAGTTCTTCAGCGGCCTCCGCGACGATAGCCGCGAGGAGTAGCGCTTCGCTCCGGATGACACGCGCCTCCGCTTAGGGGGATGGGAAGTGCGAGTCGTCGCCGTAGGGAACGAACAGCGTGAATTCGCGCTGGAACCGGAGCCTGACGAAACCGGTCGGACCGTTGCGGTGCTTGGCGATGATGAACTCGGTGACGTCCGGATCGGGGCCTTCCGGGTTGTAGTAGCCGTCGCGAAACAGGAACGAGACGACGTCGGCCTCTTGCTCGATCGAACCCGAATCGCGCAGGTCGGCCAGCATCGGCCGTTTGTCCTGACGCGTCTCGACCGCGCGATTGAGCTGGGCGAGCGCAACGATCGGCACGTTTAGCTCCTTAGCGGTGATCTTGAGCGACCGGCAGATTTCGGAAAGTTCTTCGTTGCGGTTGGCGTTGCGCGAGAGCACGCCGGGGCGCACGAGCTGCAGGTAGTCGATAAAGATCGCGCCCAGATCCGTACCCGAGGTTTTCTTCAACAAGCGGCAACGGTTACGCACGTCGCTGACGGTGAGCGCGCCCACGTCGTCGAGGTAAATCGGCAAGTGGTCGAGGGTTTCCATCGCGCGCGAAATGGCTTCCCACTGATGCGGCTTGATATTGCCGCGCCGCATGTCGTTCATCGAGATCCGCGCCTCGGAACAGATGAGGCGCTGAATGAGTTCGTTGTTCGACATTTCAAGCGAAAAAAACGCGATCGGATCGACCGACTCGCGCGCTGCGGCGACGGCCATGTTGAGCGCAAACGAGGTCTTTCCCATACCCGGACGAGCCGCGATGATAATGAAATTCCCGGGCTGGAAGCCGGTCGTCATCGCGTCGATGTCGGGGAACCCCGACGTGAGCCCGGTGCGGTCCCCGCGCAGATGGAAGAGACGGTCGATGCTGTCAAAGGCATCCTTCAGCAGGCTCTTTACCGGCTTGAATTCCTTGGTGCCTCGCTGCTCGCCGATCGTGTAGACAATTTGCTGCGCGCGATCGAGCGATCCGGCGACATCTTCTTCCCCTTCGTAGCCGAGCTGCGTGACTTGCGTTCCGGCGTTGATGAGCGCGCGCAGTGCAGCTTTTTCGTGGACGATGGTCGCGTAGTAACGCGCCGACGCGGCCGATTGCACGGTGTCCATCAGCGCGCTGATATATGAAAGGCCTCCGACGCGCTCGAGGGCGTCGCGCGTACGTAGCTCTTCGCTGACGGTGATCTTGTCGATCGGCTGGTCGTGTTCGAAAAGATGTTCGAGCACGGAAAAAATCGCTTCGTGAACGTGCGCGTAGAAAT
The DNA here is from genome assembly GCA_039922955.1 of Candidatus Tumulicola sp. Lineage (GTDB taxonomy): Bacteria > Vulcanimicrobiota > Vulcanimicrobiia > Vulcanimicrobiales > Vulcanimicrobiaceae > Tumulicola. Next base: position 9,903 of record JBDTDR010000108.1, read on the forward strand.
CGCTCGGTTTTATGAGCTGGCCGACCTCGCTCATCATAGCTTTATCGACGAGAATCGAGCCGAGCACGGCCATCTCCGCCTCCAGGTTGTGGGGCGGGATGCGATCGATCGACGAGAGTAGGGGCTGCGCGCTCATTGACGTCGTGCGGCTCTGCGTCGGGGAGCCGGTGAACGCCTTGTGGACCGCCTGTGCATATGCAATTCTCGCAGAACCTGCTCGACCGCGGCCACCGGAACGACGTCGACGCCTGCCAGCGCGGCGTCGACGTCGCGCGCGTTCTCCTTGGGAATGAGCACTCGGTTCATGCCCGCTTGGCGGGCCGCGTAGAGCTTCTCGATCACGCCGCCAACCGCGCGCACTTTGCCCTGGATCGAGAGTTCGCCCGTGATCGCGACGTCTTGCGGAAGCGGGGTCTTGGTAATCGCCGAGTAGAGCGCGAGGAAGATCGCGAGGCCTGCCGAGGGGCCGTCGATGTTCCCTCCGCCGACGATGTTGATGTGCAGATCGAAGTCGGCCGTGTCGATGCCGGCTTCGGCTCGCATCACGCTGGTCGCGTTGAAAACCGAGTCTTTGGCCATGGAACCGGCCGTGTCGTTGAAGCGAATCGTGCCCTTGCCGGGCTGTGAAGCTGGAAACGCGACCGCTTCGATTTCGATGATGCTGCCGAGATAGTGCAGCACGCCCAGGCCGAACATCTTTCCGACCTCGCGCGCCGCGCGCGCCTTAACGAGCGTATGCTGCACGAGCCGGCTGGTCTGCACGACCGCCAGCACGTCGTCTTCGCCGATCGTCGGACTCTTGGTCACCTCGCCGCGTTTGTGGGGATAGAGACGGTAGAGCGCTTGCCCGTACGCGTCCGCAACGAGCTGCACGGCCTTGCGCCCTTCGATGGTATACGAGGCAATCATCCGCGGCACGCCGCGAGCGGCCCTCGAACCCAGGCGTTTTACCGCGCCCTGCACGATCGAAACGACTTGATGCTGCGTAAGCGGCGCGAAGAAGATTTCCGCACAACGCGAGCGGATCGCCGGGTCGATGTCTTCGGGCTCGCGCGTGGTCGCGCCGATGAGAATGAAATCGGCCGGCGCGCCTTCGCGAAAAAGCCGCTTTACGTATTCCGGAACGTTCGGCGCGCTCTCGTCGTAGTACGACGATTCGAACGTCACGCGTTTATCTTCAAGCACTTTGAGAAGCCGGGACTGCAGCGACGCGTCCATCTCGCCGATTTCGTCGATGAAGAGCACGCCGCCGTGCGCCTTGGTCACCAAGCCGAGTTTCGGCTCGGGTACGCCGGCTTCGGCGAACTCGCGGCGGCTGCCCTGATAGATGGGGTCGTGGACGCTGCCCAGGAGCGGATTGATCGTTTCGCGCGGATCCCAGCGCAGCGTCGTTCCGCTGGCTTCGACGAACGGAGCGTTCTTGCCGAACGGCGTATACGCCCGGGTTTTGGCGACCTCCAGAACGAGGCGCGCGACGGTCGTCTTGCCGACGCCGGGCGGCCCATAGAGAATGACGTGCTGCGGATAGGGCGAGGTGATTTTTGCCAACAGCGCCTTAATCGCAGCCTCCTGCCCGACCACGTCGCGCAACGCCTGCGGTCGCAGCCGCTGCAGCGCCGACGCGGCCAGCGTGCGGTGCGAAAGCTCCTCGAGTTCCGCGAGCTTCGCCTGCGAAGCCGGTGTCTCCGGACCTCCGCTTTCGCGTAATGCCTCGAGCTTGAGATCCTTAATGTAGTCTTCGTGGCGCTCGGCCATTTTCTCGTTGACGCGCCGCTCGATCGCATCTCCGGCGTGACGCTGGGCGATGGCATCGGCCATCGCCTCTTCGATTTCGGCGATCGTCTTGCGCTGCTGGGGGCGCGTCGTCGCGCGTTCGAGCGTGGGATCTTCGAAAACCAGCCGCTGCAGCGCGCAAAGCCGATCGGGCAGGTGCTGCGAGCGCATCATCTTCAGCGCGTTGACCTTGCCCGCGCGCAATACGACCTTGTCCTGACCGAGCACGCCCGACAGCATCTCGTAGAGCGCGGTGACGTAGCGGCTCAGTTCGTCTTCGACGCCGAACTTGCGCCGAAATCGCGACGCGTAGTGTTGGGCGCTCCCCGCCACGGCGATCGTCTCCGCCCTACGTCGTCGAGACGACGTCGACGGTGGCTTTGGCGACGACGTTCTTATGAAGCTTGATTTCGACCGGGTAGGAACCGAGCGCCTTGATCGCACTCTTGAGCTCGATCTTGTGCTTGTCGATCGCAATCTCGAGCGCTTCGTTGATCGCCGATGCGACGTCGGCGTTGGTCACCGCCCCGAACAGCTTACCGTTACCGCCGGCTTTGGCCTTAACGGCCACTTTTGCCGACTCGAGACGCTGGGCGAGTTCTTTGGCGTCGGCGAGCACCGCAGCGTCGCGCTTTTCCCGTGCCTTTTGCTGAGATCCGAGTTGCGCGAGCGCGCCTTTGTCGGCTTCGGTGCCGAGTTTGCGCGGCAGAAGAAAGTTGCGGGCGTAACCCTCGGCAACCTCGACGACCTCGCCCTTCTTACCGAGCGACTTTACGTCGGTTAGAAGAATGAGTTTCACGATTGTTTACTCCGAAACGTAAGGAAGAAATGCAATGATCCGCGCGCGCTTGACCGCCACGGTCAGAATCCGCTGGTGCTTGGCGCAGTTGCCCGAGATGCGCCGCGGAACGATCTTCCCCCGCTCGGAGACGTACTTCTTCAACCGGTTGACCTCGCGGTAACTGATGTCGATCACTCGGTCCGCGCAAAAGCTGCACGGCTTACGCTTCGGGCGCCGGTCTTTAACCGCGCGCTTGGTCTTGGTTGCCATCCGTTGTCCTTTCGACTAGGTGGTTGCCGGTCGCGAGCGCCGTCTCCCACTGGGAGAAGGCGGCGGACGAGACCCTAGCCAGGTGACGCGACACGATCGCGGCACCACCGGCACGCGGCCGGATTTGGTCGCCGGCGGCCGGCGACAGCGCTCATACTATCACGCCCCTGGGGCGGATGCCACCCTCTTGCAATCACCGAACGTACGTTCGACGATCGTTTGACTAAGCCTCCGCCGCCGGGAGTTTAGGCGTGAGGACGACGGGCTTCGCCGGCGCGGTACCGATAGACGATCCGGGCCTTGGTCAGATCGTAGGGGGACATTTCGAGTTCGACCCGGTCTCCGAGCAGCAGTTTGATGCGGTGGCGGCGCAGCCGGCCGGCGATGTGCGCCAGAACCGTGTGCCCGTTCTCCAGTTCTACGGCGAACGTCGTGCTTGGAAAAACCTGCTTAATGGTGCCGAACAGCTCGAGCGGAGCTTCCTTCGACGTATCCGGGGCGTTGTTGGTTTTGCCCCCGGGCGTGCGGGTACGGGTACGAGTGCGACCTGAGCGAGCCAAACGGCCTCCTTCGGGGTTTCGGGCGCGAAGCGACGGTAGTATCTCATATTCCAGCCCGCTTGAACAAGGCGCACCGGCGCCCCCGGGGTCGCCGATGCGCTCGCCCGCTTAGCGAAGCGAGCGAGCGGCAAATTCTTTCGAGCCCGAATGGTAACTTTTCAGCTTGAGATGGTGTATAGTGTTGTGGTTACCAGGTTTCGAAGTCCGCAAGGTTCACGTTCCAAGTACTAGCGAGTCGGATCCGGAGAACAAACACTATTATTTCAGGAGACTCGTTAGTTTAATTATGTATACGAATGAAATGCTCACCTGCGTGGATTGCGGACGTCAGTTCCCCTTCACTGCCGGCGAACAAGAATTTTTTGCGATGAAGGGCTTTACCAATAAACCCAATCGCTGCGGCGACTGTCGCGCGGCTCGCAAGGCCGGGCGCTCGGCGGGCGGCAGCGGCGGCAGCAGCGGCGGCGGCGGACATCGCGAGATGTTCAAAGCAACGTGCAGCCAGTGCGGCGGCGTAGCTGAAGTTCCGTTCCAGCCGCGCGGCGACAAGCCGGTGTACTGCCGCGATTGTTTCGCGTCACGCCCCAGTTATCGCTAAACCCACCCCCCAACAATCGTCAACGCTAAGAGAGAGCCCGCTCCCGCGGGCTCTCTTTATCTTTTAGGGTGAAAACGTTCATGAGTCAAGATATGCTTAGCCGCTTGAAGGGCCTCGGGCTCGTTGGCATTCACCTCGGCGCGCTCGCGGCATTCTGGCCAGGTTTCTTTAGCTGGTCCGCGCTCGCGGCGTTGGCGGTCGTCTCGTACTTCACGGGCGCGCTCGGCGTCACGCTCTGCTACCATCGAACGCTGACGCATCGGAGTCTACGCCTGCGCAAACCGCTCGAGTATTTCCTCGCGATCTGCGGCACGCTGGCCCTGCAGGGCGACCCGATCCGCTGGGTCGCGGTGCATCGTAAGCATCACGCGCACGCCGATCAGGAAGGCGATCCGCACAGCATTCACCTCGGCTTCAAGTGGGCGCACGTTGACTGGATATACCAGCACAATGTTGCGCTCCCGAACGACGAAGAGGTGGCGCGCTTCGCACCGGATCTGTCGGCCGAGCCGTTCTACCGCGTGATGGAGTGGATGAGCCTTCCACTGCAGATCGCGCTGGCTGCGCTGCTGTTCGTACTGGGTGGATGGCCGTTCGTGATCTGGGGGATCTTCGTGCGCCTCGTCATTAGCTATCACTCGACGTGGCTGGTCAATAGCGCCGCGCACATGCTGGGATACCGCTCGTTCCAAACCGGCGATCGCTCGACGAACTGCTGGTGGGTCGCGCTCATCTCGTTCGGCGAAGGGTGGCACAACAACCATCACGCGTTCCCGTTTTCGGCGCGGCACGGCCTACGCTGGTTCGAAATCGATATGACGTGGTGGCACGTCAAGCTTCTGGCGTTCTTGCGCCTCGCGGATCGCATAAAAATCCCAAGCAAAGTCATGCAGCAGCGGCTGCGTGAAGTGGCGCACGTGCCGCGCGAAGCCCGCAACGCCGGCTAGGAAGATCGGTGGGGCACGCTCTTGCTACAACAAGAACGGTTCGCCCAAATCGGCCTTTTCGACGAAGAAGCTCGCCGAACGCGCGATCCCGCGGACGAGCGTGGGTCTAGCGCCCTACTCGTGTTCCGCCCACGGCTGGCACCTCGGTCACCGCTAGCAGGCTACTTCCTGCTAGAAGAGATTCCAAAGATATTGGTTGTAGACTTCGTGATGGTACTGCACTTCCTGTGCCTTCACGAAGCTCCCGAGCAAACGCGGACACCGGTCGGCGCTGGCCTGTTTGAGCTCGGCGTACCGTTCCTTTACGTCGTCGCCTAACAACGCAGTCGTCCAAGCCGACGTTCGGAAGCCGGCGAGTGCGTCGTAGATGTTGTCGGGCAGGTAGTGATCCGCTTGGCGAAGGTTTTTCTCTTCGCTGATGCTGCCGTACAAGCCGGTTTTGAAGACCGCAAGCATCACCATATAGGGGTTAGCGTCGGGAGCGACCGAGCGAACCTCGACGCGCGAACTGCGCTCGTTGCCGATCGGAACGCGCACCATCGCGCCGCGATCCACTGCCGAGGCTTTGATCTGATTGGGCGCTTCGAAATGCGGGTCGAGCCGGCGATAGGCGTTGACGCTGGAGTTGAGCATCAAGCAGACGTCGTTACCGTGGGTGAGAATCCGGTCGACGAACTCCCAAGCAAACGGGCTGAGCTGCTCGGGGCCGCTTGGGTCCCAGAATACGTTCTTGCCGTCTTTGCTCACCGACACGTTGGTGTGCATCCCGCTGCCGTTCACGCCCACGACCGGCTTGGGGAGGAAGCTCGCAGTCATCCCAAGCCGGGTGGCGACCTGCCGGCAGATCAGTTTGTAGAGTTGAATCTGATCGGCGGCAGCCACGACTTCGCCGTAGCTGTAGTTGATCTCGAACTGCGATGGCGCGACTTCGGGGTGATCCTTTTCGTTTTGGAACCCCATAGCGCGCTGCACTTCCGCGACCGAGTCGATGAACGTCCGCAACGGGTCGCCCGGCAACGAATGGTAGTAGCCACCGGTGTTGACGTACTCAAACTTGTTCGTTTCGTGGTACCGGCGCTCGGCGTCGAGGCCCTGGAAGAGAAAGCCTTCGATCTCATTGGCGGCGTTAAGCGTGTAACCGTCCTTGACGTAGCACTCGTTCGAGAGCTTCTTGAGGAGGCCGCGAATATCGCCGGCGAAGGGCGACCCGTCGCGGTCGAGCACGTCGCTAAAGACTAAGACTTTCCCCGGGCCGAAGATGTCGGCCGGCCCCCAGTAAAAGGCGCTCCAATCGAGAGCCAAGCGCAAGTCACTCTCGCGTTGCGGCGTAAAGCCGCGAATCGACGAACCATCGAACGTCAGATTGTCGTGTGCGTCGAGCAAGAACTTCTTGTCGTAATCGAGCATGTGCAGGCGCCCTTCGAGATCGCTGAACAGCACGGTTACGGCCTTGATGCGCTTTTCGCCGGCCAGATAGTCGAGCCGCTCTTCGGCAAGTTGGTGGGCCGCCGCACGGTCCTTTCGCTGCTGCTTGGCGGCTAGGTTGAGGTCTTCAAGCTCGCCGTACGTAAGCATCAGAAAGTCGCGCAGGTCGGTGGGCATCGTCGTTTGCACTCCTATAGCCATCGTCGGTTTCCACTCCTTCGGACGGGTTGCGCGTTATCCGGTCGATTCCGACGATCTCCAGCGGTCGCCTTTGTCCATTTATGACACGTAGCCTTGTGGATATGTCGAACGGACCGGCGCGGCAGGGGAGGCGCCCGGCAGCGCTAGCAGGTTGCTAGGTTTCGAGGATTTTGAGACCGAGACGTTCGTGGGCTTGCGTGCTGCGATCGAGCGCGCTCGTCAAATCGCTTTGCTCGCCGTGCCGTTCGATCAGCGCTTCAATCCGGCGACGGCTTCGGCGCAGCGTTTCGGCGTAACCCTCGAGCACGGCGGCGGGCGTGTCGTTCGGAGCATCGATCGGGCGGTCGAGCCACGCGTTCATCGCGTCGTGCGCCGCCCGGCCTTGGCGCTCCGCGTCTGCAAGCTCGCTTTCGTATTCGGGCGTCACCGCATACCGCAGTCGCCGCGCCGGCTTAAGCAGGTTAGATGCCGAATTGGGGATAGACTCCCTGAAATCCGGTGATGATGAGTTCGATCGCGATCGCGAGGATCAGAAAACCTAAGATGCGGTCGATCGCGCCGAGCGTGCCGGGGCCCAGACGCTTGGCGATCGGACCGCCCGCCCGCAGCAGGACGTAAATCAGGGCGCCCATGAGAACGATCGCGAAAGCGATCCCGGCCATCCGCGCGTGCACCGGATCCGGTCGCGCGGCGAGCGCCATCACGACGCCGATGGACCCCGGGCCGGCGAGCATCGGCATGGCCATCGGTGAAAATGCGATATCGTCTTTTTCGCTGACCTCGCTCGTTTCCGCGGGGGTCAGGCGACTCGAAGCGGTCACCATCGACCACGCCGTGTGCGCGACGATGAGGCCGCCGGCAATCCGCAGAGCCGCCAGCGAAATTCCAAAAAACTCGAGAACGAACGAACCCGCCAGTTGAAACGCCAGCAGGATCGCGATCACGTAGAGCGCGATCCGCACTGCGGATGCCCGGCGCTCGGCCGGGGTATCGTTACTCGTCAGCGCAAAGAAGACCGCAAGGCCGCCGACCGGATTGACGATCGGAAAGAGCGCGACGAAGGCGATGAGCGCCGCATCGACGATGGCAATAACCATTTCCACCCCGCGCCGTACGAGTTCGCGCTAGTCGCTACCTTCCGATGCCAGCGCCGTTACGCTTCGCAAACGGACCGAAGGACGGGCGTGGAATTACGGGAATCCCCGCGACAGTTCACATGAAACGCGTTCCGGCTGAGAGGGGGCGTATGTCTTTTCGCATTTTGGCCGTCGTCCTGGCACTAGGCTGGGCGAGCAGCACAACCGCGCTCGCGGCTCCGGCCGGAGCGCCACAGTTGCCGCCGCAGCCGAAGGTTCACCCAGCCGGCATACCGTCGGACGCACTTCTTGTATCCCCGTGCATTAAGGGCATGGGCACGCACTGGGCCAATCCGAAAAACCTGCCATTTGGCCCGATCTACGGCGTCTACGACGGCAAGCCGGTGTTTACCGAGGTCATGATCGATAAGAAGGCGTTCGAGGCCGGCAAGACCTACACCGACGTGTTACGGCCGTTGCCCGGATACGCCATCAATCACGTGGATATCGAGTACGTTCCGTACGGGCATGCCGGTTATCCGATCCCGCATTACGACCTGCATGCGTACTACGTGGACCATTCCGTCCACGAAGCGTTCTGTCCGAGCGGCGAGCGCGAGCTAACGGCTCCGCCCAGCCACTGACGGCTGCAGCCGTTGCAGCGCGGCCGGATCGCCTTCGAACCGCAGCCCGTGCGCGCGGGCCTCGTTCAACGAAAGCGTTCCCATGAGCGCCGCGACGACGAGCCCGCGCGGTCCGGCTAAGGCCGCGTCGGCGCGCTCGGCCCGTCCGAGGCGCGTTCGGATCGCGCCGTCCCGCGTCTCGACGACAACCGCTTCGTCACCCACCAGTACCTGAATGGCCGTCGGCGGATGATTGGGTTCGCGATCGCGTAGACACAACTCGACCGGCCACGCGAGCCACTGACCCAAAAATGCGTCGCTGGCCGGCGCCTCGGCCAGCAATGGGGCGCCCCAACGCCCCAACTCGAGGATGGCGGGTCGAAGCGCTTCGCCGCGCGGCGTGAGGTGAAAGAGCGATGTGGCATTCGGCGGGGGCGCGGCTTGCTTTCGAAGCAGACCGGCGTTTTCAAGCGCGCGCAGCCGGCTTGCGAGGAGATTGCTCGCGATGCCGGGGAGCCCGTCGCGCAGGTCGGTGTAGCGCAGCGGACCCCGCCCGAGCAGCTCCCGCACGATCAAAAGGGTCCACCGATCGCCGATGAGATCCAGCGCCTTGGCCAGCGCACAGTACTGCCGGTACGAGCCCACGCGCACAGTATAGCACTTTTAACTTTAAAAAGAAAACTTTAAGCTTGACAAACTAAACTAAAAAGCTTACGAATATACTCTCGTTACAACGCACGCAACACCGAACGCAGAGAGGAATCCGAGGATGGCAAATCCGGTCGTACATTTCGAGGTGGTCGGCAAGGACGCAGCCGCGCTCCAGAAGTTTTACGGAGAAGCATTCGACTGGGAGATCAGCGAGCAGATGCCCGGTTCGCCGATGAGTTACGCGATGGCACGCCCGCGAACGGAGGACGGGATTGACGGCGGCATCGGCGGCGGCACGGACGCCACAAACGGGCACGTCACGTTCTACATCGCGGTCGACGATTTGGACGCTGCCTTGAGCAAGATCCAGAGTCTGGGCGGAAAGACCGTCATGCCCCCCGACAAAGTGCCCGACGGCCCGACGATTGCGTTGTTCAGCGATCCCGAGGGTCACGTGATTGGTCTCGTTCTACCGGACGGCGAGTGAGGGCGCTCGCGGGAGAAGCGCTAAAACGCGGCTAAGAACGCTCCCTCGCCGTCTCTAGGGAGGTTGCTGCCGTGCGTGGGATATTCCGACATCGACTGGGGTTGTCGGCCGTAGCGGTCGCGCTGGCCATGGCGGCATCAACGGCGGCTGCGCCGGCGGCCCTGGTCATGTCTACCGGACAGCGCTTCGTCGTTCCAAGCGCTCCGCCCACCGAGTGCAGCGCCAAAGCAAAAACAGCCCTGAACTCGCAACTGCAGACTGCCGGCGAGACGTCTCCGGGCACCGGGCAATGGATCGCGTACGGGCCGGTCGACAGTTCCGGCCACGCATCGGCGGCGGCCGCGATTCACTGCTTTCCGGTTGGTAGCGGATACGTCGTTACGTTCACGTGCGCCGTCGAAGAACCGCCCAACCCCTACGACGCGGACGACCTGTGCACGCGCCTGGGAGCGAGCTTCAAGGGGAAAGTGACGGCGCCGCTAGCGACGCCGACGCCCGTGCCCACCGGATGCAGCACGACGAATCTGGTCGGCACGTGGCTGCTCAACGGCGATTCCGCGACCAAGTTCGCGTTCGGTTTGGACGGCAGCGTCACCGATAACCAAGGCGTCTCGGGCAACTGGGGCCTGGTGGGGAATACGGTCACGCTCACCTACTATGGAACCTCGACGCTGAAGCTATCCGCCGACGGTAAGCGGCTAACCGGACCGAAAAGCTTTACCCGCGTCTGCTAGGAGCCTGTGGGGTTATGGTGATTTTTGGATCCGGCGCCGAGACGGAAATATGCCATAACCCTACAGGCTCCTAGGGGTTGGATATTCCGAACTGCGCGTAGAACGCGCTCGGGTCCATGGGACGCCCTAGGAACGTCTCGACTTCGCGATCGGGCTCGTAGGTGCGGGCCGGTTCGAGGATGTCTTTGCGATACCGCATGCCGACCTGCGGATTTTCCAGACCGCCCTTCTGAAATGCGGTGAACATGTCTTGGGCGTAGACCAGCGACCACAGATAGCCGTAGTAGCCGGCATCGTATCCGAATAGATGACCGAACGAAGCCTGCGGATGAATGCCGTCGGGGATCGGCATCGGCGTCTCATCTTTGGCGACCCGCGCCCATACGGCGGTCGTGTCGACCGGCGGCGTCATCGTGTGGTAATCCATGTCCACAGTGGCCAGCATGATTTGGCGGGTCGTGAAGTACGCGTTGTTGACGTAGCGCGCCGCCACCATCTTTTGAATCAGGTCGTCGGGCAAGGGCGCGCCGGTGTCGACGTTCGAGCTGATCTCTTTGAGTATCGACGGCTGCCACATAAAGTTTTCAAGCATTTGCGAAGGCGCCTCGACGAAGTCTGCGCGGAAACCGGCACTCAGCGTCTCGTAGGGCGCGGTTCCCAAGAGCGCGGCGAGATCGTGACCGAACTCGTGAAAAAACGTGACCACGTCGTCGTGGCTCAACAGCGCGGGATGGCCGGGAGCGGGCTTGGGCCAGTTGCCGAGAATCGCGGCGACCGGCGGCCGAAAACCGCTGGGGAGCAGGCGCACCGGCGCCAACGGCCAGTTTGCGAAGTGCTCGAACTTTCCGGGCCGGGGATATAGGTCGAAAAACGTGCTTCCGATAAACCGTCCGCTCGCCGTATCGAAAACGTCGTAGCCGATGACGTCCGGGTACCACGCCTTCGGGTGCGCGATCTTGACGAACGTGATCCCCAAGAGTTTGTGGTAGAGATTCAGCACGCCGTCGATCGTGTGCTGCACGGGAAAGTATCGCCGGATCACTTCGCCGTCGACCGCGTACTTCGTCTTGAAGAGCGCGTTGTTGTAGTAGGTGACGTCCCAAGCTTCGAGACGCGCGTTTGGATCGCCGGTCTCCTGGACCTTGAGCTGCGTGAGGGCCGCGATGTCGTCGTTCGCCTTGGGGAGCAGCTTTTCGTCGAGATTATTGAGGAACGTCATAACGCGCTGCGGCGTGCCGGCCATCCGATCGGCCAAAACGTAGGCCGCCCACGTGGGATACCCAAACACGTGCGCTAACTGGTCGCGCGTCGCGAGCGCCTTTTGCAGAATCGGGAGGTTGTCTTTGGCGGATCGATTGTTGTAAGCAAAGTAGTAGCGTTTACGCGCATCGGCTTGACGCTCGTTATTCAGAAATGGGACGACCGTGCTTTCGTTGACCGGCACCACGTAGGTTCCATCCGCATTTTTTACGAGGCCGGCCACGAAGTCGGCGGAAAGCGATTGCGCTTCGTTTTGCGAAATCGTAATCGTGCTCGCATCGTTACTGAGGTTCTCCTGGAAGTGGTTCCCCAGTTCGGTAAGCTCGTTTTCGAGGCGCACGACTTCTTTGCGCTGCTCCGCCGGAAGCGAAGCCCCCGATCGTTTCAAGCCGGTCAGAAACAGTTCGAGATCTTTAGCCTGGTAAGGACCGTGCACGGAACCTCGGTTGACCGCCGCCAGGGCTTGGTACAGCTGCGGGCTCGCGCCGATCTTTGCAAAATAGGCGTTCTGATCCGCGCCGCACTGCTCGGAGGCGTCCCGTACCGGCTTGCTGGTCGAAACGTTGAACAAGAAGCCTTCCGGAACGAGGCGGTCGTTGAGGTCCGCTTCGGCATTCTCGACCGGCAGGACGGTATTGTCGAACGTCCGCTCGCCCGAAAGGGCGATCACGCGCTGAACGACCGCATCGGTCGCTGCGATCTGCCGCTTACAGTTGGCCGCGATCTGCGCCGGGGACAGGTCCCAGTCGAACACGGTCGGGTGTGCCGCTTGGAGCTGCGCGGCGCGAGCCCCACCGGCCGAGGTAAGAACGAGCGCAAAGGCGGCGACCGCGCCGACAAGCATGTGCCGAGGTGCGAACACGAAAATCTCCATTATACGGATGGGAGCGGGCTGAACCTTACGGTACCGGCGAGTCGAGCGCCAGTCCATCACGGTTCCATCAAAACGCTTCGGGGTCCCGTTAGGTGCCGTAGCGCCGCTGACGCAGGGCGAATGCGTCGAGCGCGGCCTGCAGATGCTCCTCGTCGAAATCCGGCCAGTAGGTGTCGGTCGCCCAAAACTCGGCATAGGCGGCTTGAAACAAGAGAAAGTTCGACAGGCGCAGCTCCCCGCCGGTTCGGATGACGAGAGCGGGGTCGGGCAGCCCGGCCGTGTACAGCCGGCTCCCAACCGCATCCTCGTCGATCGAGGCGGCCTCGCGCAAACCGGCGCTCACTTCGCAAACCAAGGCGCGCACCGCGTCGCCGATTTCCCGGCGCGCACCGTAGTCGATCGCAAGATTGAGCGTGACGTCGTGATTCTGCGCCGTAGCGGCAACCAGTTCTTCGAGCGCCGCGCGCGTATTCGAGGGCAAACGCTCGTTGCGTCCACACAGCCGAACCCGAACGCCTTCGCGTGCCAGCGCGCGCAGTTCGCCGCGCGCGGCTCGAGCGCAGAGATTCATCAAGGTGCCGACTTCGGCCGGCGGCCGGCTCCAGTTCTCCTCGGAAAACGCGTACGCCGTGACGACGCGGATGCCTCGACGGCGTGCCGCGCGCAGAATCCGGCGCAAGGCCGACACGCCGCGCCGGTAACCGCACGCGATCGGCAGGCCGCGCGCCTGGGCCCATCGCCGGTTGCCGTCCATGATGATCGCGACGTGTTCGGGGATCACGTCGTTGCCAACGTTCCGTGCGGTGCGCTCGCCCGCGACCGTTCGTGCACGTCGCGAACGACGGATTCCAACTCGTCGACGTAGGCGAGGAATCGCTGGCGGCCGCGTTTGGTGATGCGATAGACGGTCAGCGCGCGCCCGGAACCGCGCTGCTTTTCGGTCGTGACGATCCCCAGATCGGCCAGTGCGTGCACGTGCCGGTTGAGATTGCCGTCGGTCAAATCGCACGCCGCTTGAAGTTCGGTAAAACTCAACCCGGCCGGATGCGCGATCAAGCAGGTGCAAATGGCGAGCCGGCCGCGTTCGTGAAAGATTCGCTCCAAGCCGGGGTAGGAGAACGGAGCCTCGACCGGGTTACTCACGACATCCGACCCTGCCAAATCAAATACCCGATCGCGATTTGGCCGAAGCCGAAGCCGAGCGGCAGGACCCACCACGCCAGCGCCAGCGGCGCGAGCGGCGTGGTGAGAAACAGCAGCGCGAGCGCGGCG
>JBDTDR010000109.1:0-13877 GCA_039922955.1 Candidatus Tumulicola sp.
TGGACTCCTTTGGGTTCGCGAGAGTCCATTTTCAGGCGATTCGCGTTCGGCGCCTGCCGGAGATCTCGCAATCGCGTGTAGGCGCTTCACGCAATCGAACGAGGCCGCATCGCTGATGCCGGGAAAAAGGCCGCCGAAATCGGCGTCCCTGCTTTTCCGGCGCTGCCCGGGTTCGTGGTCGGCGCTTCAGCCGATGCGCACCGGACGAAGATCTTCTGGCCGTTACGCTCGATCAGGAGCGCGATGTGCTTGCCCGCCTTGTCGACCTGCTGCCGCCCTCCGATAGTGGTCAGCTTCGTCGTGCCGACGCTGACGATCACGTCGCCCGGCTGGATGCCCGCGAGCGCCGCGGGGCCGTTCCCGTTCTCCACGACGAGCCCGCCGTGCCCGACTTCCTGCTTCTCCTACGGATAGCTCTCCGGCGAGCATCGCGCAAAGCGCATCGAAGCCGACGCTTCCGCTGGAGCGTCGCCGAGCGCTGCAACGTAGACGGTCGACGATCAGGATGACGCCCGCCCGCGAGCATGCGCGCCGGCGCGTCGTGGCTCGGCGAGCCAGCGGCTTGCAAGCCAAAGCCCGGTGACGATGTAGACGAGCCCCGCGGGAACCCACATGATGATGCCGCCGAGTTCCTGGTCCTCGAGCGCGGTGAAACCCCAGGCCGGCGCGCTCGCCGCATAGCTCGGATACCAGACCACCGTCGAAAGCGTCAGCAGCGCGCCGAGCGCACCGGTGTGGACCATCGTCGCGAAGAGCGAGACGAGCGCGATGCCGCGTTCGCGCCGCGTCGCGCGACCGAGCACGCTCCACCAGAAGATCAGCGCGGTGCCGAGAAACGAGATGTGCTGCAGCGCGTGCACCGCTTCGTTTTCGAGCGCCGCCTCGAACAGCGCCGGCACGTGCCACAGCCAGAGTGCCAGCGCGTGCAGGATGAAAGCCCAGAGCGGCCCGGTGAACACGAGCCACGGCACGCGCCAGCCGGGCCGGTGCAGGCACGCGCCGATCGCGCCGCGCCAGCGCGCCGGAGCGGCCCACAGCCACGCCGTGAGCGGACGCCCGAGCACGAGCAGCGGCGCCGCGACGATCATCAAAAGCTCGTGTTCGACCATGTGCGCCGAGAACAGATCGTCGGCGAGCGCGTCGAGCGGACTTACGAGAGCCGCGACGATCGCCAGAGAGCCGGCGGCGAAGGCGCCCGCCTCGGCAATCCCGATCCCGCGCCCGCGGCCGGCACGCCGCCACAGGCGCGCGAGGCCGACGACATAGAGGCCCGCACTAAGAACGAGGCAGGCGATTTCCCACGGCTCGAACGTCCACGGCAAGCGCGCGAGCGATGGCGTTGCATCGTCCAACGCATGCGACGCGGCGCACAACGGCGTGAGCGCGAAGACGGTGGCGACCACGATTCGAAACGCCCGCAGGGAGTCGCCGCGCAACGGGTGTGCGCAGGCGGTGGGGGAAGCCATGGCGGGGACTCGAATCCGGGGCGCGAAACGTGACCAGGGAAACCGCTGGAACTTCAAGAAAGCGGTGAGAGTCTATTCGATCGCCGGAGCTCCTCCGGCGTCAGGTGCGTGACGGCGAAAGCCGACATTGTCGCCTGCCGTGACGCAAACGCTTGCGAGTCGAATGAGCCGCACTGCAGAAGAAGAAGAAGAAGAAGTCCGGATGCATCCGCGCGTTGCGCCCGACGCGACGGCGCACGATCCGATCGATCCCGACGCTATCGGGATCCCTCGGCTGGATCGGCGCCGATGGCTGATCGGTACGATCGGCTCGCTGACTCTCGGGGGCTTGGTAATGCGCAGCCGAGCCGCCGCTGCGCCGGTCCCGGCGAACCCGCCGAAGGCGGCCACGCTGCCGCTCGAGCCCGAGCCGCACCGTCTGGTGTTCTTCAACCCTGGCGAAGCCGCTTTCATCGATGCGGCCGTCGCCCGCCTCATTCCGGCCGACGCGCTCGGTCCCGGCGCGGTCGAGGCCGGCGTCACGATGTTCATCGATCACCAGCTCGCCGGCCCGTTCGGGCGCGCGACCGACTGGTACATGCAGGGTCCGTGGGCCGACGGCACCAAGGAGCAGGGCTACCAGCGCCGTCGCACGCCGGCCGAAGTGTATCGCGCCGCGATTGTCGCAATCGATAACAACACGCGCAAATCGCCCGGCAAGGTATTCGCAGCGCTTGCCGGCGCCGAGCAGGACGATCTGCTGCACGCGCTCGAGGACGGCAAGCTCGACCTCGGCGACGTTTCCGCAAAGACGTTCTTCATGCTGCTCTGGCAGAACACGCAGGAAGGCTTCTTCGCCGATCCGATCTATCTCGGCAACCAGGGCTTCGCCGGCTGGAAGCTGATCGGCTACCCGGGACCGCGCTACAACTACGACGGCGCGATCCGCGACTTCGGCCAGGCGTACCCGCTGCCCACCGTCGGGTTGATGGGCCGCGATCCGTCGCGGCAGCCGAAGGGGCCGTTATGAGCGCTGAAGAGCCGCCTCAAGGCGCGAATTCCGCCCCCCGGGGGGCAGCGCAGCGGCGCAAGCCGCAAGCGTGGGGGGATCATACAAGCGCTGAAGGACCGAAGCAACGGTTCGGGCCGGGGGGACTTCGATGAGCACGCGGCTGCCACCGGTGGACGTTGTGCTGGTCGGCTTCGGCTGGACCGCGGCGATCATCGGCCACGAATTGACCGAAGCCGGGCTTGACGTGCTGGCACTCGAGCGCGGCAAGTTCCGCGACACGATTCCCGATTTCGCACCTACGCACATGCAGGACGAACTGCGCTACGCGGTGCGGCGCGCGTTGTTCGAGCGCCCCGCGCGCGAAACGCTCAGCTTTCGCAATTCGGTCGACCAGACCGCGCTCCCGATGCGCCACCTGGGCTCGTTCCTGCCGGCGGCCGGCGTCGGCGGCGCCGGCGTGCACTGGAACGGCCAGACGTGGCGCTTTCTTCCGGAAGACTTTGTAGTCCGTTCCCACACGATCGAACGTTACGGCAAGAATTTCATTCCGGCCGACATGACGATCCAGGACTGGGGCGTCACCTACGCCGAGCTCGAGCCCTACTACGACAAGTTCGAGTACCTCTGCGGCATCTCCGGCACCGCCGGCAACATCAACGGCACGATCCATCCCGGCGGCAACCCGTTCGAAGGGCCACGCCAGCGCGGCTATCCCCTGCCGCCGCTGACGCGCAGCTTCATGACCGAGAAGTTCCAGGCCGCCGCCACGGAGGCGGGCTTCCAGCCTTTTCCGTGCCCTGCGGCGAACACCTCGGAGCCGTACAAGAACCCGCTCGGCGTGCAGATGGGCAAGTGCACCTACTGTGGCTACTGCGAATGGTTCGCCTGCGGCAACTACTCGAAGTCATCGCCGCAGACGACGATCCTGCCGGTGCTGCTCGCGAAGAAGAATTTCTCGTACCGCACCGAATGCGACGTCACCAAGGTCAACCTCGACTCGAGCGGCAAGCGCGCGACCGGCGTCACCTACGTCGATGCCAACGGCAACGCCTTCGAGCAGCCCGCCGAGCTCGTGATCCTGTGCGCGTTCGCGCAGCACAACGCGCACCTGATGCTGCTCTCGGGCATCGGCAAGCCGTACGACCCGAAGGCCGGTACCGGTGTCGTCGGCCGCAACTACGCCTACCAGATCACCTCGTCGGTCGACGTGTTCCAGGACGACATTGTCAACCCGTTCATGGGCGCCGGCGCGCTCGGCCAGGCGATCGACGAATTCAACGGCGACAACTTCGACCACGCACCGTACGGCTTCATCGGCGGCGGCTACATCGCACTCTGGAACACCGGCGGGCGTCCCATCGATCAGCAGACCTCCGTACCCGAAGGCACGCCGAAATGGGGCGGCGCGTGGAAGCGTGCACGAGCCGAGAACTACCTCTCCGCGATGTCGATCGCGACGCACGGCAGCGTGATGAGCTATCGCGATTCCTACCTCGATCTCGATCCGACCTATCGCGACATCTACGGCAATCCGCTCTTGCGGATGACGTTCGACTTCCACCCGAACGAGCACAAGATGTCGCGCTTCCTGACCGACAAGGCCGCGCTGATTGCCGAAGCAATGAAGCCGCGCTCGATCAAGAAGAACTACCGCGAAGGGCGCTACTCGATCGTGCCGTACCAGACCACGCACAACACCGGCGGTGCGGCGATGGGAACGGATCGGTCGACGAGCGCCGTCAACCGCTACCTGCAGTCGTGGGACGTGCCGAACGTCTTCGTGCTCGGTACGACCGTCTTTCCGCAGAACCACGGCTACAACCCGACCGGCACCGTCGGTGCGCTCGCGTTCTGGGCGGCCGACGCGATCCGCAGCAAGTATCTGAAGGCCCAGGGGCCGCTTGTCCAAGCATGAGGACATGACCTCGTTGCGCCGGTCCCTCCTGCTCGCGGCGTTCGTCGGCGGTCTCGCCATCGGCGGCGCGGCGCAGGCGGTCACGGCGGATGCGGCGCAGAACACGCTCACCATCAAACCGACGCCTCCGGCCGAGGCGGCCTCGGCAGCGCACGGAGAAGCTGCCACCCGGGTCGAGCGCGGACGCTACCTCGCGGTGCTCGGCGATTGCACCAGCTGCCACACCGCCAAGGGCGGCAAGCCGTTCGCTGGCGGCCGGCCCATCGACACCGGCTTCGGCGTGGTCTATGGCCCCAACCTCACGCCCGACAAGGAGACCGGGATCGGCAACTGGTCGAAGGACGATTTCTACCGTGCCGTGCACCACGGTCGTGACGACGAGGACAAGTACCTCTATCCCGCATTTCCCTATCCTTGGTTCACGAAGGTCACGCGCAGCGACGTCGACGCGCTGAAGGACTATCTCGCCAGCCTGCCTCCGGTGCACCAGCAGAACAAGCCGCCGGAGATGCACTGGTGGCTGAGCTGGCGGTTCGAGCTCCTCGGCTGGAACCTGCTCTTCTTCGACCCCGGCGAGTTCAAGGCCGATCCGACGAAGTCGGCCGAATGGAACCGCGGCGCCTACCTCGTGACCGGACTCGGCCACTGCGGCGACTGCCACAGCCAGAAGAACTACTTCGGCGGCGTCATCGGCTCCGAGACGCTGGCCGGCGGGCACACCATGGGCGGCCACGACAAGGGCTGGTTTGCGCCGAGTCTGCGCGGCGAACAGCGTTCCGGACTTGGCCGCTGGAGCATCGACGACATCGTCACCTACCTGAAGACCGGCTCGAACGTACGAACCGCCGCGGCCGGCCCGATGACCGAGGCGGTCATCGATTCGACCAGCCATTTCAGCGACGCTGATCTGAAGTCGGTCGCCATCTACCTGAAGAGCCTGCCGCCGCGCCACGAGGAGAAGGAAGAGTCCGGCTTTACCGAAGCGGCGCTCGATCGGCAGGCGGTCGAACGCGGGCAGGGTCTCTTCATCGACAACTGCGCGGCCTGCCACATGCTCGACGGCAACGGCCTGCGCAATTTCTTCCCCGCGCTGAGAGCGAGTTCGGCAGTCCAGGCGCGTGATCCGGCGACGGTGATCCGCATCGTGCTGCAAGGCGCGAACGTTCCCGCCGCCGCGGGTCAGCGCTCGTACATCGCGATGCCGGCATTCGGCAGAAAGCTCGACGATCGCGATGTTGCCGATGTCGTCAACTACATCCGCAACGCCTGGCTCAACCGCGGCTCGACGGTCGACGCCGGCAAGGTGGCGAGCGAGCGCAAGGCTCTCGCCAACGCCAAGGACTGACACCAATGCGCGCGCGCCTTCTCCGTGGACTCGCCGTCGCACTCGCCGCGATGGTCGCCAGCGGCTTCGCGCTCGCCCAGGACGAGATGGCGAAGAAGCCGGTCGCGACGAGACAGCTCGTCGCGAACGTCTGCGCCGCCTGCCACGGCATCGACGGCAACGGCCGCGAGGGCCGCTACCCGTCGCTCGCCGGACAAGGCGAGGCCTATCTGGAGGGGCAATTGCACGCGTTCGCGGCACAGGGCGGCCAGCGCGTGAGCGGCGTGATGGGTGCGATCGCCGTCAACCTCACTCCCGACCAGATGAAGCGGGTCGCCGACTACTTCTCCCGCCAACGACTGCGCCCGGCCGCGCTGGTCGAAACGCCGCTCGCGCGGCGCGGCGAGACGATTTTCTTCGGGGGCGTGCCGTCCAAGGGGGTCGCTTCGTGCGCTACGTGCCACGGCGTGCACGGCGAGGGAATGCCGGACCTCTTCCCGCGTCTGGCCGGCCAGCACCGGCAGTACCTCGCCGAGCAATTGCGGCGCTTTCGCGACGGCAGCCGCACCAGCGATCCGGAGGCGATGATGCGCAAGGTCGCCGGACCGCTTTCCGATCGCGAGATCGACGCGGTGTCGCAGTACCTCGCGCTGCTGCGCTGAAGCGATCGACCCGCCCGCCCGGACCCTACGCCAGGAACCTCGTATGAACATCCTCCTCAACGCCCGGCAGCAAACGTTGCGCTATGGCATTGCCGGCGCCCTCGTCCTGCTGCTCGGCCAGCCGCCTGGCGCCGCGGCGCAGGCAACCGGCGCCGCGCCTGCGGCGCCCCCCTCGGGCCCCGCCGGGATGGCGACGGGCACCGAGCCGGCACCGGGGAAGGCCTCGATTCCGGAGCCCGCGATGAAACCCTCGTCCGCCACCGACGCGTCGTCGATAGCTCCGGGTCAGGCGCTCAACGACGCCCATGCCAACTTCGCGCCGAATGATCCGCCGGGCGAGTGGCACAGCCAGGCGCGCGACTACGCCAACACGCGCTACAGCCCGCTCGACCAGATCACCGCCGGCAATGTGGCGAAGCTGAAGATCGCCTGGAGCTTTTCCGACGGCACGCCGAATGGTCACGAGGCGGCGCCGCTCGTGGTCGGCGACACGATGTTCCTGGTGACGCCGTTTCCGAACCTCGCGTACGCGCTCGACCTTAGCAAGGTCGGAGTGCCGATCAAATGGTCGTTCGATCCGCAACCGACGCCGGTTGCGATCGGCAAGGCCTGCTGCGACACCGTTAACCGGGGAAGCGCCTATGGTGACGGCAAGCTCGTCTACAACCTGCTCGACGATCACACCATCGCCATCGACGCCAGGACCGGCAAGGAAGTCTGGCGCACGAAGATGGGCAACGTGACCAACGGCGGCACGATGACCATGGCACCGTTGATCGTCGGCGACAAGGTCTACGTGGGAAACAGTGGCGGCGAGCTCGGCGTCTGGGGTTGGCTCGCCGCACTTGACCTCAGGACCGGGAAGCAGCTCTGGCGAGCGCACAGCAGCGGCTCCGACAAGGACGTGATGATCGGCTCCGACTTCAAGCCGTTCTACTCATGGATGAAGGGCAAGGACCTCGGTAAGACCACCTGGCCGGCCGGCATGTGGAAGACTGGTGCCGGGGCTGTCTGGGGCTGGGTTTCGTACGACCCGGAGACCAACACGATCTACTACGGCACCAGCAACCCAGGCCCGCGGGTGCCTTCGCAGCGGCCCGGCTACAACCTATGGACCAGCGCGGTATTCGCGCGCGACGCGACCACCGGCATGGCGAAATGGGCGTACCAATTCACGCCGCACGATCAATGGGACTACGACGGCGTCAACGAAAACCTCCTGCTCGACCTCACATTCGATGGGAAGCCACGCAAGGTGCTGGTCCACTTCGACCGGAATGCATTTGCCTATACCATCGACCGGACCACCGGAGAAGTGCTGAGCGCCGCCCCATTCGCGTACCAGAACTGGTCGCACGGCATCGATCTCAAGACCGGCATGCCGAAGGTCGTCGCCGAGATGCAGCCCAAGCCCAACGTCAAGCTCTCGAACGTCTGCCCACCCGACATCGGCGGCAAGGACTGGCAGCCTTCGGCGTTCTCACCCCGCACCGGGCTCGTCTATGCCGGCATCTTCAACATCTGCATGGACGTCACCGACCACCCGCAGTCGTACATCGCCGGCACGCCCTACGACGGCATGGAGATGAAGCGCCACGCTGCACCTGGAGGCAACTGGGGCGAATTCATGGCCTGGGATCCGGTCGCCGGTAAAAAAGTCTGGTCGATCAAGGAACAGTTCATGACCATGAGCGGCGCCCTTGCGACGGCCGGCGACGTGGTCTTCTACGGCACCGTCGACGGCTGGTTTCGCGCCGTCGATGCGAAGAGCGGCAAGGTGCTCTGGTCGCAGAAACTGAGCTCGGGAATCATCGGCCAGCCGATGACCTATCTGGGTCCCGACAAGCGCCAGTACGTCGCCGTCTACTCGGGGGTCGGCGGAGCGGCAATGGTCAGCTCCTCGCAGCCGGGCTTCCCGCCGCGCGGCGGGATGCTCTATGTCTTCTCGATCGATGGCGAGTCGCCGCATTCGGCTGCCGGGATGCTGACCACCGAGGGAACCTCGTGGGCGGAGGGTCCCGGCCGCGGCATGGGACGCAAACCATGAACACGTTGCCGCGTGGTCGTCATCTGCTGATGTTCGCTGCTGTTGGCTGCGCCACGCTGGTCGCCTCCTGCGACAGGACCAGCGGTGGCAGCACGGCGGGCGTGTCGCCACTGCCCGAGCCCGGCGCCGGCGCTCTCGCGGATGTGCCACTCGGCGTCGAAGCCGGCAGCGCGCGCAATCTGCTGGCGGCGCAAATCACCAATCCGTACGCCAACGATCCGCAGGCGGTGCAGCAGGGCCGCGATCTCTACATCAAGATGAACTGCGCCGGCTGCCACGGCTACGGCGCAAAGGGCGGGATCGGCCCGAACCTGACCGATGGCTATTGGCGCTACGGCGGCGTGCCGGCGTCGATCTTCAATTCGATCTACCAGGGCCGGCCGCAAGGGATGCCGGCCTGGAACCCGGCGCTGCCGCCGCAGGACATCTGGAAGCTCGTTGCCTACATTCAGTCGCTCGGCGGCAGCTATCCCGCCGACCAGTACCAGACATGGCTCCAGGGCGACCGGCCTGGCGAGAACGTTCCGCCCGCGGCCGACCCGACGCCGGTGTCGAGCCCCGCGGCAAGCACGCCCGAACCGAAGGACGGCGCCGCGAAACCGCCGAGCGTCGCGCCGACAACCGACGTCACCCCGCCGCCCGGAACCGGCCAATGAGGTTGACCCGGACCTCCTGCGCAGCCGCGCTCTGGGGCACTTCACTTTCGGCCGCCGCAGCGCCGATGTCGTACCTGCGCACGTTCGGACCGGCGGCAGACCCGGCGACCCGCCTCGACTGGGGCATGATGATCCTCTCGCTGGTCGTGCTGGCGATCATCATCATCCTGCTCCTCGGCGCGGTGCTGCGCCGGCGCACGCCGCCCGCCGACCCGCAGGCACTGGCCGTTCATCGCGACGAGGGCGGCATGGGGTGGCTGTACATCGGCGTCGGCGTGTCATTCGTGGTGCTGATCGGCTACGTCGTCTGGACGATGTTCACGGTGGCTGCGGTCGCGATGCCGGCCCGCACCGGCATGACGCTGAAAGTGACGGCCGCGCAGTGGTGGTGGAGCGTCCGCTACGAAAGCGACACGCCCGACCGCATGTTCACCGTAGCCAACGAAATCCATATTCCGGTCGGCGTCCCGGTCCGGATCGAGCTCAACAGCAGCGACGTCATCCATTCGTTCTGGATTCCGCATCTTGCCGGCAAGATGGACGTCATCCCGGGCAAGACCAACGTGACGTGGTTGCAAGCCGACCAGCCCGGAATCTACCGCGGCCAGTGCGGGGAGTACTGCGGCGCGCAGCATGCACACATGGCGATGTACGTCATCGCGCAGACGCCGCACGACTACGCGATCTGGGAACGAGATCAGTTGCGTGACGCGGCGATGCCGACATCCGATGCGGCGGGCCGCGGAGAGCGGGCTTTCGCTGCGCACTGCGCGGTGTGTCACGCCGTACGCGGCAGCGAGGCGGGCGGCATCCTCGGGCCGGATCTGACGCACCTCATGAGCCGGCGCACCATCGCTGCCGGGCTGCTGGCCAACACCCCCGGAAACCTCGCCGCATGGATTGCCGACTCGCAGGCGCTGAAGCCCGGCTCGCGGATGCCGGCACTCGCCCTTTCGGGACCGGACCTCAGTGCCGTCATGACCTATCTCGAAACACTCCACTAGGGGATCAACTTGGCCAATACCGGCGCCCTGCGCATCCCTGTCATCGCGCGACCGGCGGACGACGCGACCATCGCGCCTCGCCTGCAACGCATCTGGGAAACACGGCCCGGATGGATCGGCGCGCTCGCGTCGGTCGACCACAAGTCCATCGGCAAGCGTTACCTCGTCACCTCGTTCATCTTCCTGATCCTGGGTGGACTCGAAGCGGCGGTGATGCGCCTGCAACTGGCGCAACCGAACCAGACGTTGTTGACGCCGGAGCAATACAACCAGCTCTTCACCATGCACGGCGTGACGATGATCTTCCTCTACGCCCTGCCGGTCCTCTCGGGATTCAGCAATTTCCTGTGGCCGCTGCTGTTCGGCTCGCGCGACATGGCGTTCCCGCGCCTCAACGCATTCTCGTACTGGACCTTCCTGTTCGCCGGCATCTTCCTCTACGCGAGCTTTCCCGTCGGCCGGGCACCCGATGCCGGCTGGTTCAACTACGTTCCCTATGCATCGCTCGCCTACAACCCGGGCATCAACATCGACCTCTACGCGCTTGGCATGATCCTGCTCGGCGTATCGACGACGGTGGGGTCGATGAATTTCATCGTCACGCTGATCCGAACGCGCGCGCCGGGAATGTCGATCAATCGCGTGCCGATCCTCGTCTGGGGCACATTGACGGCGTCGGTCGGCAACGTGTTCGCGGTTCCGGCAGTGAGCCTCGCCTTCCTGATGCTCTGGATGGATCGGCGCTTCGGAACGCACTTCTTCGACGTCGCCGGCGGCGGGCAGCCATTGCTCTGGCAGCACTTGTTCTGGATGTTCGGCCATCCATGGGTCTACGCGATCGTGCTGCCGGCGATGGGAATCGTCTCCGATGGTCTGCCGACATTCTGTCGGCGCCCGCTCGTCGGCTACACCGCCGTCGCACTGGCGACCGTGGCGACGATGGTGTTCGGCTTCGGGGTCTGGGTGCACCACATGTTCGCGACCGGCCTGCCGCCACTGTCGCTGTCGTTCTTCAGCGCCGCGAGCTTCGCCATCGTCATCCCCAGCGCGGTCGCGGTGTTCGCATGGCTGGCGACGATCTGGACCGGGAGACCGCAGTTCACCACCCCGT
Source organism: Candidatus Tumulicola sp. (assembly GCA_039922955.1). Lineage (GTDB taxonomy): Bacteria > Vulcanimicrobiota > Vulcanimicrobiia > Vulcanimicrobiales > Vulcanimicrobiaceae > Tumulicola. The sequence goes on from JBDTDR010000109.1 coordinate 11,177, forward strand.
TCCTGTTCTTCTCCGGCTTCATCATCGTGTTCGTGATCGGCGGCCTCAATGGCTTCATGACCGCGGCGGTGCCGGTGGACGTGCAGCTTACCGACACCTACTTCATCGTCGCCCATATCCACTACACCATAATCGGCATCAACGTCTTCCCTGTCGTAGGCGGCATCCACTACTGGTTCCCGAAGTTCACCGGCCGCCTCATGAACGAGCGGCTCGGCAAGTGGACGTTCTGGATCATGTTCATTGGGTTCAACATCGGGTTCTTCCCGATGCACATCCTCGGCTACATGGGCATGCCGCGCCGCATCTACACCTACCCGGCCGGCCTCGGCTGGGGCCCCCCCAACATGGTCGTCACTGCAGGCTCCTATCTCTTCGCCCTGGGCGTGCTGCTCTTCGTCATCAACGTCTGGCGCAGCCTGCGTCGCGGCGAGCGCGCGGGCGCTAACCCGTGGAACGCAGCGTCGCTCGAATGGGCGACGGCGTCGCCCCCGCCGTCCTACAACTTCGCTGTCATCCCGATCGTCGCCAGCCGCTATCCTCTCTGGGAAAGCCGCATGACGGGTCACACCGGCGAGAGCACGACCGCGGAGGGCTTCCTTCTCGACGACGGACGGGAGACTATCGGCACAACGCTCCTCGATGCGGTGCCGGACGTGATCCTGCGCATGCCGGGCGATTCGCTGGCGCCGCTGTTGCTCTCGATCGCGCTCGTCATCATGTTCGTCGGGATGCTGATGCATTCGTGGTGGATCTTCGGCTGGGCACTCGCCGCCACGCTGGTGGCGACCGTCATCTGGCTGTGGCCCGAAGCGAGACTCGGACAGACCCAGGACATCGCGCATGAGTGACATGGATGCGCTCTATCGCGGCGAACCGCTGCCGGTCGGCAGCAAGGGCCGCCTGTCGTCGGGCTGGTGGGGGATGATCACGCTCATCGTCACCGAGGCGTCGCTTTTCGCCTATCTGATATTCAGCTATTTCTACGTCGCGTCGCAGCACGGCGGGCCGTGGCCACCTGGCGGACCGCCCAAGTTCGATCTCGCAATTCCTGGAACGATCGTGCTGATACTCGGCAGCGTGACGATGTGGTGGGGAGAAAAGGGCATCCGCGCGGGGCGGCGGCGGCAATTGCTGTTCGGCCTCGGCGCCTCCGTTCTGCTGGGGCTGGGGTTCGTCGTGCTGGAAGGCATCGAGTGGAGTCACAAGGGCTTCACGCCGATGACGAACGCGTATGGCTCTCTCTATTTCACGGTTACCGGCTTCCACCTCGTCCACGTGCTCATCGGCGTGCTGATGCTGGTGATGCTGTTCGTCTGGACCCTGCTCGGCTATTTCGGCGTGCGTCGCCATTCGACGGTTGCGATCGGCGTGATGTATTGGCACTTCGTCACCGCGGTCTGGATTGCCGTGTTCATGACCTTCTACGTCTCCCCCTACCTCGCCCGATGACTGCAAACGCCATCTCCCGCGGAGGTTCCGCGCTCGAGCGCCAGCCGCATCCTTCCCCGCACCGACAGAGGGTGACTCGCTCGGCCGGCTGGTTCGGGCTACTCGCCGCGCCGAGCGCGTATTGCCTTCAGGAACTCGTCAACGTCAGCCTCGCAGGCCACGCGTGCTATCCGCGCGACGTACCGCTCGCCACTCCGTTATGGCCCGATCTTGCGAGCATTGAGATCTGGATCGGAGTGGCCGCGATCGTCATCTGTATCGCCGCATCGATCGTGGCATTCGTCAACTGGCGCCGCAGCCGCACCGAAAAGCCGGGCGACGGTCGCCAGCTCATAGGGAGCGGCGACGGGCGTACGCGGTTCATGGCCATGGCGGGAATGATGGTGAGCGTCCTTTTCCTGATTGCAGTCGGCATCTCGACCATGAACATCACGATGGTGCCTCCTTGCGGCGGCTGATGTCGACCATGCGGCAGCGCACCTTCATTGCAAGCGTGCCGTTGATTCGTGCCGCCATCGTGCACGTCGCGTGCGTGGTTGTTGCCGTGGCCGCGTTCGCGGCGATGCTTCCCGCGCACGCGGCCGGCCCGGTTTGGATGGTGATCGGCGGGGACGCGCGTCGCGGCTCGATGCTCATCACATCATTCGGCTGCGGGGGTTGCCATACGGTGCCCGGCGTCGACGGCGCGCGCGGCAACGTCGGTCCGCCGCTGACGCGCTTCGGCAGCCGCACCTATATCGCCGGCATGCTGCGCAATACTCCGTCGAACCTGGTGCGCTGGATCCGCGATCCGCAGGCCGTCGTGCCCGGCAATGCGATGCCGAACATGGGCGTCAGCGAAGCCGAGGCGCGCGATATCGCCGCGTATCTCTATACGTTGCGATAGCCCTGCGCATGCAGCAACGCGCGATGAAAGGAAACCCCGTGGCACCGACTGGAAAACCCCAGACCCATGCAGAGCCGTTTCTCACCGACGTGAAGCAATTGCGCAAGCAGCCCCGGCCGCACATGGAGCGCGGTGCGGTGACGCAGAATTACTAGGCCGACAAGGATCGCACGATCGAGATATTGCAAGCGGTGGGTCTTCCCGCTGCGCTGCCCGCTTTGCGACGCCGACATGCGGATCATCGCCGTCATCACGGAGGCGGCGGCGGTACGCGAGATCCTCATCCACCTCGGCGAGCCGATCACGCCACCCACCACCGTCCCATCCGCGGCCCGCCGCGGCGGGAGATGCGCCGCTGATGGG
>JBDTDR010000110.1:0-18880 GCA_039922955.1 Candidatus Tumulicola sp.
TGCTAAGGCGATTTCCCGACTGCGTCGCCCTTCACGCCCGCGAGTATCCCGGCGACGCCGGACGCAAAATCGACGGCGTCGTCGCCAGTCAATGTTTGATGGATACGATGGGATTCGCCGAGGGATATTACATAAGGGCTTCGGAACTTCCGGTTAGGCGGAGCCTCGTGATTGGCCAATCGGTAAATAAGTCCCGTGAGCCAGCAACGAGGAGGCCCTGCCTCCTCACCGGCTGACACTAATGCGCGATGCCCCGTTTTTCTAGGCCGCCGGTTAGTTGTGGGACGAGTTTGGCAGCGGGCGACCTACTCCCCTAATCTCGATTGCTAATCTATTGCCGCACCTCTGCTCATCCGCCAAAGGCAAGCGCCCTTGGTAAATGGATACCCTCGGAAATCGTTCGTAGAACGATCGATTTTCCTGGTGCGTAGACCGTAACGGTGCTTTCGAACTCGCCGGGATTCGCAACATACAAGTTACCAGCGTCATCAAAGGCCAGTGCGTCGGGAGAGTTCACGCCCTGGGTAATCGTCCGCTTTGGTGATTTGCTCCCAGGCGGGTAGACAGTCACGGCAAAATAGCCCGAACCGGCGGCTGAATTTGCGACATAGAGGTTACCTTTGCTGTCAAGAGCCAAGGCCTGGGGATTAGCCACTCCTTTGCTGATCGTGCGGAGTACAGATGTGCTGCCTGGGGCATAGACCGTTACGTTGTTGCCTACGCTGTTAGCGACGTAGAGGTTACCTCCACTGTCAAAAGCCAGGGCATATGGATAGTTTACGCCGTCTGAAATCGTACGTAGTATGGACGTGCTTCCAGGTGCATAGACCGTGACTGTGTTAAAGCCGCCCGACTTACGCCCTAAATTTGCTACGTAAAGGTTGCCGAAGGTATCAAACGCCAGTGCGGTTGGAGTCTTGACCCCTTGCGAAATAGTTTGAAATGGTGACGTTGCGCCAGGCGCGTAGATTGTCACGGTCTTGAGGCCACCGACATACAGGTTCCCGGTTGAGCCGAACGCTAACGCATCTGGAGTCTGTACGGTTATCCTCCTGAGAACGGAGCCGCTACCGGGCCGATACACGGTCACTCGCCCACCCGTCTTCCCATTGCATCCGCACCAACTCGCGACGTATAGAGAGGTGGCGCTGTCAAGCGCAAGGGCAGTCGGCTGCTTAATGTCCTTTTTGATCGTTCGCAGGAGTGACGTGGTTCCCGGTGCGTATGCCGTCACGGTACCACCATTAGTGAAATCGCGGTTAGCGACGTAAAGATCGTGGCTCTGGCTTCGGTCGAGCAAAGCGGACTTTGCCGTTGCTTGTTGCTGCGTTACATTTGATGCTGTCGATGGCGGAAGACTGCTCGAGCAAGCCGCCAACAGCATCGCATTGACGCACGCACCTGCCGTTATATATGACCTGTTCATTATATGAACCTCAAATAGATGATGATTAAGAGACACGAGATCCTACGATTCGGAATTGAGCAACTGCGTTCAGCTATTCCTCCCTCTGTATGCCATGCTGAATGGCAAACGTCGCAGCGGGGCAGTATACTGTTCCGCCCCCTGCATTGTTAGCGGCGACTGCCGCGTTATTGATCGCCCCTGAGTCGTCGGTCATCCCGTCGCCCACGGCTCCGAAGTCTCGAGTATTGAAAACACCGTTTGTTCCTTTTACGACCCACTGTGATGTTGCCCACGAGGTCGCGCCAGTCGGTGGCTCCAGATAAACGAACTGTCCGTTCATTTCCTGTTCCAGCAACCGTTCCAGCAATTGCCGTGCTGGCCAGCCTTCACGATCGGATTGATCGCACAGGTGGGCGGCAAGTCGCTTCATCGTCGGCAGCCGCAGTTCGGTGAGCATCAGGCCTAGCCGGCCATCGGCGTTGAGCTTGGCCCCGCTCATGACACCACCTCGAGAAGCGCATCGTACGCCGCCAGGGATGGCAGTTTTACGACAACGCTGGGAACGCTGCTGGGTCGTGGTGCAAGTTTGTCCGTGAGCGCTTCGAGATCCGGCAGTTCGTTGCACCCGTTCAGTTGCTCCAGTTCAAGCGCCAGCGCCGCCTCGTGGCCGTCGGCCGCCAACGCCAACAGACCGACGATGATCTTGCACGCTTGCCGTTCGGGAAGCTGCGCGCTCAAATTCTCCCAGATTTGTCGATAGATCGTCCGCGGGAAGACGTCGTCGCGAAAAACCCAGCGTGCAAAGGCGCTGGGCTTGCGTCTGAGGTTTTCCACCAGCTGGCGGTAATCAATCTGCCGTGCACGGCGTTGACCGGCGTGCCGAATCGCCCGCGGGGACCCGAACACGCGCTGGCCGCTCAAATAGCACTCGACGCGTTCGGCGTACACCCGCACGCTCAAGCGATGGCCGATGAGCCGACTTGGTGCGCTGTATTGCTCGCCTTTGACCGTGAAGATGCCGTACTTGCTCACGCGCGCGGGCAGTTCATCGAACTCCGCAGTTCGCCGTGCGGGTAACGACCGTAGCGCCGCGCGCTCGACAAGCAGGGCTTTCTCCACCCGCGCGTTCAGGCGCGTGACGATGGTTTGAACGAACGTTTCGTACGTGCCGCGGTCGTTGAAATCGCTGGAAGTGCGTTTTACAAATCGGTGGACGGAGATCGCCTCACCCGCGTCATCGCTTAGCTACGGCCGGCGGTGTTCCACGCGTCCGGGGTAGATCGGCCGGTTGATGACGCGCTCGAGTGAATCCGCCGGAGCGCCTAACGCCAGCTTGCAGAACCCGTTGAAGTTCTCGCGAATGGCTTCCCCTTCGGCAAAGCGTTCGTTTTCCTCCAGGTCGACTTTCCCGACTACCGGCAAAAACCGTACGAAGCGGCCTTCGTCGTCCTCGCCCACCTCGACGAGGTTCGAATCGCTGAACATGCGCAACGCCGCGCCGACCGTCCGGTCGCGGACCTTGTCGAGATCGAGGGTAGCGGCAATGTCCACGTTGCTGCTGCGGAGAACGGCGTCACGCGCGAGCGTCCGCATGCCGCGATAGAGCCCGCGCAGCACCGATAGCGACGGCGCGTCGATATCGATGAGGTAGTCGTTGAGCCGACGATCGTTTTCTCCGTAGAGCAGATGAATCTGGGCGGGAGCGCCGTCCCGGCCCGCGCGGCCGGCTTGCTGGTTAAACTCGGCAACGTCGAAGTTCAAGTGGTAGAGCACGACGTGCGCCACGTCAGGAAGATCGATCCCCTCCCCAAACGCCGACGTCGCGATCACGACGCGCAAGCCGCCCTCTCGAAAGAGGCGTTCGACCTCGTGGCGGTCGGCCGTCGGCATTCCGGCGTGGTAGAACATCACGTCGTTGCCCACGTGCTCGCGCAGCACGCTTGCGACGTCCGCGGTATCTTTGCGCGAGTTGCAGTACACGATGCCCTTGCCGCCGCCGCGGAACAGGTCGCTCAAGTACGCCGTCTTGTCTTTGCGGTTGCGCGCATCGACCACCTGAAGGTTCTCACGAATGGTCGGATCGATCACCCACGCCGTAATGCGCAGTTCCGCGACGATCTTGGCGAATGCCTCGTCACCCGCCGTCGCGGTGAGCGCCAGCACCTGGGGGCTTCCGAGCGCCGCAATCGTCGCGCTCAGGCGCGCGTAGGCCGGACGATGCCTGGACTCGTGCACGTGATGCGCCTCGTCAACGACGACGAACGCCGGCCGGCTCTTCCCATCGAATGCCTCGCGATGAAAGTCGAGAAACTCCGGCGTCGCGAGAACGATATCCCACGCGCCTTCGCGCAGCGCTTCGAAAAGCTCGCCGCGTTCGCCGCCGTCGATCGAGCCGTTGGCCCGGAAGATGCGCAACCCCAGCGGATCGAGCGTGCGCATCAGCGCCTCGTACTGATCGTTGGCCAGGGCGCGCAAGGGATACACGACCAGCGTTTTGGCGCCGGCCGTGAAGGCTCGAAGCGCGGCAGCGTACTGGAAACAGAACGATTTCCCGCGCCCGGTGCCGAGCACGGCCAGCGTGTTCCGGCCCTCGTCAACCCGCTCGAGGACGTCGCGTTGCGCTTGGTGGGGCAGCGACGCGCCGATCAGCGCGCGCCGGATGCGTTCCGAGTCGCCGCCCCACGACAGCCGCAACGTTTCGTGGCCACGCTCGCGCGCGGCGATGGTTGCCGAGGCATCGCGTTCCACAAAAATGTTGACGCCGCGGTGTTTCTCGCCGCCGCCGCCGGTGAGCGAGGCGACGCGCGCGCGGTAGCGCGCGCCGGCGTCGATGGCGGGCGCGATATGCGCCGCGATGCCCTTCTTGATAAACCCGAGGTGCAGGTTGCCGTACCGCACGGCGATCGCATTGGCGTCGTAGGGATTCTCGGGCTGGCGTTCGAGCTCCAACCGGGCGCCGACGCTGAGCCCTTCGATCGTATCCTGGCGCCCTTCGAACGAGACGCCCGCGACCTTGGTATGAAAGGTGACGGCATCGGCGATGCGTGCGTAGCGGTCGCGCAGGTACTCCGCGCTCTTGGTAAACGCCCGCTCGACGAAGGCGTCTCGATCGTCCGCCGGCTCGACAACGAGCGGCTCGGCAACGGCCGGCTCAGCATCCGGCGCCGCATCGACCCGCTCGACGCCGGAGAGCGCCGCGAGTGAGGCTTCGAACGCTGATTCGGACGCGGTCGGAGGCGGTAGCGCCTTAGAGCTTTTCTTCCCCGCCCGGTTGTCCGGTGCCGTGCTCGGCGACGGCGGGTGCTTCGAACCCGTCGAGGTTGAGCGTGATTTCTTCGTGACCTTGTTCGTATGCCGCTTCATGTAACCCGGCGTTCTGAGCGTCCAGCGGATCGATTTCGTCGCCTTCGCCCGCGTAGACGTCTTCGACGGCGACTCCACCCGTTGCGTCGCTGCGCTTTTTCTTGTAGCGAGCCGGCACTGCCGGCGTTACCGTACGCGCCGACTTGGCCTTCTGACGGCGTTCGCGGCGAGCCGCGACGATGTCCTCGCGCGCCATGCCGCCGCGGCTCTGGAGTGCGGTCGATTCGGACCGCGACCGCGACGTCGCGGTACGGTCGGTGGCCAGCCCCGCCCGGCGGCGCCGCATCGACGCCTCAAGTTGGCGCTTGCGAAAATGGAGCACCAGCGGAGCCGAATAGAAAATGGAATGGTAGCCGCCCGAAACGATGCCGACCAGCAGCGCGAAAGCGAAGTTCTTCAGGCTCGCGCCCCCCAGCGCGAGCAACGCGACGAGCGTGATGACGACCGTCGCCAGCGTGTTGAACGAACGCGTCATCGTTTGCTTGATCGACTCGTTGACGATCACGTCGTAAGGCGTGCCGGCCATCAGCTTGGTGTTCTCGCGGATTCGATCGAGAATGACGATCGTGTCCATCACCGAGTAACCGATGACGGTCAAGACCGCGGCCAAAAACGCATCGTCGGCGCGCCGGTCGGCCAGCGCGTAGATGCCGATCATCATGGCGGCGTCGCGCACCAGCGCGATGACCGTGACCAAACCGAAAATGTAGTTCCAACCGAAGCGAAAGGCTATGTAGAGGAACTGAATGGTCAGCGCGATCACCAACGCCCACAACGCCTTGATCAGGTATTCGCGCCCGAGCGACGGACCGACGGCGGTCACCGATGAGGACGCGCGATCGACCGTCGCTACGGTGTTGAGCGCCGTCCACAGGGGAGCCGAGTCGTTGGCAAACGACGTTTGCGTTTCGATGTGGAACCGCTCGCCGTCCGTGCCGGCCGTGGTAACCGATTCTTCGCTAAGGCCCAGGCTGGATAGGGCCTGCTTTACCGCGTCGGAGGTCGTCGGCCGCGTAAACCGCACGGCGATGTCGGTGCCGCCGGTGAACGATAATCCGAGCCTGAGCATGTGCGACGGCTGGAATCCCTGACCGCCTTGGAATGCGTGATAGAACATCGAGCCGAAGCCGAGCGCGATGACGAGATACGAGATCGTCGAGACGATCCGGAACCATCCGACGATGTTCCAGTTGAGCCGGCGAAAGAGCATCCGTTACGCCCCCGCTTTCGCAAAGATGCCGACTTCGTCGCTCTTGATGCCGTACAGTTCCGGCGCCGTCGCGACGTCGTTGTCGACCAGCGCGTCGACGAAGAAGCGCGTGACGAAGACGGCGGTGACCAGCGAAACAACCGTTCCCCAGAAGAGCGTGAAGGCGAAACCTTTGACCGTGCCGGTGCCGAGCATATACAGCACGCCTGCGCCGACGATCGTCGTGAAGTGGCTGTCGAACACGGCCGAAAAGGCCCGCTGGAATCCGACCCGGACCGCGGCCCGCATTGTCTTACCGTTCCAAAGTTCTTCTTTAATGCGTTCGAATATCAAGACGTTGGCATCGACCGCCATGCCGATCGACAGCACGAAGCCCGCGATGCCCGGCAGCGTCAGCGTGGCGTGCGAGACCGCTAAGATCGCCATCATCACGAGCACGTAAATCGCCAGCGCGATGTCGGCGAGCAGCCCCGGAAGGCGATAGACGGCCAGCATGAAGATCAGCACGAGCCCTAGACCGAGCATCGACGCGCGCATCGACTGGACCAAGTCGATCTTACCGAGCGTCGGGCCGATCGTCTCTTTTTCGACGATCTTCACCGACACCGGCAACGCGCCGGCGTTGAGCTCGTTGGCAAGGGTCGTGACTTGTTCTTGCGTAAAGCTGCCGTGGATCTCGCCTCGGTCGTAAATCGCGCCTTGGATAACCGGGGCGGAAACGTACCGATGGTCGAGAAAGATTCCTAAGAGTTTCCCTAAGTTGGCGGTCGTGATCTTCCCGAACTTCGCGGGATCTTTCGTCTGAAACAGCACGTTGGGCTGATTGCTCTCGTCGAAACCGGCTTGCGCCGACTTCAAATCCTTGCCCGAATAGACGACCGGACCGCTCGCATCGTAGGCGCCGTGCGCGACGTAGGCTTCCGCGGCTGCCCGCTCCTTCGGCGAGGCCGAAGCGTTCGGGTTCTCGATCAGCGCCTTGTCGGCTTCGGCCTTTTGGCCCACTTCAGGCGGCACGATCTTGTATTCCAGAACCGCAACTTCTTTAAGCACGCGCTCGGCTTCGTCGGGGTTCTTCACGTTGGGAAGCTCGACGAGGATGCGATCCGTGCCGACGTTGCTGATCGACGGCTCGGCCACACCTAAGCCGTTGATGCGGCGATCGATGACCTCGCGCGTCTGCGCCTGAACTTGGGACGTGATCTGCGGCACTTCCGCCGTAGGATACAACTGCAGCAAAAGCCGCGAGCCACCCTCGAGGTCCAAGCCGAGATGAATCTTCTGCCCGACGGGCAGAATCGCCCAGAACGACATCGCGACGACCGCGATAATGACCAGCGCCTTAAACGGCGTTTTAAGGTTATTCCAGCTCATTGGCGTCCGAAGTTAGCGGTGCAAACAAAAGGCCCGCAACGGTTGCCCGCCGGGCCGGTAGACTTTAACGTTCCAACGTTACCAAGCCTGCCGCCGAGTGTCAAACCACCCCGGCAGGACGTACCTACCTGCGCCGGCAGCGTCCCGCGGCGTGGTGCCGCCGGGTGGCCGGCGCGGCATAAGAACCGGGTTTCGGGCAGGGCGCACCGGCGGCTCGATGCGTTGCCGGCAGGCGGCCGATCGCGTACTGCTCGACCGTCATCCCCATGGAGTCTTCCACCGACGACGCGTGATACGGCAAAGCACCACCCGCCGAGCCGCACGCCGCAACCAGGACGGCGAGGACGAGAACACTGAGCGCGCTGCGCATCGGACGATCCTCCTAGCAGAGCTTTGTTGTGCGCACCCGTACCCGCCGTTCCCTCTGCCGCCGGCCGATTGCGCCGAAACCTGAGCCGTTCATGGGCTAGCCGGCAGGGCAGCCAAGCTACCGTCTATGATCTCAGCCGGGCGGAGTTCGAGATCGCCGGGCAACTCGCCGTAGGCATACACGCTCACGCCGATACCGGAGCGCAGCAAAAAATCGGCCAGGAGCGGGCGCAGTGCCGCCGTGCATACGACGGCGGCGCGGTCGCGCGGCACGCGCGCCGCGTACCGTTCGATGCGCTCGCGCAAGCCGAGCGCCGTTAACGGTGCGGCCGCATCCGCGCCGCCGCCGTTCCAAGCGGCGGCCAAACGGCGCTCGAACTCGGGCTCGAAAATCGCGGGCTCGAGGAGGGCGACGTCGCGCCGGCGCAGCAGCCCGGGTACGATCGCGCGTCGCGCCGTTTCCGCGAGTTCGCACGGATCGCGGCTGCCGGCTTCGAGCATCGCTTCGATCACCCGAACCGGATCGCGCGGCCACGCCCCTTCACGCAGCAGCAACCCGAACGCGCGGTGCACGGAACCGAACGGCAACGCCTCGCCACCGACTTCTTTCACCAGCGCGGGAACGCTGGAACGCAAGTGTTCGAACAGCGTCTGCAGCTCTTGACGACCAACCAGTTCGGCGGCGTTGGCGCGCACGACTTCCGCCAAATGCGAGCCGAGCACCGAGATCGGATCGAAAACGAGCGCGCCGGCGTTGACCGCGCGATCGCGATCGTCGGGGGCAATCCACGCTGCCGGGAGACCGTACACCGGCTCGCGTTCGACGGTCGCGTCGAATCGTCCGAGAATCGCTTCGTCGGCGACCGCCAGCAGCCGGTCGAGATCGAGGCGGCCCTCGCCGGCGCGACGGTCGCGGACGCGGACGGCGTACGTTCGCGGATCCCGCGCGAGATCGTCGCGAAGCCGAACGCCGGGCATCACCACGCCGATGTCGGCGGCCAGCGCGCGACGCACTTCTCCAATCCGGTCCAACAGCGCATCGGCCAGCGGGGGCACGAGCAGCTGCGCGAGTTCGCCGCCGATTTCAATGGCAATTGCGTCGACGCCGACGAGACCGAGCGCCAGTTCGGGGCGCCGCATGACGTTGCGGCGGGCGCGCTCGCGAGCGTTGCGAAGCTCTAAACGTTCTCGTGCGCGGCGTCGCTGAGCGGCTTGCGCGAGTGCGAACGCGCTCGCGCCGAGAACGAAAAAAAGCGGGCGCGGCAATGCCGGCACGAACGCGAGGGCGAACAGCAGGCCGCCCGCGCTGCGCAGCACGTCGGGCCGAGCGAACAACTGCGCGGCCAGGTCGGCACCGAGCGCGCCGTCCGACGCAACGCGCGTCACCATCATTCCCATGGCCGTCGAAATCAAAAACGCCGGGAGCGTGGTAACCAGGGCGTTCCCGATCGAAAGCAGCGCAAACGTGTTGAGCGCGTCGAGCGGGGAGAGCCCGTGGTAGGCGGTGCCGACGACGACGCCGCCGGCCAGGTTCAATGCAACGATCACCAGCGCCGCGACGGCGTCCCCTTTCACGAACTTTCCGGCCCCGTCCATCGCTCCGTAGAAATCGGCTTCTCGTTGAACGATCGCACGCTTCGCGTGCGCGCCTTCGGCGTCGAGCGCTCCGGCGTGTACGTCGGCGTCGATCGCCATCTGCTTGCCCGGCATCGCGTCGAGCGTGAAACGAGCCGCTACTTCGGCGACGCGCTGCGAGCCGCTCGCGACGACCACGAACTGGATCGTCACCAAGATCGCGAAGACGATCAACCCGACGACGAGGTTCCCGTGCACGACGAACGCTCCGAACGCCGGAATGATCGCCCCCACCGCGCCGGGGACGGCGCCTTCGGTGAGAATTAGCCGCGTTGCCGAAACGTCGAGCGACAGCCGAAAGAGCGTTGCCACCAGTAGCGCCGGAGCGAACGCTGAAAACTCCAACGGATCGTCGACCGTCACCGACAACAGCAGCACCAGCGCCGAGCCGAAGATGTTGACACCGAGAAGCACGTCGAGCAGCCAAGGCGGCAGGGGCACGATCAGGATCGCGACGATGGCGAGCAGCAACGCGGCGAACGCATAGACCGGAACGCGCGTCACCGGCACGTCACTTTCGCACGGACGAGCGCCGCCACGATTTCGGCAACCGCAACGTAGTGCGCGTGGGCGATCGGCTCGCCGACGCGCCCGTCGCGGTAGAGCGCGCGCGCCAGGGCGACGTTCTCGACGACCGGAACGCCGTGCGTCGCCGCCAGCGCCCGGACGCGGACCGCGGCGTGACCGGCTGCGCGCACGACCACGCGAGGAACCGGGACGCCGGGAGGCCGGTATTCCACCGCGACGGCGACGTGCGTCGGATTGGCGACCACGAACGACGCGTCTTTCACCGCCGCGATCGGGCCGCGCAGAAGCGAGCGGTGCAGTGCCCGCCGGCGCCCGCGCGCGAACGGATCGCCATCCTGCTCCTTCGCCTCGCGCTTGCGCTCGTCGAAACTCATCCGCAGCTTGCGCAGCCATGCGCCGCGAGCCGCTCCATATTCTGCCAACGCAAAGAGCAGCCCCGTTCCGCACGCGGCCCACGCCACGCGCTCGACTGCGTGCCACGCCGCCGCCGCAACCGCCGTCATCGCGGTCGCCCGCAGCATTTCGGACGCCGCCGCCACGACGGCCGGAACCATCACGACGATGGCCACGCCGAATGCCCCGAAGGCGCGCGCACCGTGAGCCAACGTCTCACGCGACAGCATGCGTTTGAGTCCTTCGACCGGGTTGAGACGCTCGCACTTCGCTCCGACTGCTACCGCCGTGAGGCCGCCGCTCTGCAGCACGCTCGCGACGACCCCGGCGGCCGCCGCGCTCGCGACCGGGATCAGCGCCAGAGCGATCGTCGCCGTTGCGGCCGGCCACGCCGCCCGGCCGGATGCCCCCGCCGCGATCGCGCCCCGCGCCGTGACGCCGAATAGCGGTGCGACGGCGACGACGGCACACGCCGCGCTCGCAAAGGCGAGATTGGCTCCCAACTCGCTCGAGCGCGCGACGTTGCCGTCGCGCTTAGCTTTTTCGATGCGGTGCGGGGTCGCTTCGAACGGTTTCTCCGAATCGTCGTTCATCGCGTCCCGGGCACCGCCGCAACCGGTGCGACGGCGGGCTGCGCGAGCAGCGGCACCATCAGCGCGGTTGCGATCAAGGCCGCCGCAAACGCCAGTGGAAAGGCGAGCGTAAAGCTTCCGAACCGGGGTACGGCGCGCGACAGCGCACCCAGCGCGATCTGCACGACAAACGCCAAACCGATCGCCGGCGCCGCCACGGCTAGCCCAACCAGCACGATCGTGCCGGCGAAGCCGGCCGCGTAGGCGGCCCATGCATGCGTGACGACGGGCGCTCCCGGAGCGATCCGCGCGAAGCTCGCCGCAAACGCAAGAATCGTGAGGCGATACGCGCCGGAAAGAAAGAAACCGCCGGTATACGCCAACGACCAGATTCGCCCGAAGCCGCTCGGCGCGACCAGCTGCAGGCTGGGCGCGATCGCTTTCACGCCGACGTAGTCGTCGACCGCGCGACCGCCGGCGTAGGCTCCGTCATACACCAGCGACGCCGCCATGCCGATCGCGGCGCCCACCAGAAACTCGGTGACGAACGCCAGCACAAACGCGACGCCGTCGAGGGGCGCCGCGCGCACTCCGGGAACCACGGCGATTGCCAAAAAGACCGCGAGGCCGGCACGCACCGCCGGCGTGACGCTCGGATGCGAAAATCCGGGTGCGCGAAATGCGAACCCCGCGCAGCGAGCAAAGACCAGGAGCGCCGTAGCGCTCACGAGCCGCCGGTAACGACCGGAATGGCGGCCATCGCGCGATCGAAAAGTCCGGCCAGCAAGTGCATGGCCGCCGCGCCGAACATGGCGGCCATCGCTCCGATCGCCAGGATCTTCGGCAGCAGCGTCAGCGTCTGTTCCTGAACTTGGGTCGCCGCCTGCACGACCGCGACGGCCGTACCGACGAACGCGGCGACCGCGAGCATCGGCAGCGCGATCGCCGCGGTGGTAACCAGCGCATCGCGAAGCAATCCATCGAACGCATCCATCCATTCGATGGTAGGCGCTCGCCGTTACCGCATCATTGCCGGCGAATATCCGCCCCTAGCCGGGCGCCACGCGCTCGCCGCCAGCAGCGACGACACGATCGCCCGCGTGGCCGGCGAGCGGTTGAGCGTATAAAAGTGTATGCCGGGAACGCCCGACTGCATCAGCGCGACCGCCTGCATCGAGGCGTAGGCGACACCCAGCGCTTCGACGGCTTCCGCGTCGCCTTTGCGCAGCTCCATTTCGACACGAAGTTTGGGTGGGATGCGCGCGCCGCACATCGCAACGAAACGCTGAATCTGATCGAAATTCGTGATCGGCATCAAGCCGGGCAGGATCGGCGCGGTGATGCCCGCGGCCCGGGCGCGGCGCTCGAACTCAAAAAACGAACCGTTGTCGAAGAACAGCTGCGACACCAAAAAGTCGGCCCCGGCCTCGACCTTTTCGCGCAGATGCGCGAGATCGTCCTCGGCGCTTGCGGCTTCGGGATGTTTTTCCGGGTAGCACGCCGCACCGACGCAGAAATCGTAGTTGCGGCGCAGCATCGCGATCAGTTCGGTCGCGTGCGCGAATCCGCCCGGCGGCGGCTCGAACTTCGCCGCACTTTTGGGTGGGTCGCCGCGCAGCGCCAGGACGTTCCGAATGCCGCCGCGGGCGAGATCGTCGAACAACTCACGCAGTTCGCCGCGGGCCGCGCCGGTGCACGTCACGTGCGCGACCACGGTGATCCCGGTCCCCTGCTGAATCGCCTTGGCAAGGGCGACCGTGCGCGCGCGCGTCGATCCGCCCGCGCCGTAGGTGATCGAGACGAAGGCCGGCCGCAGCGGCTGCAGCGCTTCGATCGTGCGAAAGAGCCGGCGCGAGCCTTCGTCATCCTTGGGCGGAAAGAACTCGAACGAAAAAAATGGCCGCAGGGTGGCGATCGCGTCGCTGATCCGCATGACCCCTCATTAACGAAAGCTTGCGGTCACGCCTCCGCAGACGAGCGCCCAGCCGTCGACCATCACGAACAGCAGTAGTTTTATCGGAAGCGAAACGACGGGCGGACTGAGCATCATCATTCCGAGACCCATCAGCATCGCCGCCACCGCCAGATCGATCGCGACGAACGGCAGATAGAGGGCGAAGCCGATCGCGAAACCGCTGCGCAGTTCTCCGACGACGAACGCGGGCACGAGCACGACGATCGGGGCTCGGGCGGCCGGTTCGGGGGCTCGGCGAGCCACGCGTTCGAAGAGTTCGACGTCGGCGACGCGCGTCTGGCGAAGCATGAACGACTGCAACGGCCGGGCCGCCCGCATCAACGCCTGCGACTGCGACAACTTGCCGTGCGAGTACGGTTCGATTGCGTCGTGACCGATCTGCTGGAGCGTCGGGGTCATCACCACCATCGTAAGCACCAGTGCGAGCCCCGTAAGAACGGCGTTGGGCGGCAGCGCGGACGCCCCGATGGCCGAGCGCACGAGCGAGAGCACGACGACGATGCGGACGAACGACGTGCACATCACGAGCGCGAACGGCAGGATCGACAGCAGCGTCAGACCGGCGAGCACGTCGAGCGGTACCGCGTAATGTGCGCGCGAGACGATCGCCGTTAACTGGTCCATCTTAAAGGAGCTGCGCGCTGCCCAGGCTACGCCGGGTGCGCGATCAGTTCGGTGATCCGCACGCCGAAGTTCTCGTCGACGGCGACGACCTCGCCGCGGCCGATCAGCTTATCGTTGACCAGCAGATCGACCGGGCCGCCGGCGAGACGGTCGAGTTCGACGATCGATCCGGTGCCGAGTTTGAGCACCTCGGAAACCGCCATCGTACACGCGCCCAGCGTCGCCGTGAGGTGCAGCGGCACGTGCATCAGCACGTCGATGTTCCCGGCATCGCCAAGCTTCTTCGGATCGCTCATCCGGCCGCCTCGATCGCGAGAGCATACCGGCCTTCGTGCGTTCCGCACGTTCCGCGCGCCAACGCTTGGCGGCCTAGACGTAACGTCCCGCGCAGCGCGCGCGACCGGCTCATCGGTACGATCGCGCCGAGCGACAGCTCGGCCAGCGCGCCCGCCGCAATGCTCGTCACGTCGACGCTCACGATCGGCGCGAGCGTCAGGTCACCCAAATCCTCCAGCAAAAGGCGTCCGCGCGGCTCGGGCACGGGGTCGCGCGAAAGAGCGATTCCGATCCGCGCCTCGATCGGCCGCTCGAGCAAAATTTCGAAGTACGTCACGAACCCGCTCACCGTTTGCACCCGCTCAAGCAGCTCGCCCTCGTGCGTGCCGCACACGGCGTTCAACGTTCCGGCGATCGCCGCCGCCGTTGCGTCGAGGACGTCGCGTTCGAGCGGTGACAGGGCCCGCGCCGGCGACGAAACGGCTCCCTCGCCGAACGCTGCGGCCGCGATGGCCGCCGCATCGGCGGGGCGCAAAACGATCGCCGCATCCGCAACGCTGCCCCGCAAACGGTAGAGCGTCGCCCCGCGCGCGATTGCCGGCCACGCTTCGGGTGCGGGAATGACCGGTTCTAGGAGCCGCACGGCGACGGCCACCCCCAACAGCGAGGCCAGCGTCTCGCGCACGCCGCTCGACACCACGCACGCGGCGCTCACCGGCAGCGACGAACGCTCCTCGAAACGGGCCTCGCGCACGCGCTTCGAGCCGCTCGCCGCGCCGCCGAGCCCGAACCCGAGCGATTTCACTTAACGATATCCATCGCCGCTTTACCGAGGTGGTCTTTTGCGGTTTCGGCGGCGGCGAGCGCATCGAACGCAACGTAGGCGTCTTTGAGACGCATCAGACTCGCGTCAAGGTCGACGCGGCTGCGCTCGCGTTGCATCGGCGCGAGGGCCGCAAACGTTCCGTCACCCGCTAGGCCGGTATGCGGCACGACCCCTTCGGGCGCGAAAAATCGCCGTCCGTCATCGGTGTCGAGCTTCGTTCCAGCCGGGAAACGTGCCAGCGCGATGCGTCCCACGACGACGTCGTGTGCGACCCGGGCTCCGGTGCGCGGATCGATTGACGCGCGGGCGTAGACGAAGCTGCCGTCGGCTTCGACGCGCGCGTTGCCGGCGCGGCCCAGCGCTGCATCGACCGGGTCGATGCGAAGCTCGCCCAGCGTTCCGCCCGGAGCGCGCCCGAGAATCGAAAGCCCCCGCGCGTCGACCAATTTTCCATCGGCTACCTGAAACGTTCCGTCGCGCGAGTAGCCCGTGCGGCCGCGAGCATCCACGGAAACAAAGTATGCGCCTTCCGGAGCCGTCGCGGAAAGCGGGTCGAGCGTGAACTGCGCGCCGGCTGCAGCGGTCGCTACGTCGCTACGCTGCGGCGACGCTCCCCGCGTAAAGGCGCGCCGAACGTCGGCGGCCCGCTCCGCAATACGATCGAGGGCGGCGCTCATCGTCGGATTCAGAAACACGGCAACGCTCCGGCATCTTCGAGGTCGAGCGGAATGCCCCGCGATGCGAGCGCAAAACGTGCCTGCGCGAGCGCCCGAGCGACCGCGCCTTTCGCGGCGGGTGGGCAGATTGCTACCAGACGCGCGCGATTGCGCGAGGTCTGCAACACGACGTGGACGCGAGCGCCCCCGTCGCCGACCGAGAACGTCGAACGCTCGAGTCGCCAACGCGGGTCTAGAAACGCGCGTTCGATGCTGCGTGCGAGCGCCGACCGTGGGGCGCGCCGGTCGGCGGCAATCCCTTCCGCCGGCGTTTCGCGCACCCGCGCCGGCGTGCGAACGGCGGGCGCAAACGTCGAGCGGCCGGGGGGCTCCGTGCCGGTTGGACTCGTTTTCGCAAACCCAGCCGGCGTGAAAACCGGCTTCGCCGGTACACTCGGCGGCGACGCGGATGCCGATCTTCGCGCCAGATGAAGGGCGGAATACCACGCTTGGGAAAGTGCGCGCCGGTCGATCGCGGCCAGCGGCGCCGTAAGAATGCTCGCTCGGAGTTCCTGCGTCATCATGCCGCGATCATCCCGCGCCGGCGTGGCCGCGGTGTCGCTGCGATGTTGCCGCCGAATTACGGCGGGCGCGGAATCGGACGGTCGAACTGCGGACGGTACCGCCCGTCGTCGAACGATCGCGTCTTGTCGAGATACAGCCTGTGGTTGAAGAAATCGAAGGTGCATACGAAATTGCGCAGCGTGGCGAGACCGATGTTTCCAGCCTCGTTGCCATCGGCAAACGCTCCGGTGTCGGCCAGCATCACGTCCGCGTAGCGGTTGTACAGGTTGAAAGGTCCCATCTCCAACCGGTAGACGATTGCGGGAACTGCGACGCTCGAACCGCCGATCCCAGTATTTCGTGAAAAGGTCCGAGCCTCACCATAGAAGACGACGCCCGGATGGGCCTGGACGAAGGCATGAAACACCAGCAAGTCGTTGCTGTTTCCGGTATCGACCAGAAATCGGCCGTCCACGTTGCCGTTGAGCCGCGCCGACATTTCCGGAAGCTCGCGGTCGGTGTCGATCGGTATCGGCGTCCCGCGGACTGCCAGCGTGCCGGGTTTTGCAATCGTCATCGCCAGCTTCTCCGGATCGATCCGAACCTCGGCCGCGGCAAAGAACGGATAGCCCAGCACGCCGTCGATCGTCACGCCGTTGTACGTCACCGCACTCAAGTCGACCACCGACACGACGTGCGCGGGCAGGCGCGCGCTGCCCAAATCGATGTGATCGAGCGCCGCAACGCCGGCGCCGCTGGTCCGCTTCGCGCCGCGAATTTCGAGCGTTCCCTCCGGGGTGAGGCCGAGACGCTGGGCCGCGGCGGGGTCGAGGAACAGCCCTTGCGATCCGCTGTCGACCAGCAGCAGCAGCGATTTTCCATTCGCACTCGCGCGCACGAAGAAGTGCCCGCCACCGTCCAGCAGCGGGAGCGTTACGGGAGCCGGCAGGTCGACGGACGCCTGCGTCAACGGCGCAAAGATCGCCGGATCCACGGGCGCGTTCACGCGAATGCCGGTCACGTGCGAGGTGATGTCGAACGCGGGGTCGCCGCTCGATTCGACCTGTAGGAGCGGATAAAGCACGCCATCCACGACGCGATATTCCGAGTAATCGATGGTGGACACGGCGTCACCGTTGAGGTAGGCCTTTTCGTCGACCATCGACGTCGCCGCGTCGAGGGCGATGCCGTACGGTTCGCCGCCGGGAGGGCTGACTCGAAGCTGCAAAACGTCGCGCCCGTCGCGCAGCTTGGCCCGTCCGAGCAACACGTCGTTTTCGGGATGGCGTGCGAACTCGCCGGAGTCGATGAAGTCTTCGGTCACCTGCCGGCGCGCCGCCAGACCGCGCAGTTCGCGCACGTCACCGTTGGCATTGCGCACGAACTCGGCGTCGCCCAGACGCAAGGTACGCTGCGTCCGGATTCCGAGCGTCTCGTCATAGCGTTGGTCGTCGCCGGCGCGCCAACTCTGAAACGTTCCGTGCAATCCGAGTCCTTCGAGCGTTCCGTGCGTTTGCAGGGTACGCGGCTGGATCGCTTTCAGGCCTTGCAGCGCGTGCAAATGGGCGGCGAGAACGGCCGCCAGCGCGGCCGGCGGTGCCGGCGCGGGCGAAGGTACGACCCCCGTCAGCGCAAAGGCGGCGGCGCACACGCAGGCGCGCCCGAGGTCAGCGCCGCGGCTGGGCCGCGTATTTTTGGTAGCTGGCCAAAACGTTTCGGACGTAGTTGCGGGTTTGGTCATAAGGCGGTACGCCGCTATACTTCTCGACCGCGCCCGGTCCAGCATTGTAGGCCGCAACGGCGAGCTCGGCGTTGCCGCCGAAGCGGTCGAGCAGGGCGCGCACGTACCGCGTCCCGCCCGCGACGTTTTGCGCGGGGTCGTACGCGTCGGTCACGCCGAGCCCGGCCGCCGTGGCGGGCATGAGCTGCATGAGACCTCGAGCGCCGGCCGGCGACGTCGCCCGGGGGTCGAAGCCCGATTCGTTGGCAACGATCGCCTCGATCAGCGACGGGTCGACGCCCCAGGCCGCGGCATCGGCGTCCACCAGCCGCTCGACGCGCTCCGAGGAGAGCGGCGCTCGGCTGGCCGGCAACGACGCCTGCACGACGGCTGAAAACGAGCGGGCATCCGGCAATGACGCGGGCGCGCTCGCGCCGGCGATTTCCGCCATGCGCCGTTCGACCGCCGGGAGCCCGCTAACGATCTCCATGGGGTCCCTCCAAGAAGCAGGCTAGACCGGCCATCATTTCCAAGGTGGCGTCCGGCTCGGCCGGCCGGCTGCCCTGGCGCAAGAAGAACTCCAGACGCTCTTGCGCGGCGATCGCGCGCTGGGATTCCGGATCGACCGGATCGATCCCCAGCCGGCGAGCGTCGTCGGTGCGCTCGAGCAGCGCGAGGGCGCGCCGAATCCCGTGCGCGGCGCGGACGTGCTCCGCGGCGGCGACCTGCGCCATCGTGCGGCTGGCGCTGGCGAGCACGTCGACGGCGGGAAAGCGCCCCGCGTCGGCAAGCCGTGGCGCCAGCGCAACGTGTCCGTCGAGCAGCGAGCGCGCCGCGTCGCTAATCGGATCGCGGTCGTCACCGTCGTCGAGCACGCTGGCAATCAGCGTCATCGAGCCCGCGCGCGTCGGACCGGCAACCTCGACCAGGCGCGCAAGGTCGGCAAAAACACTCGGCGGGAATCCAGCGCGCCCGACGCTTTCACCGGCGCCCACCGCGAGCTCGCGCAACGCCGCAGCCACGCGCGCGAGACTGTCGAGCACCAACAGAACGTGCAGTCCGCGCTCGCGCAGCGCCGATGCTTGAGCCGCCGCAACGTGGGCCGCGCGGACGCGTTCCGCCGCCGGACGGTCGCTGGTGGCGCATACGACCGTGGTGCGCACGTCGCACGCGTCGATCCAGCGCGCAGCTTCGCGGCCGCGCTCGCCGACCAGACCGATCACGATCGCATCCGCGCGGCACCCCCCGACGATGGCGTCGAGCAGCATGCTCTTGCCGGAGCCCGGTGCGCCGACCATGATAAGATTGTGTCCCCCGGCCGCTGCAACTTCGAGCGCGCGCTTGACGGCTTCTTGTCCTTTGACTTCTGCGAAATCGAGATGCATCGATT
>JBDTDR010000111.1:0-8508 GCA_039922955.1 Candidatus Tumulicola sp.
GCGGCGCGGTGCGCGCTGTTTGGGGGCGTTTGATCGGGGCATCGGAACCTCGCGAGCGGTAAGGGCGTTTCCCCAATCGTCGCGAACTACGTCATCGTGCGCAAGACGGTCTGCGCTTCACGCTTACGTTAGTAGCGGGCGCTGCGTGTCTTGTTCGGTCGCCATCGTGTGCGGCAGCAACACGCTCATCCGGCTCCCCGAGTAGTTGCGGACAGTGTGCCGCACCGTCATCGCCCCGCACATCTTCGAAAGTAACTCGGCCGTCGCGACGTCGTTGGGTGCCGAGGCGATCCGGATCGCGCAGTTCGCGATGAGCGACTTGCTCTTGCTGCCCCAGGCCGTTTCGAGTTGGCTCAAGTCTTGAGCGATCAAATACAGTTTGAGCCCGTAGCCCCGACCCAGCGCAAGTGCCGTGGCAACGATGTCAAGCGCCCCAAGCTCCGCGACTTCTTCCAGCATGACCAGGACGCGAGGTTCCAGAGCCTGCTCGTGCGTCTCCATCAGGGCAAGCATAATCTGGGTCAAGACCAGCCGCGTGAGGGGCCGCAAGCGCTTCTTTTGCGCCGGTTGAACGACGAGATAGAGACTCACGTGATCGTTGCGCAGGTCACCAAGGTCAAAATCGCTACATGAGATGTTGCCGGCGATGACCGGGTCGCTGTATA
Organism: Candidatus Tumulicola sp.; assembly: GCA_039922955.1. Lineage (GTDB taxonomy): Bacteria > Vulcanimicrobiota > Vulcanimicrobiia > Vulcanimicrobiales > Vulcanimicrobiaceae > Tumulicola. Next base: position 666 of record JBDTDR010000111.1, read on the forward strand.
TATTTAGGAAGCTCTGCGCTTCGGCGACGATGTTGGCCTTGACGCGCGACTCCATCGCCAGCATCTGCGTCGCAACCTGGGCGACAAGCGGGTGGGTCGCGGTCGCCTGTCCTTCCGGGTCGAGCCACCCGCGCGACTGGGATGGATCATGCGGGTATTCGCGCAGGTGCTCAAAGAATTTGTCGAGGTCATCGTAGCGAGGATCGCCAAGGGCGGCGGCTACCCCAGGCAGAGAGTCGCTGTGCGGATCTTCGTCGTATTTGACGTGAAGACTTAATCCGAGCAACAGCCTCTTGGCCATTTCGACCCAGAAGCGATTGTCGCTGCGCACGGGCTTCTCTCCCTCGTCGGCAACCAGCTCAACGATATTCTGAACGTCTTGGATTTCGTATTCCGTTCCGATGCGGATGCGGTCGAATGGGTTCAGCCGCACGCTCGAGCCGTCCGTCGCTGTTGGTTCAAACTTGTAGACGCGCTGACCAAGGCCGCCGAGTTCGCGGTCCGCCGCACGCCAGCCCGCCGTCTTCTCCCATATCTCGCCCTTGAGGTCGTGAACGACCACAGAGCCCTCCCACGAAAGCACCGTCGGAATGACGAGACCCACAGTTTTTCCCGAGCCGGTCGGCATAAACGCGAGGCAGTGGGTCGAGCTCGGATCGCGCAGGTATCTCGTCCGCTTCGATCGCGGGTCGCGCCACGCGCCGACGTACACGCCACGATTCCGCCCTACGAGCCCCGTCGCTCGTACTTCGTCCGGTAGCGCCCAATGCGCCGAACCGTACAGGTCCGTATGCCGTTGGAGTCGGCCGACTCGGCGCGCGGCCATCAGGCCAGCCACGAGAATGCCGAACGCATTGCCGCACGCTAAAGTCATATAAGCATGGACGAAGACGTGATGAACCGCAATGCCGAGCTTGGCAGGATGGTCGAACTTTATCGCCCAGCCGATGATGTCGAACGGCGAGTAGACGTGCGCAAGCAGCGGCCGACCAAGCGACGCCTGATAGCCGAAGGCTTGCGCTACCTGCTCGGTGGCCCACCAACACGACGCTGCGCCGATCCAGATGACGATGCCAATCGATGGAAAGACGATACCCATGGGGTCGCGCTCGCGCCGCGGCAGCGTGTAGAGGTTCGGAGCCACGGAATGGTTCACAAATATTCTCCGCAAGAGACGTGCGCGCAAAGAAAAAAGGGCCTCCGAAACGGTTGTGCTTCAGTGGCCCTTTACGCCAGCATTATTATGCGGGCGGAAGTCGCGTGTACGCTGACACGCCAATTATCTCGCGTGCAAAGTCGCTCGTCAAGAGGTAATGCTTTGCGAACTGCTATCGGGTGCCGCACGGCGCAGGGGTGAAGCTCGGTGTCAACGCCGAGCTTAGTGAGCCGAAAAGGAAGCGTTGACGCGAAGGGCGCCGCCCAGTACCGCGCCGTCTGGTTGTCTCTCGACGAGCAGATATTTTCAGCTGGTTTACCCGCCCTATTCTGCGCTATAAGCCTCGGATGTCTCGAGCTGTCGCCGAAGCTACATTGTGAAGTGGTTACACTCATCGCGCAAAAGGCTTTTCCAGGGGAGGTCTTCGCAAACTATTGGTAGAAATTAATTCCTATGTCAACGATGCCACTTGGAGCTATCTTTGCTTTTACTTTGCTGGTCGGGAGCACGGTAGCGCCGCTCGGCCCTCACACTCAGCAGATAACAGTGAATCTTATCGGCTGCGTTGACTGCCCAGTACAGGCGCCCGCGGTGGCCGTCTGGGACGAGGGGATCGACGCACCGTTGGCGCCGTCGGTCTCAGAACGGAGCTCCCACAGATTTGTTCTTTCGTTACCGCCGGGCTACTACGGGGTATCCTTGCGGACTGCAAAGTGCACTGCCAATCGATACCTTGGGGTACTTCCGGGATACAATCGGGTCTTCGACGTTTCAATGCGATGCTCGGGCCCGTATGTTCGACTCGTAGATGCAATGCATGGGCTGGCGGGGGCAATGCCGAGCTCGGTTATGGCGATCTCAATGTGGCCAGTTCAGGGCGACGAGAAGCCAATTACTGGAACGGTTCACAGTGGCGCTTATTATTTTGACGAAACAAACTGTGGCTACTGCGTACTAAGGCTAACGCTTCGGGACGGCACAACTGGAACGCTTGGCGTCAATATGATGAGCGCTTCTAACTTTACGCTTACGAGGCACAATGTTTCTAGAGCGGCATTGAGTCAGGCAAAGCTCGTTCGTGGTTCGCCGTTCAATGCGCCTGAAAAGCTCGTCCAGGGGCCGAAAGGTACGATTTGGTCTCTTGACCGGTTGGGAAACCGCGTTGCCGTCATAGGACCAGGTTTGCGGCCTCACGAGTATGATCTGCCTACACCATTTTCGGACGCCGGCGATATCGTTGGAACACCCCGCTTCGTCTGGGTCAGCGAAAGAAGGGTCGGCAAGATTGTTCGCTTTGCGGTCGGCGGCAAGCGCTCGGAGTTCACGCTCGTACACCGTGCCTTCATGACGAGCAGCCTTCGAACGATTCTGGGAGCCGATGGGCGCATATGGTTTACTGATGGTTGGAATGTCGGATGCATCAACGAGCAGGGTGTTGTGACCAACTTTCGCTTACACACGCTTGGAACCGTCAACGACCTAGCAGTAGGAAGCGATGACCGCATTTGGATCGTCGGGCAAGACGGATCGGGGGACAAGGGAGGGCCCTTTATGGCCACGCTCGACGATCAGGGCGGATGGAAGCGATTCCCGCTAGCGTTCGAACCCTCGACGATGCGTGCAGCCCGGGGAGGATTCTGGATAGCTGGTTCTTCGCTTTCCTTCGTAGACAATCAGGGACATGAGAGGCCCGCAAAGCTCCCCGTTGACGATTTAGGTCCAAAACTCTATGTAGTAGATCCTTCCAATAGACTTTGGTTCTCAGATAAGTACGGGAATATGATCCTTCACGCGGACATCGACGGTTCTGTGACCGCCAGTTACACGACGTTTGGGCCCGCTGGCATATCTGATATGGTGATCGATCATGCCGCTACTGTTTGGATCGCGGAGCCACACGCGCACGTTGTCGAACAATACGGAAGGGGGCTTTCGCTTCCACCGCGCGGAGTCAATCCAAGATTCTTACTCCCGGACTCCAGCGATAACTTATGGTACTCCGATCCCAATGCGGACGTAATTGGTGTCATCGTTTCGAAGACAAAGCGCGGCCGCTGCTACGCGTTCCGTTTGGCGACAATTAAAAATTGTAGTTTTGGGCGAGCCGATCTGGTCGGCAGTGCACTCAAGAATAAGATCGCACTCGCAAACCTTAAGACTCAGGGTGGCCGTTCGTAGGTCGCGGATGCATTCGCCTCATGCAACGAGCATGCCAAACATTCGTATATCCTTAAAAGAAGGTTTTCCACAGACAAGTTATTCATGACATACGTGGAGACTGCCGCAATGAATAAGCAGTATCGAGAGCAAGAAGCGGTTGGCATCCATGACCCTGACGATGAACTACTTTGGTAGAGCCGGGGCCGTGCGGTCAACCCGATAGCGACAGAGATTAAGCCCGCAAAGATCGCAAGTCGGCGCCACGTCCAAAGCTTCGCACATCGAGATCACCTTACGCCAGCGCGGCCAACATAGCCGCCGACAGCTGATCGGCATAGCCAACTAGGCCCGCCTAACCCGGCTTTGGTCTCTAAAGGCCGGGCTGCGAGGCGACGTTTTGAGCTATCCCTAGTAACGACTACCGCTTCGAGCGGATGATTCATAACCTCAAAGGGCGCCAAGACCGGAAGTTTGGAGGCCCTTTTGTAGCATTCTGTGTCGACGCCGGTCGCGGCAAGCGGGTGGGCAGCGTTGACGGCGGCGCCAGTATAGCAGCGGCGTGAGCAGCGCCGACGCTAAGGGCCGTTTTCTCAGGCCGACCCACGAACGGGGCGTCTTCGACGTACGAAGCTACTCAAGCCCACGGGCGCCAGTACGCCTGCGCCGGCTATTGCCACCAATCGCGCCAGCGTTCCGACGACGAAATGGTGTTGAGGACTGAGAGTCGCTCCGATCAGGAGTAGTGGCGGAGCTGCCAATGCCACTCCATAGGTCCATTGAACGAGTGCTGAGACGCGCACAAGAGCATCAAGAGACACGGCTCGCTCGCGGATGCTGTCGCGCACGATGAGCAGCAAAGGAAGACTCCACACGAAAGAGCGTCAACGTGATCGCGGTCACAAGCGCGTCGGTCAGCGCGGCCCTCTCGCGGAGAACGCCGAAGACGCCAGTCACCGATGTCAAGACAACAACGAAGAACAGGCACAAGCGTCGGACCGAGATCGTCTGAGCGGTCAAAAAGATGTAGATGAGGGCGAGCATTACCGACCTCCGAAAGAGATTGATTCTCGCGATCGATTGCGCTTTTCATCGCGAGCGCTGCGTTCCGCCTCACGCCGAGTGCTCTCTGGCAATGCACGGTACTGCTGATCGATGGCCGTCGCGACCTGAGTGAGTCCGGGGTTCGGCGTCGCATCGTTGAGCTGGACCTGCGAGACCCCAGCCTGCTCGAGGATATTGATGCGACGCTCGGCATCTGGCAGCCGGTCGCGCAGAGTACCGCGCGCTTCGCGCATCTCGGCTTCAAGACCGAACGAAGCGGCTACATACTGCCGATACTGGCGTTCGTCGACGGCGCGTCGTTCGGCGATACGCGGCGCGGCCTTTTCCTCGAACTCGCGCACTGCCTCCGCAATGGCTTCCTCGCATCGCGAGCGGTACGCAGCTTGCAGCCTCGCTTCCGCCTTTCTGGACGCCGCCCGTACCAACGGATTCCAAGATCGCTTCTCTTCAACAAACTGTGCGAGGCGTGCCCGCTCCGCGTCGGTGAGGCGCGCCCCATCTCGAGCCTGCTCCGCTGCTCGCCTCCGCTCCGCGGCCAAGATGTCGTCGAGCGCGGCAGGCTTGGCAAGGCGGCGCAGTTGACTGCGTTCAGTGCGCGCCCGCTCGTATCGTGTCTCCTGTTCAGCGCGGATCACGTCGAGCCGGTTGCGGACCTCGCGCAGATTCATCCGCCGAGGCTCGCAGCTCGGCGAGGCCGGCGCCTGCTTTCGGGCCGGCCCAGCGAGCATATCGAGCACCCGTTGTGCGCCGGCATCACCGGCGCGAGCGCTTTCAGCAACAAACGACCGATAGTCCATGGGCTTCTCCTTGTACGCTAGCGCTCGCTCCGAGGCCAGCACGATCTTCGTAGCTTCCCAGCGCACGCGCCCGGCAGCATACTCCTTGGCCCGCCGGCGGGCGATAACGGCGTCGACCGACCAATAGGCAAGGTGACGGAAGAGTAGCCCCCGCACGCCCACCCGCGCGATGGCCCGCAGCAGCCGGCGTGCCTCCCGACGGCGCTGAGCCTCTATCTGTCGCTGCGAACGCTCGCGCTCCCAGGCGGCATTGCGGCGTGCGTCGGTCGTGCGAGGGCGTTCGGCGAAGTAGCGGTCCCGATATGCCGAGTACGCCAACCGCATCCGGGCCTGATCGACGATATGCCCGGCCTCTTGCAGTACGCGGTCAGGGCTGTGACGAGCGTCGTGCTCGGCGCGCTCCCGTAGGCGTCCCCGCCGCTGCTCGGCAGTAGCACCGGCGCGACTGTGCCAGCGCTGCGGCTCTTCAGGGAAAGACCCGAAACGCTGCTCGAGCGCGGCTTTCTTACAGCGCGCATCGATGCGGGACGCTGCACAGCCCGGCGCATCCGCATGGCTGCCCCGTGCAAAGGCGAGACCTTGCACGCGCCCGCCGCGCTCGATGAGCTTCATCGTAACGCCATGCTGCCCGAGTCGCTGGGTGAGATCGTCCCACGAACGCGCCGAATCGACGGCCGCGAGAATCGTTGGACGAATCGAGTCGATCCACGGTGGCGCAGGCGGACCACCGGGAGCCGTTTCGTGCGACGGCGTGAAGGACCCGAAGCGACGCTCGAGTGCCGAGAGCGAGCAGCGCGCGTCAATACGCGACGCGGCACACCCCGGCGCCGTACGATCGTTCCCCTCGGCAAACGCCAGGCCTTGCACGCGCGCGCCGCGCCGAACCAGCTTCACCACGACTCCGTGCGCAGTAAGGCGCCGGTGCAACTCGCTCCAGTCGCGCGCGCGATCGACGGCGTCGAGCACATACGGACGCGCGACATCTTGCCACGGCAGTTCGCCGTGCTCGCGTAGGCGTCGGTAAGCCCCGTCGCTCAGCCGCGGCTGCGGTCGTGGCGGGAGATCGTGGAGACGCTCGACATGCTGCACGATATCGCGATTGTGGCGACCGACGACGACGTCCCAGCCCCGTTCCGAGGAGATCTCAGCGCAAACCCGCTCGCGGATGATCCGCTCGTGCCACAAGTCATTGGCCCGCCCGTCGCGCCCCACTCGATTGGCGATCACGTGGGCGTGGAAGTCGTCGGTGTCCTTATGGGCAGCCAGGATGTACTGGCGGTCGTCCATGCCGATCGCCTTCAGCAGGCGTTCCGCGTCGCTGACGACCTGTTGACGGGTTGGGCGTTCGTGTTTCGCGTAAGCGATGATCAGGTGGTACACCGGATCGCGGCACCGGGTGGACAGGGCAGCGACGGCTTCCATCTCGAGTGCTGCCGTCTCTACGGACGTCACTCCCCGCATCTCGACCCAGGCGGCTTTCTCCGGCGCGCTCGCGTAGGCTACACCATCTTCGAAAGTCACGCCGGCGGCCGCAACCGCGCGCTGGTGCGTATGGGCGGTCACGTAGTCAATCCCGATGGCAAAGGTGCGGGTGTGCGCTCGCGCGGGGACGGACTTGGTAATCATGCGGCCGACCCACCAATCGCGGTCACCACGCGAGCGAGGCATGCGGCAAGTTCGCCGTGCGGGATAGATCCGTCCGTCTGCGCAATCGTGATGAGCCGCCGGAGGTCCGTACCGATCGCATTGAGTTCACGAATCAGCTCAGCGTTGCCGGCCGGCAATGCCCGACGTTGGATTCTTCTTCTGCCTGCGCGGAGCACTGTGCTGCGTACGAAATCGGAAACGCTAAGGCCGCGCGCCGCCGCAAGGTCCGTGACACGCTCGGCTTCTTCTGCAGTCAGACGGACGCGAAGGCGCTCCCGTCGTGGCGCTTGTTCGTGCGGCGTCTTCATGTGGCGCACGCTTTTGCTTGGGTTTCGGGCTGAGCGGGGCGACCCCGATGCGCGCTGACCTCACGCTTGCGGGCTGAGCGGAGCCGGAGGCGCAGCGACCCCATTCTGGTTGGGTCGACGGCGCCGCAGGCGACGTCGGCACAGCCACCGGCTTGCGTATCGAAAAACGTCTGCTCACCGCACACCACCTGCCGCGCCACTTGCATCGCCATGCTACAATCATAACAAGCTCCATAAAAAAGTCAATCACGAACTATGAATGTTAACATTGGAGGCGCCAGACAGTATGATGCTATCGGAAGAGTTGATCGCGAAAATTGGAAATGGCCTTGACCTCATGCCGCCAAAGCCGGCGTCGCGTCTGGAGCTTGACCTCCTCCTGGGCAAGATCGAGACGCAGATACGTGCAGCGCAAGAGCGCGGTGCTACCTATGCTGAGATCTCGGCACAGATCAGCGAAAGCGGCTACCCGATCAAGTGCAGTACCTTGCGGACGGCACTACAACGTCGCCGCAAAGCGGGTGCGGTGGTAACACGGCAAGGAAAGCGCATTGACGCAAAGCGCCGCGCCGCGACAGTGGTCAAGAATGCTTCGCCGCCTCCGTCGTCAGCGAAGCGTTAGCAAAGGGGCGAGCATCCCCTGCCACATTGAACTTGGGTCTACAGGACGGCGGGAGGCACGCGAGGAGCGCTCTTAGTCGACCAGGGGTACA
>JBDTDR010000112.1:0-5163 GCA_039922955.1 Candidatus Tumulicola sp.
TGACCGCGTTTGCCGAAGGCGTCGCGCTGGTACCGTCGGCGCGCACGATCTATCGCAACGGCGATTCGAACTACGCCTTTCGGCAGAATTCGGATTTCCATTACCTGACCGGTTTCGACGAACCCGATGCTCTGCTCGTCATGGCGCCCGCGCACGAGAAGCATCGCACCGTCCTGTTCCTGCGCAAGCGCGACCGCGCGCAGGAGATTTGGGACGGTAAACGCCTGGGCGTAGAACGCGCCTGCGAGGCTCTCGGCGTCGATGCGGCCTATCCGATTGACGACCTCCCGGAGCGACTGCCCGAGTACCTCGTCGGTGCGTCGAGCCTTCATTACGCCTTCGGCAACGATGCCTTGATGGACCGGAGCGTGCGCGACGCGCTCGAGACGGCTCACGCGCAAACCCGGCGGAAGGGACGCGCGCCACGGGCCTTCGTCGACCCTTCGCTCGTCATCGACGAGATGCGCCTATTCAAGGACGAACTCGAAATCGCAACGCTTCGCCGCGCCGCCGAAATAACGCGCGCCGGCCACGTAGCGGGGATGCGCAACACTCGCCCGGGGGCTTTCGAATATGAAATTCAGGCGATCGTCGAAAGTGAGTATCGCCGGGCGGGGGCGCAAAGCACGGCCTATGAATCGATCGTCGCGTCCGGCGACAACGCGACCGTGCTGCACTACGTCGCCAATCGCGATCGCCTGGAGTCCGGCGCGCTGCTGTTGATCGACTCGGGCTGCGAACTCGACTGCTACGCCACCGACGTGACGCGAACGTGGCCGGTTAACGGGCGGTTCACCCCCGAACAGCGCGCGCTCTACGCGATCGTTCTAGCCGCGCAGGCAGCGGCGATCGAACAGGTGCGTCCCGGCGTGCGCCGCGACGCCTTTCACGCGGCCGCCGTCCGCACCGTTACCGAAGGACTGATCGACGTCGGATTGCTGTCCGGCTCGATCGACGAAAACATCGAACGCGAACGCTATCGCGACTACTTTATGCACGGCACGGGCCATTGGCTCGGGCTCGACGTTCACGACGCCGGAGCCTATCGCGACGCGAACGACGCGCCCGTGCCGTTCGCTCCCGGGATGGTAACGACGGTCGAGCCGGGCCTGTACGTTCACCGCGACCTCGACTGCGACGAACGCTTCAAAGGGATCGGCATACGCATCGAAGACGACCTGCTGGTCACGCCCGGCGGGAACGAAAATCTCACGGCCGCGATTCCCAAAAGCATCGAGGAACTCGAGGCGATCGTCGGCGCCGACGTGGGGGCCGCCACGGCGTCGTGAGGGCGTTCGTCCTGGGCGCGTCGGGATTCGTGGGCACGCATCTCACGCGTGCGCTCGAACGCCGGGGCGACACCGTGGTCCGGGGATCGCTCCGCGATCCGGCCGCCGCCGCAGCGGCCGCGGCGCCGTGCGACGCCATCGTCAACCTCTCCGGCGAACCGGTCGCACAACGCTGGACCACGGCCGCCAAACACGCGATCCTGCACAGCCGAACCGAGCTGCCGCGCCGCTTTCTTGAGGCCCTGAGCTACTCGAACTCGGCCGCTACGGCGTACGTCTCGGCGTCGGGCGTCGGGTATTACGGCGCGAGCGAAACCGAAACGTTCGTCGAAGAGAATCCGCCCGGCGCGGACTTTCTCGCGCAGGTCTGCGAGGCGTGGGAGCGCCAAGCGCAGGGGGCGCGCGACCTGGGCATGCGGGTAGCCGTGGTACGCACCGGTCTCGCTCTCGGGAACGATGGGGGCGCGCTCGCGAAGATGCTCCCGGTGTTTCGGCTCGGCCTCGGCGGCATCATCGGCGGCGGGCGCCAGTGGCACTCGTGGATTCACATCGACGACTTGATCGGCATCTACTTGACCGTGCTCGGCGGCGGCGAAGGCGCCTTCAACGCGACGGCGCCGAATCCGGTCACGAATGCGGAGTTCACGCACGCGCTCGGGGGCGCGCTTCATCGTCCGGTGGTTCTGCCAACACCGCTGTTCGCACTGCAGCTGATGTTCGGCGAGGGTGCTTCGGTCGCAACGACGGGGCAGCGAGTCCTCCCCAAACGAGTGACGCAGGAACGAGCCTACGCGTTTGCCTTCACAAAAATCAACGCCGCCCTCGACAACTTGCTGCCCCGATCGGCGTCATCCTGACGCCGGTGTCATCCTGAGCGAAGCGCCGCACGCGCCGGTGTCATCCTGAGCGAAGCGCCGCAGGCGCGAAGTCGAAGGGCGCACCCGGCAGTGTCGCTTTTCGGATTGTAGCATTTCGCGAAATTTGACGAGCGATGCGCTCCTTCGACTGCGCGCCTACGGCGCTCCGCTCTGGATGACACGCTTGCGGCGCTCCGCTCTGGATGACGCGCTCGCTGCGCTTAGGATGACACGAATGCGGCGGAGAACTCTAGCGCTTCCAGATATTTTTCCGCGTCCATGGCTGCGCGGCAGCCGGCTCCGGCGGCCGTCACGGCCTGTTTGTAGCGCAAATCGTTGACGTCGCCGGCGACGAAGATGCCCTCGACGTTCGTCGACGTTCCGTCCGGCGAATCGATATAGCCGGCTTCGTCGAGGTCGAGCTGCCCTTTGAATATCTCGGTGTTGGGTGTGTGACCGATCGCGATGAAGAGCGCGTCGGCGTCGAAGTCGAAAACGCTGCCGTCGTTGACGTTCCGCAAGCGCAGGCCTTTCATGTGCGTCTCGCCGTACACTTCCTCGGCGAGTGTATTCCACATGAAGTCGATTTTTTCGTGAGAGTGCGCGCGGTCGGCCATGATTCTGCTCGCGCGCAGGCTACTACGCCGATGGATGACGGTTACCCGCCGGCCGAAACGCGTTAGGAAGAGCGCCTCCTCCATGGCCGAGTCGCCGCCGCCGACGACGACGATGTGCTTGTCGCGAAAAAACGCACCGTCGCACGTGGCGCACGTCGAGACACCGCGGCCGCGCAAGCGCGTCTCACCCGGTATGTCGAGCCAGCGCGCGCTCGCGCCGGTAGCGACGATCGCGGTCTTGGTTTGATACTCGTCGTCGTGCGTGCGCACCGTGAAGGGTAGTTTTGTAAACTCGACCGCCGTAGCGTCGACGTTTTCAACCCGCGCGCCGAATCGTTCGGCCTGCTCGCGGAAGCGGGCCATCAGGTCGGGACCCATGATGCCTTCGGGGAATCCCGGATAGTTTTCGACCTCGGTCGTCAGCATGAGCTGACCGCCATACAGGCCGCCGGCCAAAACCAGGGGTTTGAGGTTCGCGCGTGCCGCATAGACCGCGGCGGTTAGCCCGGCCGGACCCGAGCCGATGATGATGACGCGTTCCATTCCGCCCGCTTCGACCGCGCGGGCGGCCTTTCCGGTTGCGGATCCCCGAGGTGAGCCGGCGTTACCGGCGTCGAACTCCGAACGCATGAGCACGCGACCGCTGCCCTTAGAAGATACGTTTGGTGACGTCCTGCGCAAGGCGATGCGCGGAAACGGAATCGACCGCGCTACCTTGGCGCGCGCAACCGGGATCGATGCGGGCAGCATCGCGGCGTGGTTGGAGGACGCAAGCGCGGCCGGCGAAGCCCAAGCGCGGGCCGTCGCGGTCGCGCTCCATCTCGACCCGGGAAAGCTCGCCGACGTTGCCGCGCAGCGCTGGTATCCGCCGCCGATCGAACTTCCCGACGTGCGCCATCATCCCCAGGATCCGCACCCGAGCAACGGCTACGTCTTCTTCCTCGACGGCGGACGCCGCGCCGCACTCGTCGATCCGGCCGGTATCCCGCAAAACCTGCTGCGCGTGCTGCGCGGCGGCGACTACCATCTGCAGTACATCCTCATCACGCACAAACATCCCGATCATTGCGACGCCACCGCCGATGTCGCGAAAGCATTTCCGCACGCGCAGATCGTAATGCACCAACTCGACGTTGCCGCGATCGGAACGGCCCTTGCCGCCAAAGCGCTGCCGGTAACCGACGGCGACGAACTGCCCTTTGGCGACGGCGCGCGGGTACGAATGATGCACACCCCCGGACACACGGACGGTTCGACGTGCTTCGCGTTCGAGTCGACGGTGTTTACGGGCGATACGCTCTTTGCCTCGAGCGTCGGCGGTGCGTACGGCAACGTCAGCACGTATGCCGACGTTCTCAACAGCGTCCGCAGCAAGATCTTCACGCTGCCCGACGATACCGTTCTCATGCCGGGGCACGGGCCGCCGACCACGGTCGCGCTCGAAAAGGCGCACAACCCGTTCTTTCCCGGCGGCGTTTAGCGCGGGACGGCGGGCGGCACGGTGACGGCCGAGCCGTCGTCGCCGGTGATTCGGGCGCCGCTTTGCTTCGGGCCCGAGTCCTCTTCGCGGATCAGTTCGAATTGATAGACCGCTCGGCCGGATTGCGGTAACGTAACGTCGACGCGCATCGGCGCGCACACCAACGGCGTGCAGAATGCGGCTAACCACCCCTTGGCCACGCCGCCGGCGTGCAGACGGATGGTCGAATTCGGTTTGCCGGTGACGCCCAGACGATACTTTACCGCCGCGCCGGTCGTCGTCGCGAGATTCTTTCCGGTCCAAGGTTCGATCTCAAGCCGTGCCGGAGGCTGCGAAAGCGCAGCCGCCAAGATCAAAGCCAGCATCGTCGGATCCTCCTACGTTCGCAGTTTATAGCCGGTGGACATCATGCGCAAGACCAGGCCCAGGGCGACGGCAGCCAGGGCGACGATCGTGGCGACCGACCCGAGCGGCGGAAGAAAGCTCTCACCCGTGTAGCTCCGGCGAAAAGCGTCGATCGTGTAGAAGATCGGGTTGATCAGTTCGAGGCGCTGCAACGCCGGCGGCAGCATCGTCGCCGACGTGAAGACGCCGCCCACGAACGTCAGCGGCGTAATGATGAAGGTCGTGAGGATGGCGATGTGGTCGAACTTGTCGGCAAACAGACCGAAGATCAGGCCGAGCGCCGAAAAGAGGATCGACACGATGCAGATGACGCCGAAGTAGAGGGCCCAATCGTGCGGAACCGCGCCGACCAAAACGACGCCCAGCGTGGTGATCAGTCCGGCGATCAGCAGCGATCGCGCGAGGCTCCCCAGCACGTAGCCGCCGACGATTTCGATCGCCGACATCGGCGCGATCAGCATCTCTTGAATCGAGTTCATGAAGCGCGCCTGAAAGAGCGAGCTCGAGCACTCGCC
>JBDTDR010000113.1:0-6951 GCA_039922955.1 Candidatus Tumulicola sp.
GTGGTCGCCCTTGCCGAACCCGCTTTGCCGTACGCGCTGTCAACGAACGTTCCGAGACCTTCCCACGTGCCGGTCAAGCGATCGAGCGCTGCGACGGCGGGATCTTGCTGTGCCGCCACCGGAGTTCGCGCGGCAAGTGCAAAAAGCACGGTGCCCGCGACGAGTGCGGCGATAGCGCCGGCCGAACCAAACCCGCCAATCATGGAACCTCCAATTGCGTGATGAAGTCGAGGAACTCGGTATTGAGCGGATCGCCGGGGAGCACCCAGGCGCGCAGCATGCCCATGTGGTCGGCGCCGACCTCTTTGAACGCCCACGCTTGCCTCCCGGCCGCGCGCAAGGCTGCCGCGAAGTCGATGGCGCGGTTGCAGGCCCACGGGTCGTCCTGCGTTCCGCACGCGGTTTCGATGGGCGGGGTGCCGGCGTCGATGTGCAGCTGAGGCGAATAGGCGCTGCGCGCTTGCGGGGTCCGCCCGTAGATGTGGCCGTCGATCGCCTGCCACGAGTCCGGCTCGCCCGATAAATCGCGCACGTCGTACGCGCCCGCGACGGCAAAGACACCGCGAATCGCTCCGAGCGACGACCCGGCGGCGCGCAGGTAGGCTGGATTCGTGCCGAGGATCGCGACGATCTGCGCGCCCGCCGAGTGCCCGGTCAAAAACACGTTCCTGGGCGTCAGTTGGTATTGCGCGGCATGCGCGATCGTCCAGGCGGTCGCCGTCGCGACATCGGCCGTCGCCCCGCCGGCGTCGACTTGCGGCCACAGCCGGTACGAGACCACCGCCGTCGCCAAGCCCTGTCGCGCCATCGCCTGCCCGACCGAGGAGTAACCCCGCCGGTCGCCATCCATAAAAGCCCCGCCGTGGACGAACACGACGATCGGCGCGTTCTCAACGCCTTGCGGAACGTAGAGGTCCAGCCGATGGGCGTCCAGGCCGTCTCCGGCATACGCGAGGTTCGAAAATCGCCGTACGACGATCGCGGGTACCGGCGTGGGAGGTGCGTGCTGCATGCGCCTCAAGCATATCGCTCGCGGCCGGATCGCGCTTCAGCAAAAGCTCAAGGGCGCCTCAGCCGTTGCGCACCCAAGCGTCGAATCGCGATTCGCTCGCGATCGCCGCGAAGCGCGGGTCGCGCGCGGTTTCCCGCCGCCCCCACAGCGCGACCCGCGCAAGCCACAGATAGGCTTGGCGGCGATCGCCCAGCGCCACGTACGCGGCCGCAATCGAGGCGGCGTCCCAATCGTCGATCGCGCGCGGGTCCAGCCTCGCTCCGAGCTCGCCGAGTTCCTCCGAGGCCCGCGTTTCGCGCCCAGTCAGCGCGTCGAGACGAGCGGTTAACGCAATCGTTTGCACGCGCGTGCCGGAACCCGCCGCGGACAGCCCGTGGATGGCGGCCCGCGCGCCGCGGTAGTCGCGCGCCGCCAAGTAGGCGTTCGCGAGCGTGACCCGCGCCACGACCGGAAGCTGATGCGCGAGCAGCATCTGCTTGGCCAGCGCAATGGCGTCAGGGTTGTCACCCGCTAAGTAGTCGCTCCACGCGAGCGATGCGACCGTCCCCGCCGCGTTGGGCGCGATCGCGACCGCGCGCGCAAACGTGCGCCGCGCTTCTTCGATGCGGCCCGCGTTCATCATCAACGTGCCGCTCCAAACCAACGCACCCAGATGATTTGGATTGGCGGCCAAGGCGCGGTCAAACGCAGCGGCCGCCGCCACGCTGTCGTGCTCGACCGACATCTGCACCGCACCGAAGGCCGCGTACGCATCGGCCGGGTTGTTGCCTCGCTCCACCGCACTGCGCGCGTCCGAAACCGCTCGCGCTTGGAGCCCGATTCGGCTCGCGGCATCGGGCGCGTAGTAGGCCAGGCTGGCTTCGGTTTCCGCGCGTCCGGCATACCCGAGGGCGTTGTCCGGAGCTGCACGCACGACCGCGCCGAACAGCTGCGCGCCGCGTTCCAGCGCCGCGCGCGTTCCGCCGACTTGGTATTCGCGCCCGAGCATGTAGTCGCGCAAAGCGCTCCCTGACAACGCGTTCGACGTCGCATCGCCGCGCCACGACGATCCCGAGACCGTGCATCCGACCAGAACGACCGCGCAGGCGGCCGCCGTCCGCAGCCAGCGTCCGGCCGGCGCCTCCCGCGCGGCGGGAACGATCAGGCGGTAGCCGCGCTTGGGCACGTTCTCGATTCGGACGCCGCTTTGGTCGCGTTCGAAGCGGCGCCGAAGCACGTAAATGTTCTGCGTTAAATTGGCTTCGTCAACGAACGCGTCCGGCCAGACTCGTTCCATCAGCTCGGCGTTCGACACCGTTGCGCCCGCATCGGCGGCCAGGGCGATCAGCACGTCAACCGCCTTGGGTGCGATTGCGACCGGGCGACCGCGGAGGGACAGCACGCGCTCGTCCGTTCCCAGAACGTAGGGGCCGAACGCCGGCATTACATCGCCGGCTTCTTTTGGTGCAGCCAAATCTGATTGCCGTCGGGATCGCTGACGACCGAGATAAAGCAGTGCGGCGTTTCAAACGGCTCGCTGGATTCCGAGCCCTGTTTGGAAAGCTCCGCTCGCGCGGCAGTCATGTCGCTCACCTCGAGCGCCAGCGACTGCGCCGTGCCCGGCTTCCCGACCTGTTCGAAGTTTCCGATCCCGAACGTCGCGCCGGCCACGTCGAACTCGACCCAGTATTCCGATTCCAGGCCCGCTTTCGTCAAACCCAGCACGTCGCGATAAAACGCGACGGCACGCGGCACGTCCGACACCGGATACATCACGAAGGCGACCCCACTGACCGTCATCTCGACCACGCTCCTTCCGTTCCTCGGGCACCCTTCGCGGCCGCCCCACAACACCCGCTCGCGCCGCCCGCCCATGCCACGCCATACGTGTGGCCGCTGCGACGTTTACGCTAGGATTCATGCAAATGCCGAACCCGTTCGACCCGGGGGACCCGAAGTTTCAGTACCTCGTTTCGATGATGTCGGCCGGCAACCGACCCGACTCGCAGTCCGGCTGCGGCTGCGGCTGCGGCTTTCTGGTTTTCGTAGCCCTCGGGCTGCTCGTCGTGCTCGGGCTCCTGGTCGCGGGCGCGCGGTAAGCGTCACGCGATGGGCTGGTCAGATCCGTCTGGCAGCATCGGCGTCCAAGCGTACGTTTGCCAGCTTTAGGGACGCACCGCCTGCAAACTCCTAGAGCCGCTACACGGCGACCGGGAGGGGCAGCACAGCATCCGCATCAACGATCAATACCGCGCTCCGAGTCCCGCTTTCCACGGAGAAATACATACACGATGCCAAATATAAAAATATCTCCAACCCATCCCGGCGACGTTCTCCGCGAAGATTTCATGGCTCCGATGAACCTTAGCGCCAACCGGCTTGCAATGGATATTCGCGTCTCCGTCAGTCGCATCACCGAAATCGTCAACGGACATCGCTCCGTGACGGCCGAGACCGCTTTGCGACTTGCGCGATACTTCGGAGTGTCCCCTGAGTTTTGGATTAGACTCCAGGGGAAGTACGATCTCGCGAAGGCCGAAGATGACAAGGCCGGCGCCATAGAGCGCGAAGTTCTCCCAAGGATGACCGCTTAAGGGGAGCTACAGCAAAGCGGCGCACCGAACGGCAGGCGCGCTGACTGCGCTCGCCCCTTCGACTGCGCGCCCGTTGGGCGCTCCGCTCTGGGTGACACGGCCGGACGCTCGCTCTTCGACTACGGCGCTTCGCGCCTCCGCTCTGAATGACACGCGCTTCGCGCCTCCGCTCTGAGTGACACAAAGGTTGCGGCGCTTCAGCTCTTCGACTGCGCGCCCTTTGGGCGCTCCGCTCAGAGTGACACCAGGGTGACGTTACAGACGTACGTTTAGGTCGGCGGTAAACTGGAACGGTTGTTTGACGGCGGTGTAGCCGACTTCGGTTTGATTCGACCACGGACCGTAGGGGTACTTGAGCTGCACGGGCGGCGTCGTCAAGAAGTTGCCGGCCGGCGCTAAGATGTTGGACGGCAGGTTCGAGTACATGCAGATGTTCGGATCGTCCCAGGCGTATCCGCGCTGGAAACAGCGGTTGTAAAGGTTCGAGGCGGTCACCGTGATCGTCGCACGCGAACTCGCCTGGTAGCTGGCTTGCAAGTTGAGCGTCAGCTGCCAGGGTTGGCGCAGGGCGCCGAGCGTGTCGAACTGATGCGTGTACGGGTCGGGAAGAAAGATCACGCCCGGCGCGTTCGTCCCGCCCGAGGCGGTCGTGTACGAACCGCTGCAGCTTGCACCCGGCGTCTTCGGCGTGCGCGCCGGGTTCTGCGTGCACGACTGCGGCACGTACCCAGGCCATACCAGCGGAGAGCCATAGTACGATCCCGAGCTGTACGTCACGTTCGGCGTGACGGTCAAGCGATCGTGCTTGTAATTCAACACCAGCGCGGCCACGCTCGGCACCGCGAAACCGTTAGCCGAGCTGAAGGCGGTCGGGATCACGTCGTACGTGGTGAACCAGGCGTTCTTGTCGAGCAGCGGCTGGAGCGCGGCGTTGTAATAGGGATTGGCGACGCGCACGTGGCCATGGCTGAAACTCGGATCGGCGTTGCCCCCGTACAGCCCGCCGCCGCAGATCGTCGAGTTCGCGGCCGAACCCGCGCACGCGTGCGTGTAGGAGTTATACTGTTCGATCGCGGCGTTGAGGTTGTCGAGCACGCTCACACCGTTGGAAACCGAGGAGTACTTTATCCGGCTGTTGGTATAGGTATACGAAAGCAGGAACGAGAGACCGTTTTTCGCCATGTCGCCGCCCTGCAGGGCCAGCTCCACGCCGCTCGACTCCTGCGTACCGACGTTCACGCCCGCCGTGATGCCGGTGGCCGGATCGATAGCGAAGTACTGCACCTGATTGCTGGTCGAGCGATAGAACGGCGACACCTTGAACGACAGGTTCGTACCGTGGAAATGGTGCTCCCACGACACGTCGTAGTTCCACGACGTGTCGGGAAGGTTCTGATGGTACGGCGTCGTGTATCCGAGTTTGTAAAACCCCGACAGCTTGTCGGGAAGATCTTGCTGGCGATCGTTGATCTCCTGTGACGACGTCGCCGCGGCCCGCGCGTAGCGGCCCATGGACGCGCGTAGCACGTTGTCGGAGTTGAGCGAGTACGTCGCCGCAACGCGCGGCGAGAACACCCAATACGAGGTCGAAGCCGGAACCGTGTTGCTCAACCCGACCCCGGGCGTCGTCATCGGCAAATAGCCGGCCGGGCACGGGCCGAAGCTGCTGCCGTTCCAGCGCGAGACCGGATTCTGCGCGGGCGCGCCGCAGTTTTCTTGGTTGTACGCGTTAAACCAAAATGCGCGCGCCGGAAAGCCGCTGACCGTGTCGTCGAACTTGTACACGAAGTTGTCCATGCGGCCGCCGAAATTCACCAAGATCCGATCGTTCGGCGTCCAGACGTCGGTCAGCGCGAGCGAACTGAAATACGGCTTGACGCCGTCGAACTGGGCGGCGCGTCCGTCCTCGGTCATGACCCAGTGCGCGCGGGCGTCGGCTGCCGGCGTACCGGCTGGAGCCGTCCCCGGAGTCAGGCAAATCGCCGGAAAGTTAGCCGGATTCGCGCAGCCCGAAACCGGGCCGTTGACGATGCCGCCTTGACTGCCGGCGTCGAAGCAGCTCCACCGCGCGCCGGTGCTGTAGTTGTAGCAGCTGCCGTTCTTTCCCACGTAGCTCGAAATGATCGTTCCCAAACCGGTCGGCGCCACCGAGTTCGGGCCGCCGCTGGCGAACTCGGCGTTGTACGTGGCCAGCGTTTGAGCGTTGTACGCCAGGCTCGCCGTAAACAAGTTCTTGGATCCGAGCTGGTTGGAATAGATCGCGCCGGCGCCGTAGATCCACGCGAGCACGTCGTATTCCGCCGGATCGGCGGCGAACGTCAGCTGCGCGCCGTTCGGGCCGTTGATCAGCCAATCCGAGAACTCGCTGTATCCGAGCACGCGCAGGTACGAGTGATTGTCGAAGTTGCGCTGATACTGCACCTTCTCGACCGAGAACCCGACGTTATTGCCGTCGCGCTGGTCGAGACCGATCAGCGACGGGTTGGCCGTCGTCCCGTTGGCGGTGGTGTTGTTGTAAACCCGATTGGCCGGGCTGCTCGGAAAGCGGCCGGTAACCAACTGCGACGGGTTCGGCGCCCGCCCGAGCGCGCCGTCGTAATAGGTGGAGTCGAGATACGGCACGCCGCCCGGATACACCGGGCCGGTGAACGTGTCGTTGAACGAACTGTAAAACTGCGTTTCGATGTTTCCGGTCACATACAGCAGCTGCACGTCGTCGCGCCCGCCGTCGTTGTGATGCGGAATGCCGACGTGAAAGTTCATGACCGATTCGCGGTCGAAGCCGGCCGCTTGGAAATACGACGCTCCGGGTGAGTACGTCGCGCCGTAGTTCGGATCGCCGGCGCACGACCCCGAGCCGCGCGCAATCGCGCAACTGCCGTCGGTGACGTTGTAGACGGCATTGTTCGACGCAATGTTCAGCGGATAAAAATACTGCGGATCGCTCGCGCCGTTGAATTGATCGATGTAGCGATAGGTTTGATTCGCGCCGGCAAGCCCGACGTAGTAGGAGAACAGCCGGTCGGGGGTGGCGCCGCCGGCCTCGACCGATAGGAAGTGATAGAACTGTGGCCCGCCGATGGCGCCCACGACGGTGGCATATCCCGGGCTCGTGCCGGTCTTGATGACTTGATTGATGTAGCCGGCCAGCCCCGATGAGTTCGAGGTCGCGGGCGTTCCGCCGGTGTAGATCTGCACTTCCTGCTGACCCAGCGCCGACAGCGTAACGATCGGCGCGAAGTCCGACTGGCGCACCACCGGCACGCCGTCGAACTCATAGGCCACCTGGTTGTAGTCGCCGCCGCGCACGTAGACGCTCTGATACCAGCCCTGCTGCCCCGAGGGAACCGAAACGCCGGGAACGCT
>JBDTDR010000114.1:0-6040 GCA_039922955.1 Candidatus Tumulicola sp.
ACGTCGAAGCGATTCGGCACGATCCGACCGACCGCGAGCTGCCCGCGGTCGACGTCGAACGGCTGTTTCCACGGATCCTCGCCCATCGCGACGTGTGTTCGCGCGAGCCGCTCTACCGGCGCTACGACTGGGTCGTCCGGGGCGCGACGGTGCTGGCCCGCGGCGCGGCCGACGCCGGCGTGCTGGCGCCGATTCCCGGCTCGACCCTCGGGGTCGCGCTCGGCGTTGCCGGAAACCCGCGGTACGGGCGGATCGATGCAAAGTACGCCGGCGAGTTGGCCGTACTCGAAGCGGTTCGGCGCGTAATCGCAGTCGGCGCGCGGCCGATTGGATTGACCGACTGCCTGAACTTCGGTAACCCGCGCAAGCCCGACCAATACGGCGCCGCGATTGCTTCGATCGACGGTTTAGGTCGCGCGGCACGCGAGCTGGGGTTAGCGTTCGTTTCTGGAAACGTCAGCCTCTACAACGAATCGAAAGCCGGTGAGGCCATTCCCGCGTCGCCGATCGTAGCCTGCGTCGGCGCGCTCGATGACGTGGCGGGGGTCGTGACGCCGGGGTTGAAACGTGCGGGTTCGGCGCTGCTGTGGGTGGGAAGCCGCGAACTCGCCATCGGCGGCTCGGTGCTGGCCGAGGTACTCGGCATCCAGGCGCCCCCGCCGGCAATTTCGTACGATTCGGAACGAACCGCGATCGCGATCGTCGAGAAAGCAATTTCCGCGGGCGTACTGCTGTCGTGCCGGGTCGTTTCCGATGGCGGGATGTTGACGGCACTGGCGCGCCTGGCGTTCGACGCGCGGCGCGCCGGGCGCCGGCTGGGAGCGGAACTCGATTTCGGCAATCCATTTTGCGAAGCGGGCGGTTTTCTGTGCGAAGTCAGCGACGATCGGCGGCTCGACGTTTCGGGGATTCTCAAGGTCGGTTCCACGATCGGCGAACCGCGCTTGATCGTGAACGGAACGGCTTTCGACGTCGCAGCGCTCTACGAGACCTGGTCGAAGCCGCTTGAGGAGATCTATCCGTGAGCGACGCGCGCATCGCCGTGCTGGTCTTTCCGGGGACGAACTCCGAGAACGAAACGCTGCGCCTGCTGCACGACTGCGGCGGCGCGGCCGAACTGGTGCACTGGTCGCGCGGGGAGACGCTCGACGCGTACGGCGCGTACGTGCTCCCCGGCGGCTTCGCCTACGAAGACCGGATTCGTGCCGGCGCGATTCCGGCCCACGACCGCATGATGGATTTTGTGATCGAGGGCGCGCTCGCGGGCAAGCTCGTGCTCGGCCTGTGCAACGGGGCGCAGATTCTGCTGGAGGCGGGGCTCGTTCCGGGCACCGGCGCGGCGCGGCGGCCGACCGCGGCGTTCACCGACAACGGCCCGGTTCCGCATTTCGTCTGCCGTCACGTGTACATGAAGCTCGCGATCGAGCCGGCGCGTTGCGCCATTACGGCGTCGCTCCCGAGCGACGCGCTGATTCCGTCGTATGCCGCACATGCCGAAGGGCGCTTGGCGGCTCCCGACGAGCACCTCGACGAGATCGTCGCGGGCGGCCACCTCGCCTTCGTCTACGCGCAAGCCGACGGCACCGTCGACGCGGCGGCGATTCCCAACGGCTCCGCGCTCGGGTGCGCGGGGTTGGTGAACCGGGACGGCAACGTGCTCGCGATCATGCCGCACCCCGAACGCGACGCGTGGAACTTCAACCATCTCGAGCGCCGGGAAGGCGCCGGGGTCCTCGCACCATCGGGCGGGTCGGTGCTGTTTCGCAGCTTCGTAGATGCGGTCAACTGCCGATGACGGCGCGCGTAGTGGCCATCGGTCTGAAGATTCCCGATAACGAGGCCTACACCGCGGCGGCCGCGCTGCGGCGCATGGGTCTCGATGTGGATGCCGTGGAGCGCAGCGAAATCTGGAGCCTGGACGACGCCGGCGACGCGGCGACGTTTCCCGGCCGGGTGCGCGCGAACGAGGCGATCTTCAACCCGAACAAGCACCGCCTTACGGTTCTCGATTTGCCCGCGCCGCGATCCGGCGAAGCCTGGATCGCCAAAGCCGGCGCGCGCGACGAGGTGCGCGAGCACTTGGGAGGCAAAGGCATTGCCGGCGTTGCGCGTGCGCGCCGTTACGTTGGCTGGCGCCTGCTCGGCCGAAGCGGCAGCCCCGTGGCGCGCGAGACGCTCGTCGCGGCCGTCGAACGCCTGCTCTGCAATCCTGCCATTGAGAAAGCAACCTACTAACAACATGAACCGCCCGTATACGATCGCGACGCTCGGCTCGCATTCGGCGCTGCAAATTCTCAAGGGCGCGCACGACGAAGGGTTTAAGACGCTCGCGATTTCGAATCGAGACACCGAACGGTTGTACCGATCGTTTGCGTTCGTGGACGAGATCATTACGCTCAACAACTACTCCGAGTTCATGAGCCGCGTTGACGAGCTGTCGACTCGGAAGGTCATCATCGTGCCGCATGGATCGTTCGTCGCGTACCTTTCGCTCGAAGAGCATAAGAAGATGACGATCCCATACTTCGGCAACAAAGCCGTGCTCGATTGGGAAGCCAGCCGCGAGCTGCAGCGCCAGTGGCTCTCGCGCGCCGGGCTCACGCTTCCGCGCCAGTTCAAAAGCGGGGCCGAAATCGACCGCCCGGTGATCGTCAAGCTCTACGGGGCGGCCGGCGGCAAAGGCTACATGTTCATCCAGGATGCCAACGACTTTGAGGTGCGCGCCGCCCACCTCAAAGAAGAGCACATCATTCAGGAATACATCATCGGCGTTCCACTCTACATCCATTACTTTTATTCCCCGCTGGAAAAGAAACTCGAAATCATGTCGATGGACCGCCGCTACGAGACTAACGTGGACTCGCTCGGGCGCATCCCGGCGGCCGCCCAAGGCAGCATGGACGTGAGCCCGTCGTACGTGGTGGTCGGCAACCAGCCGGTGTCGCTGCGCGAGTCGCTGTTAGCCGAGGCCCTGCGGATGGGTGACAACCTCGTCAAGGTGAGCCAGGAGATTTGCGGCCCCAAGGGCCTGTTCGGAGCGTTTTGCATCGAGACGATCATCACGCCCGACATTCAGTTCTATGTCATGGAAGTCTCCGCGCGGATCGTCGCCGGCACGAATCTCTTCATTGACGGCTCGCCGTACTCGTATTTGAACTATTCCGAGCCGATGTCGACCGGACGCCGGATCGCTCGCGAACTCAAAAATGCCCTGCTCACCAACAACCTTCGCGTCGTGTTGGATGACTCGAGCATACTTTAGGAACCCGGTCCTCGCGGCGTTGCTGGCGGCGATAGCCGTCGTCGCGGTGCCGTCGGCGGCGCGAGCCACGTTGGTGGCCGATCCGGCGGTGCTGTATGCGCAGATGAAGGACGCGTATGCGAAGGGCAGCGCGAGCGGCTGGAACTTTCGCTCGCAGGAATACTATCTTTCAACCATCTTCAACGCCGGGCGAGCCTACTCGCTGCAGTATCCCGGGGACGCCGCGTACGGAGAACTTGCCGGGCTAACCGTGCAGATCGGCAGCGGTCTGCACTATAACCCCTTGATCAATCACGATGCCGCTGCCTGGTGGGTACGCGAAGCCGGCGAGTGGGTGACGAAACACTCCGAGGACACGACCTTGATCGGGCAGGCCGGAGGGATGCTGGAACGAGTGAACTCCGAAGACGATCCCGAGAAACTGGCTCGCCTTGCCGATCAGGACGCAGCCGCCAATCTGCAGGCGTATCCGCGCGACGTGGACGCGCTGCTGGCGCAGGTCGAAGCAAACTGGCGCGGATGGCTGCTGACGCACGACCCGGCCTGGCGCACGCTGGCGCTGCAGCG
Source organism: Candidatus Tumulicola sp. (assembly GCA_039922955.1). Classification (GTDB taxonomy): domain Bacteria; phylum Vulcanimicrobiota; class Vulcanimicrobiia; order Vulcanimicrobiales; family Vulcanimicrobiaceae; genus Tumulicola. The sequence continues at coordinate 3,830 of JBDTDR010000114.1, forward strand.
GGCCGCGGCGCCAAATTTTCCGATCGCGCATTTGCCGACCACGTGGGGCAACGAGCTCATCAACGCGGCCGGTTCCGCCGTGCCCGGCCGGGACGAGTTCACGGCGGGCGACGCGCACAACGCCGCGATCTTCATGACCCGGCTCAAAGCGGTCGCGCCGCTGCGCGTCATTGCGACCGTCACCGCGATACCGCACGAAGCGTACATGACGACGCTGGCGCCGGCCGACGAGTACTTCGGGCGCATGGGCATGTCGATTCTCGGGATCGAGAACCAGCTCAAGCGCATCAACTACATGCTCGACTATAACTACGGCAACCGTGAGAGCGGCGAGACCGTGCTGGTGGCGGAGTCCATCGACGACATGCACAAAGTCTACCCGCGCGATCGCGATTTGCCGATGCTGCTGTACTGGTGCTACACGACCCTGCAGCGCATGGACGCTGCCGACGCCCGGCAAGCGGCCTCACGTCTGCGCGCGATTCTGACGGTCGAATATCAGGATACCCCGCAGGCTCGCAAACTCCTGACGCCAGCAGCATCGTGATGGAATCCGCCGCGTGAAAGCGTACGTCTCGCGAGCCCTGGCGTCGTACGACCGCTCGCATCTAACGGTCTGCTCGATCGGCAGCCATTCGGCGCTGGACGTCGCCTATGGCGCGCGGACCCAGGGTTTGCGCAATCTGGTGGTTACCGCCAAAGGGCGCGAGCGCACGTACGCCGAGCATTTCATCCGGCGCGAATCGCCGGGCCCGGCGCGCGGCTGCGTTGACGCCGTGCTCGAGCTCGCCGCCTTTCCCGACATCCTGCGCGACGACGTGCAGCGGCGGCTGTTGGCCGAGAACGTCATTTTCGTTGCGAACCGGTCGTTCGAGGTGTACCTGCGCCAGCAGTACGCCTACGACGAGATCGAAAGCCGAATGCTGGTTCCGTTTTTCGGGAACCGGCATTTGCTACGCGCCGAGGAGCGCGACGAGCCCGACAATCAGTACGCGCTGTTGGAACGCGCCGGGGTTCGGTATCCGCGGCGGTTTGCGTCGCCCAGCGAGATCGACCGGCTGGTCATGGTCAAAGCGCCGCACGCGGCGGTGAGCTTCGAACGGGCGTTCTTCCTGGTTTCGTCGCCGCCGGAATATGCGGCGGTGTCCGATCGCTTGTTGAAGGAAGGCATGCTGACGGAGGAGGGCCTGGGCGGCGCGGTGATCGAGGAATACGTGCTCGGCCCCTCGGTCAACCTAAACTTTTTTTATTCGCCGGTTTTGGGCGAACTCGAGCTGAGCGGAACCGATACGCGCCGGCAAACCAATCTCGAAGGCTTTCGCAACGTGCCGCCGGCGGCGCTGAACGCGCTGCGCGACGTGCCGATGCGGTTGGAGGAAGCGGGCCACATCGCCGCCACGCTGACGGAATCGATGCTGGAAGGGGCGTTCGCGATGGGCGAGCGCTTCGTAACGGCCGCGGCCGCCGCCAATCCGCCGGGAGCGATCGGCCCGTTTGCGCTGCAGTGCATCATCGCTGCGGGGCCGCCCAAAGAGTTCGTGTGCTACGACGTTTCGCTGCGCATTCCGGGTTCGCCGGGGACGCGCTACACGCCGTACTCGGCCTATCGCTGGGGGCGCGACGTATCGGTCGGCGAGCGCATCGCGATGGAAATCGTGATGGCGCGTGACACCAATCGCTTAGAAGACGTTTTAACCTAAGTACCAACAGTTCAGACTCACGCTTGGAGGCAGATATGACCGCGCAGAACGTACAGGAACGCACCGGAGCTGTGACGTTCAAGGGCACGCCGATGACGCTGCAGGGCCCGGCTCTGCGCGCCGGCGATCCGGCACCGGAGTTTCATCTCAGCGGCGGCGATCTCGCAGCCGTCACCCTCGACACACTGGTTGACGGCGGCAAACGGGCCGCGATGCTGATCGTGGTTCCATCGCTCGATACGAGCGTTTGCTCGCTCGAATCGCACAAGTTCAACCATCGCATCGGGGAGCTGCCCGCGGGAATCGGTGCGTGGGTGGTGAGCATGGATCTGCCGTTCGCGCAAGCGCGCTGGGCGAAAGCCGAGGAAGGCGAGGTCAAGCTGGGCATGCTGTCGGACTACCGCGACCGGAGTTTCGGACGGAACTACGGCGTGTTGATCGGCGAGCTTGGCCTGTTGGCGCGTGCCATCGTGGTGATCGGCAAGGATAAGACGATTTCGTACGTGCAGAT